>JBHIEC010000072.1:0-10565 GCA_046760425.1 Anaerolineae bacterium
CGTTGCCCAGGTTGTTCTGGGTCGTGGCCCACTCCACGGGGAAGTCGGCCCGGGTCCTGACCTCCAGCGCCCTCTGGTAGCAGCCGATCGCCTCCTCCAGGTTCTGGGCACGGTCGCCTCGTGGGAGTGCCCACAGGGCATTCCCCAGGCGGATGAGCTCCGGGGCGAGGAGCGGCAGGTACTTGCGGCTGGCGGCGAGGAGCACCGTCGCCAGCTCCCTCGCCCCCTCCGCCAGGTCCGCCCGCCCCTCAAGATACGCCTCGGAGCACTCCAGCACCCCGTCCCGCACCTTGACCCAGGTCTCCACCCGCATCAGGGCATGGCCCAGGAGCCGCTCCTCCTCCGAGGGGTGGATGCCCCACATCCGGGTCGCCAGGCGAAAGGCCAGAAACCAATACGGCGTCACGCCCGCCTGTTGCAGGAGGCTCAGGGCAACGAAGAGGTGGCGGGGAGCGGAGTAGGGGGCAATGTGGGCGTTGTACACCTCCCGCTCCCAGTCGTGCGGGAAGCGGCCATCGAACTCCTGGGCTACGATGGCGCGGGTTACCCGCTCCCGGCCCTTGGTCTCCCGCTGGATGAGGAGGAAGTCGCGCAGGCTGGCCGGGGTGCCATCGAACTTCCGCGCCATGAGCTCCGCCGCATCGGGGTCCACGTCCAGCGGCAGGCCCCGCACTGCTGCCAGCCACTCCTGCATGGCCTGGATGAAACCCAGAGCCTGCTCTCGCTCCATCTCGGGCAGAGGGTAGCGCCGGAACTTCCCCCACAGCGTGCCGTCCTCTCGATAGCCCAGCCACTCCCGCCAGCCCCGGTGCCCCGGGGGCCCTGGCTCCTCCCGCACCGTGGCCACCACCCGGAAGTCGTCGCAGCGGGCCTCGAACCAGCGCAGGACGGCCTGCAAGGTGGTGCGGGGATCCGGCCCGCCTGCCCGCGCCTCGCCGCGAGGCCGCTCATAGGCCTCCCGGAACTCCTCGTGCAGGTTGTCCAGGAAGAGCACCACGGTGTTCTGCCGGGTGGGGAGGTCGGGGGGCAGCTCCCGGGGCTCCGCCAATCGGCCTTCGGGCACCAGCACGATGACCCGGCCCGGCGGGCGCTCCCCGGCCAGCCTCCGCACCAGGTGGATGGCCTCGTGGGTCTTCCCCAGGCCGCTGCGGCCGGTGAGCAGCACTCGCTTCTCCTGGACCAGGGCCTCCAGCTCCGCCTGCCGCTGGGGGGCGCAGCGGGGCACGTGGGGGATGTCCTTGTAGGTGAAGTTCACCAGGTGCTGGGGGAGCTCGTCCGGGGTGGTGCGGCGGAAGGGAAAGGCTGCTCGGGCCTTGGCCTCGGCCTCCAGGCGCGCCCGTTCCTCCTCGTCCCGACGTCGCTCGGCCAGCCACTGACGACGCTGGTAGATGATGCCCCAAATGGTGGCGATGAGTGCGGGCAGGCCCACGATCAACCCAACGAGGATTTGGTCACGGTAGGTCTGCCAGAAGCTCACGATGATGGACCAAATTTGCTCCATCCTGTTTATCCTTCCTCATCCCTCATCCCTGATCCCTTGTCCCCTACCCCTCACTCGCCCTCAGATCCTTCACGTTCAACTGCAGCCACCGCTCACCCTTCCGCCACTCGTTCACCTCCAGGCTGTAGACGATGTCCACCCGGGAGGGCAAAGCCTCCGCCCATGCCCCCTGCCCGAAGGCGATGGCGTCCCAGACCACCCGCCCGTCGTCCAGGGTGAGCTTCAGATGGTTCTCGCCCACCAGACGATGATCGCGCACGGCCACGCCCCGGCTCAGGAGGAGGGGGGCGGGGTTGGCCTGGCCAAAGGGCGCCAGCTCGCTGATCAGAGCGTGGGTAGCCCAGTTCACTTCGGCCAGAGGCACCTCGACGTCTATGTCCAGGGTGGGCGTCAGGTCCACGTCCCGGAGCTGGCGGGCGGCGATGTCCCGCAGCCGGACACGGAGGGGTTCCAGGTTGGCGTTGGACACGGTGAAGCCGGCCGCTGCAGCGTGGCCACCGTGTTTGGTCAGCAGATCCTGGCACTCATCCAGGGCGGCCACGATGTTGAGCTCGGGGATGCTGCGGGCCGAGCCCCGGCTCTCCTTATCCCCCAACTCGACCACTACGGCGGGGCGGTAGAACTCCTCCGTCAGCCTGCTGGCTACCAGCCCCACGATGCCCGCCAGGTAGTCCCGGCCGGCCACGAAGAGGAGCTTCTCCTCAGGGACCAGATCCACCACCTCCTGACGGGCCCGCTCCAGCATCTCGATGGTCAGTTGCTGCCGCCGGCGGTTCTTCTCCTCCAGGTCCCGGGCCAACTCAGCAGCCTCCTCCTCCGTCTGGCTCATCAGCAGCCGGAAGCTGGCCATGGCGTGGTCAAGGCGTCCGGCGGCGTTGAGCCGAGGCCCCAGGACGTAGCTGATGGTTTCGGTGTTGACCCGGCCCGGCTCCACCCCGGCTGTCTGCATCAGCCCCCGCAGCCCCACCCGCTGGGCCTGGTTCAGCACCTCCAGCCCGCGCCGCACCAGGGCCCGGTTCTCGCCCACCAGGGGCGACAGGTCGGTCACGGCCCCCAGGGCCACCAGGTCCAGCAGGTTCTCTTCGGTGACTTCCCACCGCTGGCCGGGGAGGGGCACCCGCTTCTGCACCCGCAGAAGGGCCTGGGCCAGCTTAAAGGCCAGCCCCACCCCGGGCAGGTCCTTGAAGGGGTAGCGGCAGTCGGGCCGCCGGGGATCAATCACTGCCAGGGCGGGGGGCAGTTCCTGGGGCACCGCGTGGTGATCGGTGACGACGATGTCCAGACCCAGACGTCGGCCGTAGGCGATCTCCTCCACAGACCGCACGCCGCAATCAACGGTCACGACCACTTTGACCCCACGATTCGCCAGCTCGCGCAGGGCGTCGCAGTTGAGGCCGTAGCCCTCGTCAACGCGGTGAGGGATGTAGGGCCTGGCTCGCGCCCCCAGGGCGGTCAGCACCTGCACCAGGAGGGCCGTGGCCGTCACCCCGTCCACGTCGAAGTCGCCGTAGATGGCGATGGGCTCCCCGGCGCGGATGGCGTACCGCAGCCGGGCTACCGCCTCGTTCATCCCTTTGAGGCGGAAGGGGTTCTCCTCTCGGAACTCCTCTGCCAGGAAGGCCCGCACTTCGTGGGGCTCGGTGATGCCCCGGTTGTAGAGGATCTGGACGACGAGGGGCGGGAGGTCCGGGAAGCGGGCCAGATGATCTGCAGGCGCCGGGGGCCGGATGTGCCATTTCTTGGATCTCATCTGACCTCCTCAGGTGCAACATAGAAACCCGGTTTTTGGTCTCTGAAGAGCAAGGTCCATTGTATTTCACAGGCTTTCCTGAAAGAACTCGGTCGGCTTAAACGAAAAAACCGGGTTTCTTTGCCATTGCCTGAATGGTTACCGCCCGAATTATAAACCAGTTGGGCGAAAATGGCAACAGACCCTTGTCGCCTCTGGGGAAGTGTGGTAAAATTAACCCTGGAGGAAAGATGACGCGCGTAGTCTTTATGGGTACCCCCGCCTTCGCTCTGCCAACGCTGGAGCGGCTGATCGAAAGCTACGAGGTGGTGGGGGTCCTCACCCAGCCGGATCGGCGGGCCGGACGGGGGCAGCGGATGGTGGCCTCGCCGGTGAAGGAGATGGCCCTGGCCCACGGCCTGCCCGTTCTGCAGCCCAGGACCCTGCGCCGGCCTGAGGCCGTGGAGCAACTGAGGGCGCTGGGGCCAGAGGTCATCGTCGTGGCCGCCTACGGCCTGATCCTGCCTCCGGCGGTGCTGGAGATCCCACCCCACGGCTGCCTCAACATCCACGCCTCGCTCCTGCCCAAATACCGGGGGGCAGCGCCCATCCCCGCCGCCATCCTGGCCGGCGAGGCTGAGACGGGGATCACCATCATGCTCATGGACGAAGGGATGGACACGGGCCCCATCCTGTCCCAGGCCAGACTGGCCATCGAACCCCATGACACCACCCAGTCCCTGAGCGAGAAGCTCGCCCCCCTGGGAGCGGACCTCCTGATGGAGACCCTCCCCCGCTGGCTGGAAGGGGAGATCGAGCCGCGGCTTCAGGACGAGAGCCAGGCCAGCTACTGCAAGCTCATCCACAAGGAGGACGGCCTCATCAACTGGTCGCTCCCGGCTATCCAGATCGAGCGGGCCGTGCGGGCCTACACCCCCTGGCCCAGCGCCTACACCTTCTGGGAGGGCAGGCTCCTCAAGATCCTGCGGGCCCAGCCGCTGGTCGCGTGGTCAGGCCACAGGGAGCCAGGCCAGGTGATGGAGCTACCCCAGGGGATCGCTGTGGCCACGGGTCAGGGCGCTCTGTTGCTGGAAGAGGTGCAACTGGCGGGCAGGCGGGCCATGGGTGCGGAGGAGTTCGTGCGGGGGCAGCGGAGGTTTGTGGGAGCAACACTAGGTAATCATGAGGGAAAAGCAAGCTACGAAGGAGAGGCCAGGCTGTGATGTGGACAACCTTAAGTCCAGGGGGAAAAGGCTCTATGTTCTTACTGAACCTCAGCCTGGAGCCTTATGACCGTGCCCTTGAGTTGCAACATCGGCTGGTGGCGGCGCGAAAAGAGGGCCGTGGCGAGGACGTGCTCATCCTGTTGGAGCACCCGCCGGTCATCACCCTGGGGCGGCGGGCGGACGAATCCCACATCACCGCCTCCCCCGAGCTGCTGGCCCGGCTGGGCATCCGGGTCCATCGTGTGGAGCGGGGCGGCGACGTGACCTACCACGGCCCGGGGCAGATCGTGGGCTACCCCATCCTGGACCTGCGAGGCCACCGGCAGGACGTGGGCTGGTACGTGCACTCCCTGGAGGAGGTGCTCATCCGCGCCCTGGCCGACTTCGGCGTCGCCGCTCAACGGGTCGAGGGGGCCGTGGGGGTGTGGGTCGGGGATGGAAAAATCGCGGCCATCGGGGCGCGCATTGAGAGCTGGGTCACCTACCACGGCTTCGCCCTCAACGTGGATCCAGACCTCCGCCACTTCGACCTCATCATCCCCTGCGGCATCCAGGACAAGGCCGTCACCTCCATGCGCCGGGTGCTGGGGCAGCCCGTGGACCTCAGCGCGGTCCGGCGCCGCCTGGCCCAGCGGTTCGGTGAGGTCTTCGGGGTGACCCTGGAGGAGGTCACCCTGAAAGACCTAACCATGCTCATATTCGAGGGAGAGCTATGGAACGAGCCTCACGTTTAGTGATCATCGCTATAGTGAGCACTCTACTCGCCGCCTGTGGGCCAGTGCCGCCCACACCAGCGTCTACCACCCTTCCCACTTTTACGCCTGCGCAGTTGTCCGAACCCTATCCTGGTCCCCTCTCACCTACTCCTTTGATCGGTATCCCCTACCCCTTTGGCACACCGACCCCGTCCCCGATACGGTCCACCTTCACACCTACCCCTGCCACTCCCACTCAGACGCCCACATCCATCCCCACCTCGCCCATTATCATCCCCCCTACGGCAACACCCAGCCCGATGCCAACTGAACTATCAGCCGAAGACTTCCTCCCGCGGGGCGCACAGCTCCTGGTTGAACAGGTGGTGGATTTTGATCATGATGGGAGCCAGGAGTTGGTGCTTTTGTACCGTTTTCCCATTGGTGTTCCCCTCTTTGCACGAGACACGGCGGGAGATGTGCATTTACTGGTACGCTCCCTTGCAAACTCCACTTACGTGCCACATCCGGAGCCTCTGATCAACGACGCTGTGGATGTAGTCGTTGCAGACATCAACGGCGACGGCCAAGATGAACTGATCCTTGAACCCCTGACAGGGGGCCCGCATCTCTTTGCCCACTCTGGGCATGGTGCCTGGTTGGAGCTCTACCGCTGGGACGGGGAGAAGTTAGACGAGAAAATCCCTTTCATCGGCGGCCGCTGGGATCCAGAAAGACGCCTGGAGGGAGTTTGGCACTACTTCAGTGGGTTGGAACCCACCCTCTATTACGCTGGCTTAAAAGAAGCTACCCTATCTGATGACGACGGCGACGGAGTTAAGGAAGTGGACATCAGCTACACCTTGGAGGACGGCGAAGAGACGTGGCATGTGGATCGCTATCGCTGGAACGGAGAGGTCTATGCTTATGCTGAAACCTTTGAGCAACCGGCGGCCGACCCTATCCCGCCTGAGCAATTCGAGGAAATGATCGGCGCCCTGTTCCCTCCCGGCACGCTACCTACTTTCTTCCCAGCCGGGAAAGCCCAGCTTCCTGTGCAGAGTATCCATATTGAGGTCCAGCGAGCAGAGGCCCTGAACCTCGACGAAGATCCAGAGCTAGAGATGCTGTGGGTATACCTCGTGCGACCCCGGTATGAGGATCCTGAGTTCGATCGTTATTTGGACGGCCAACTTGGCCTGGCTGTGTTCGATGATGATGGCAAGGCTCTGATATGGAAACCGCCCCCGATCTCTGGATTCGAGCGTGATAGCGCTAGAGCGAGGCTCGCGACCCACGCAGATCTCGTCGAGGTGGCCCGAGGGCAAGCAGGACTCCTTTTCCATCACTGGAGCGTCTTCTCGGGCAGTGGAGCTGGTCGAAAGGGAATAACCACTCTTTACCATTGGACGGGAGTGGGTTTTGTCGAGACTTGGCGTCAGCACACTGCGGGGGGAGCACAGATGGGAGCCTGTTGCGGGGAAGCCTACACGACGGGGGTGTGGTTGGAGGATGTAGATGGTGATGACTGGAAAGAGATCCTGACACAGCATCAAGAGGCCCAGCGCACCAATTGGCCACCTTTCCCCTACAACTACTATCTTACCTTCCCAGGCGCCTTGGCCTACCGTTGGGATGGTCAGAGCTACAGCCTGGCCTATCTCGTGGATGGCCCCAACGTCCAGAGACTGCGGGTCCAGGAACCCGTCTTCTATAGCCCTCGCCTTTCTCAGCAGCTGACCATCGACGGCAACTTGTGGGATTTCCGCCAGATCGAGTACCTGCCCAGTATAGAGCAACGGATTGGGAAGACGTGGAGCAAAATCTTCACCGCCTGGGATGACACCTACTTCTACGTAGGGGCTGAGATTTCTAACGACCATATCGTGCAGACGCAACGAGAGGCTAAACTCCATGTGGGTGATCACGTCGAGCTATGGTTGGATACGGATCTACAAGGGGACTTCGATGAACCAGGCCTCAACGAGGATGATTTCCAGATTGGCCTTTCGCCGGGAAACTTCGCCGATATCCCGCCTGAGGCTTACATCTGGTATCCTGAGGATAAGGAAGGGCTCGTGCGGGAGATCCAGATTGCCGCACGTCGAAAGGAATCTTACAGCCCGGGCTATACCCTTGAAGCAGCTATCCCTCTGACGCTGTTAGGCTTGGATGGAGATCCCCTTGTGCCAGCAAGGGGATGGGTGATTGAGGGGAGTATCCCGCAGGGTGTACATGAGTACTACCCTCAAGGCGGCCGAGCCATCGGCTTCGCCGCAGTTTTAAGCACCACCGATACACCTGGCGCAGCTCAGCAGGAGGATATGACAGCTTCGTCTCCCCAGTTCCAAGGGGGGCACCCCGCTACTTTCAACACTTTGATCTTCATGGCCGACCGCTACAGGTGAACTTGAGGGCAGAAGAGATGTCCTATCAGTGGTACCAGAGAGGTCTTGGGCTTCCGTAGGGGATTTGGAGAAGGGAATGGACGAACTCAGCGTCGAGGAGGTCCAACTCAAGCGGTTGGTCGTGGGGCCGTGGCCCATGAACTGCTACGTGCTGATCTACCCTGAGTTCGGGCAGAGCGCAGTGGTTGATCCGGGGGCGGAGGCGGACAGGATCCTGGAAGCCCTGGAGGATACCATGGTCAAGGTCATCCTCTTCACCCATGGCCATCCGGATCACAGCGGGGCCCTGATCGAGGTGCGGGAGGCGACGGGAGCGCCTGTGGCAATCCACAGCCTGGACGCGGAGAGGCTGCCCCTGCCCCCCGATTTCGAGCTGCGGAACGGCGACGTGGTGGCCTTCGGCGAGGAGTGCCTGCGCGTGCTCCACACGCCGGGCCACACGCCGGGCAGCGTCTGCTTCCTGTGTCGGGACCTCCTCATCGCCGGCGATACCCTCTTCCCCGGCGGCCCTGGCCACACCGGCGACGCCGAGGCCTTTCACATGATCCTGACCAGCATCCGGGAGAAGCTCTTCCCCCTGCCCGACGAGACCGTGGTCTACCCCGGCCATGGCGACCCTACCACCATCGGCCAGGCCAAGGCGGAGTACGCCGTCTTCGCTGCCCAACCCCACCCCGAGGATCTGCACGGCGACGTCACCTGGCTCCCTCAGGATGACAAGCGCTCGCAGCGGGCTCGCGCCCAACTCAAGCTATAGCGATTGTGCTGCGAGCGCTTGTCAGAGACAGCGAACTGAATGGCACAGACCAAAGGCACCTACGCCCTCGTCCTGTACTTGGACCACGAAACCCGGATAGTTATCGGGCGGTTGGGCACCTTCGACCTGCCTGCCGGCTATTACCTCTACGTAGGCAGCGCCCTCGGCCCGGGCGGTCTGGAGGCGCGCCTGGCGCGTCATTTCCGGGCCGAGAAGCGGCTGCGCTGGCACATTGATTACCTGCTGGAGCACGCCCAAACGGTGGAGGTCTGGACGGCCCCGTCGGGTGGGCGGCTGGTGACAAGCGCTCGCAGCGGGCCCGAGCCCAACTCAAGCTATAGCCATTGGGCTGCGAGCGCTTGTCAGGAGTGCCAGTGGGCCGAAATCGCCCGAGGGCTGCCCGGTGCGACGATCCCCGTGCCCCGCTTCGGATCCTCCGATTGCCGCTGCCCCGCCCACCTCGTCCATTTCGCCACAAGGCCCTCGCTCGCCCTCTTCGCCGAGCGGATACGGAGTAGCAGGTTGTGAACGTGCAACGCATCGTCGTCCTCGGAAGCGCGGCGGCTCTGTCCACCGCCGACCGCGACAACACCTTCCTCGCCCTCGACAGCCCACGGGGCATCCTGCTCCTTGATTGTGCCGGAAGCCCCTACCAGAAGCTCCTCAGGGCCGGGCTCGACCCGGAGCGGCTGGAGGGCGTCATCATCACCCACGCCCACCCCGACCACATCTATGGCCTCCCTTCCCTGATCCACCACTTCATGATGGCCGGGCGCGACGAGCCCCTCACCGTCTACGCCAATTCCCGCACCTTGCGGATAGCGAAGGGCATCCTGGGCATCCTCGGCCTCAAGCGGGAGTTTGTCGTCCTCAGCGAGATTCCTATGGAGGAGGGCTTCGCCGTCCTCGACAACGAGGAGTACGCCCTCTACACCAGCCCCATGCGCCACATCGGCCCCACGCTGGCGGTGAAGATCGTGGCCAAGCTCGGCGGCGTCTCTGTCGTCTACTCCGCCGATACCGCCCCCTGCCCGGAGCTTCTGGCCCTGGCTAAGGAGGCCGATATCCTCCTCCACGAGTGTTCCACACCCAAGCCGGCGCGCGGCCACAGCACCCCCTGGCAAGTGGGAAAGCTGGCCCAGTGGTGCGAGGTGAAGCGATTGGTTCTGATCCACCTGCACCCTGCCCTGGCCCAAAACTCCCGGCAAGTCCTCGAAGAGGTGCAGGAACACTACAAAGGGGAAGTGCGGATCGCCCAGGATTTGGACGTCTACGAGCTTACCCTTCCACGGGCTACGGGAGGGTGAATTCGGAGGGGAAAGAGCGGAAGAAGGAGCTGGAAGCGTTGGGCTGAACCCTTCGGCAAGCTTCGGCAAGGCTTCACTTCGCCTGGGCTCAGTACAAGCGACAGGCTCACCGTGGCCAATCGGCGTCAGACAGCCGGGTCTGTACGTAGGTCTCTCATGGCAGTGCCTCCCTTCAACGAGGTGCTCTGCCATGAGCGTAGCAGGTATTAGTTTTTGGTGGTAACGTGACAGCCCCCGAGGGCATTGACTTTCTGCTGCCCCTGTTATAAAATATGAGTAGATATGGGGTCATCAGGCCCAGGGGTGGTCCCCCTTACAGCGTTGGTGACAGCGTGAAGGGGTGCTGAGACAGTGGCACCGCATAAATGACGGTGCCTGGGCGTGTTCTACCCTGACAAGCTCTCTCTGACGCGCTGGCACACGCCTTTAGGGAGACGCGTGGCTCTAAAAGAGCGTCAGCGTGTGCCAGCGCGTCATCGCAGGCTCCCGAATTCGTTCGGGAGTTAGAGAGAGCATCCAGATCCTTACCGCTGGCGCGAAGCTCTCGCATTGATGCGAGAGAGCTTGTCACCAGGCAGCGCGATTTATCCGCCGCCCTTTTTGGCCACCAACACCTAGAGAAGCTTCGCCTCAAACTGACTAGACTTGAAGTCTCAAAACTTGACTCATTTGTCCAAGATTTGGCTTGCGAAGATGCCTAGTAGGGAGACTACCGGGCCAGTGGACCGTTTCCTAAGTTTTCTGCAACGCTGTGCTATGTGTCCTCAGCCGTGGGTTTGCCATTGCTCCGCAACCCCCGAGGAGGAGAGGCGATGAAGAGAATTCAACTTTTTGCTGCTCTTCCCACCCCGCGCCCCCGCTGGGTGGTGGCGGGCGTGATCCTGCTCGCTGCCCTGGTCTGGGCCGCTTCCCTCTACTCCATCGCCAGCCAGATCGGGCACC
>JBHIEC010000073.1:0-10533 GCA_046760425.1 Anaerolineae bacterium
CCGCATAAATGACGGCGCCTGGCTCGGTCTGGGGAGCCAGGCGGCGTGCTTCTAGCCGCCGCTTTTTAAGAAAGGCGCATCATCTGATGCGCCCCCCATTCTTCCAACCCTGAGCGCCGTCGGCGCTCGCAGGACCAGAGCTAATCCCTCTCCCCCAGCTTCTGGGCCCTGATCTTCTCCTGCAGCTTGATGATGCCATCAATGAGGGCCTCGGGGCGGGGCGGGCAACCGGCCACGTAGACGTCCACCGGCACCACCTCGTCCACGCCCTGGACGATAGCGTAGTTGTTGAACACCCCGCCGCAGGCGGCGCAGTCGCCCATGGCGATGACCCACTTGGGCTCCGGCATCTGGTCGTAGATGCGCCTGAGGACCGGGGCCATCTTGCGTGACACCCGCCCGGCCACGATCATCAGGTCCGACTGACGGGGGGAGGCCCGCATCAGCTCCATGCCGAAGCGGGAGAGATCGAAGTGGGAGGCCTGGGCGTGCATCATCTCGATGGCGCAGCAGGCCAGGCCGAAGAGCACCGGCCAGAGGGATCTGCTCCGGGCCCAGTTGACCGCCTTCTCCAACGTGGTGGTGACGACTCCCAGCTCCCCCGTCTTACCCTGCGTCATCATGGGACTCACCTTTTCACCCTGGCCCTGGCAGCCTCCTTCTTCCGCCGCACCGCCTCCTCCTCCGCCCAGGCGGTGGGATGCGTTCTGGCATAGTACTCCGTCGAGACGAGAAGATCCCGCTTGTCGTACACCAACGTCTCATGCCGCTCGTAGCTGGACAACTCATACCGGTGATCCATCTTGATGGCGTCAAAGGGGCAGAACTCAGCACAGAACCCACAACTCATGCACACCGACACGTCAATGCAGAACTCCTCCGCCCGGGGCTCCGGCTTCCCGTCCTCCCCCACGGCCCTCACAATCCAGATGCACTGCGGCGGACACACCTTGGCACAGATGCCACAGGCCGTGCACCGCTCCTCCCCACTCTCCTCCTCGTAGAGCAGCATGGGCAGGTATCGGAACCGCTCCGGCACCGCCAGCTTCTCCTCGGGATACTGCACCGTGAACAGGCCCCGCTCCCGGGGTGCCTGCCTCACCGCCGCCGCATCCGCCCGATAGCGCCGTGGGAACTGCCCCACGTCCGCCAGATATGTCTCCAGAAAGTGCTTCAGGGTCACCCCCATACCCTTGAGGATCCCTAACCCAAACATCAGCGATCCACCTCCCCTAAGGTGATGTCAATGCTGCCCAGGATGACCACCACGTCGGCCACCTTGTGCCCTTTGCACAGCTCCCCCAGCACCCCCAAATTGATGAAGCTGGGCGACCGCACGTGGTAGCGATAGGGGTTGGGCCCCCCGTTGCTGACCACGAAGTACCCTAGCTCCCCCTTGGGGTTCTCCACCCGTCCGTAGGCCTCCCCCGCCGGCACCCGCACCGACCAGGCCTTCCGACCCGCCTGGATGGGCCCCTCCGGCAACTGATCCAGGGCCTGCTTCAGGATGCGCAGCGACTGCCGCATCTCCTCCAACCGCACCAGGTAGCGGTCATACACGTCCCCGTGGGGGAAGGTCACCACGTCGAAGTCAAACCGATCATAGATGGAATAGGGGTCCGCCCGCCGCAGGTCGTAGGCCACTCCCGAGCCCCGCAGCACGGGCCCCGCCGTGCTGTAGTTGATGGCCATCTCCGCCGGCAACACCCCCACCCCCCGACAGCGGGCCAGCACGATCTCATTCGTCGTCAGATAGCGATCCAGCTCATCCACCGCCCGGGGCAGCCGCTCCTCTACCAGCTCCCGCGCCAGGGGCAGGAACCCCTCCGGCAGGTCCGCCGCCACGCCCCCGAAACGCATGTAATTGCACATCATCCGCGACCCCGAGGCCATCTCGAAGAGATCCAGGATCAGCTCCCGCTCCTCGATGGCGTAGAGGATGGGCGTGAAGAAGGCCCCCATGTCACTGAGAAGAGACCCGATGGCGAAGAGGTGGTTCACAATCCTGGTCAGCTCGGCCATGATGACCCGAATGTACTCCGCCCGCTCGGGTACTTCGACGCCCAGCAGCTTCTCCACCGCCAGGGCGTAGCCCAGGTTGTTGCTCATGGAGCAGATGTAATCCAGGCGATCGGTGAAGGGCATATTCATCAGCCAGGCGTTCCGCTCCCCGATCTTCTCGTGGTTGCGGTGCAGATAACCCATCACCGGCTGCAGGTCCACGATGGTCTCCCCCTCCAGAGCCACCACCATGCGGAACACCCCATGGGTGCTGGGATGCTGGGGCCCCATGTTGATCACCACTCGCTGGGTCTTGAGGCCCCCTCGCCTTATCTCCCCCACATCCACGATGGGCAGCTCCTCTTTCGGCTCCCGCCAGGCCTCAGGGTCCCACTCCTCAGGATACTGCACGTTGGTCCCCCATTTCACCCGATCCTCGGCTAGCACATGGTGTCCCGCCGGATGCCGACTCTTGAAGGGCTTGGTCAGCTCTTCGAAGTAGGGCTCGTGGTAGTCCTTACGCAGGGGATGCCCCGCGAAGCCCTCCCACATCAGGATGCGCCTCAGATTGGGGTGGCCCGCGAACCGCACCCCCATTAGATCATAGACTTCCCGCTCCTGGAAGTTGGCCCCCGCCCAGACAGGGACCACAGAGGGCACCACCGGATGGGCCTTGTCCGCCGGGGCCTTGAGGGTCAGAGGGGGCTCCCCCTGGCGGGTTGTGGCGCACAGATGATAGACCACCTCGAAGCGGTCGGGGTAATCCACGCTGGTCAGGTTAGCCAGGTAGTCGTAGGCCAGATCCGGCGTGTCCTTGAGGTACCTGGCCACGTCCAGCAGGTGCTCAGGAGCCACCACCAGGGCGCCACTCTCATCCTGGCTCACCGCCCCGGGGAAGGCCTCGTTCAGGCGAGCCGCCACCCCCGCCACGTCCAGGGGTCTGGTCGTCACCTCAGGTGTCACGGTCATGTCACCGTCCCTCCTCACTCTCAGCCCCCTCGGCCGCCGCCGTTCGGCTGAGCCCCGCCGAAGCCTTCAGCTCCGGGATGCGCCGCACGTCAATGAGATCCGGCCCTAGAACCGGCACCGGCACCTCCTCCGCTGGGCCCCTCCTGTACCACGGCACCTCCCGAATGCTCTGCCCGTCAATCTTCTTCTGCAAGGTCATCAGGCCGTGCAGCAAAGCCTGGGGCGTGGGCGGACAGCCAGGCACATACACGTCCACGGGGATGAACTTGTCAATGCCACTCACCACGTTGTACCCCTCCTTGAAGGGCCCTCCCCCTGTGGCACAGGCCCCCATGGAGATCACGTACTTGGGCTCCGCCATCTGATTGTACAGGCGCACAATCAGGGGCACCATCTTCTTGGTCACCGTGCCCGAGACGATCATCACGTCCGCCTGGCGGGGCGAGCCTCGAAAGAGCTCCGCCCCGAAGCGGGCGATGTCGAAGCGGGAGGCCGCCGTGCAGATCATCTCGATGGCGCAGCAGGCCAGGCCGAACTGCAGGGGCCACAACGAAGAGCGCCGCCCCCAGTTGTAGATCTTGTCCACCACGTCCACCAGACGGTCGAAGGGGGTCACCAGCACCGCCCGCTTCACCTGCTCCTCGATCAATTCTTCCTCGGTCATCCTATCCTCCTCGATGTGATATGAGCCCTCTACCCTGGGCAATTATAACACCTTTCCCCACATTTGTCAACTTTATAGTATAAAAATGGTGAATATTCTTGAGACGCCACCCCCTCCCACGGGCCCATAGATGATAATCGAATTGCCCAAGGATGTCAAGGGCGATTGACAAGGGGGGATGGCTGATGTAAAATGGGGAACCCAGAGTCCTTGAGTTCCTTTGAGCATGGGAGACCGATGAGCGAGATGGACGCGGATCGTATACTGGCCAGACTCAAAGCCATCCAGCGGGCCATGCGCGACGCCATCCTGGCCGACATGCGGACCAGGGATGTAGCGCAGCGGGCAGCGGTGGCCCAGGACGAGACCAGTGGCGACACCCTCTACGTCCTGGATCAGGGGGTGGAGGGGGTGCTCCTGGAGGCCTGTCGCGCCTGGGGCGGGGAGGAGAGCTTGGTCCTCATCGCCGAGGGGCTGACGGAGGGGGGGAACCTGGTGTTTCCAGAGGGGGCCACTGAGGAGGAAGCCAGCTTGCGGGTGATCTTCGACCCCCTGGACGGCACCCGGGGCCTGATGTACGACAAGCGCAGCGCCTGGATCCTGGCCGGCGTGGCCCCCAACCTGGGGCCGGCCACCTGCCTGGCCGACATCGTCCTGGCCGTCCAGACGGAGGTGCCCACCAGCAAGCAGTACCTGGCCGACGTGCTGTGGGCCATCAAGGGCCGGGGGGCCCACGGCGAGCGGCAGAACCTGCTCACCGGCGAGAGCCGTCCCCTGCCGCTCCAGCCCAGCCGGGCCACGGGCATCGCCCACGGCTTTGCCATGCTCTCCAAGTTCTTCCCTGGCCGCAAGCCCATCGTGGCCGCCATCGAGGAGGCTCTCATCCGCCAGGTGGAGGGGGCCGACAGGCCGGGCAAGGTGCGGGTCTTCGACGATCAGTACATCTGCACCGGCGGCCAGCTCTACGAGCTGATCGTGGGCCACGACCGCTTCAACGGCGACCTCCGCGCCCATCTGATGCGGGCCCGGGGCCTGGAGGGCGACCCGCCGGCTATCGCTGTGCACCCCTACGATCTGTGCACTGAGCTCATCGCCCGCGAGGCCGGGGTGATCGTGACCGACCTGGACGGCGGGCCCCTGCGCGCTCCCCTGGCCGTGGACGCCGACGTCTCCTGGCTGGGCTACGCCAACCCAACCCTCCGGGCGCGCCTGGAGCCCGTCCTGCAGCGCCTGTTCCGAGTGTATGGCCTGTTATGACAGAAAGCCAGCATCCTCCACTGGCTGCGGAGGGGCGTCTCGCCCCGTATGTGTGGCTGAGTCGTGACGGTGACAAGCGGTCACCTACGTTTTTGCTCAGAGGCCACTCTTGAGACGGGCCCGGTGACCGCTGTCCTTTGTGACGGAGCTGTAACCGTTCAGGTATCCCCGTCATGTAGGGGTAAGGCTTGCCCTTACCCGATCTGACTTGCTACGGAGGGGCGTCCTCGCCCCGATTTCGTGGCCAAACTGCCCTAGACGGGGCGGGGACGCCCCTTGGTAGCGGTTTTAGCGCGTGAAGAAAGTACAAAGAACTCTATGCGCGTTACTTAGCGAAAAGGTGTCCCTCGGACAGAGCATAGAGCCTGACCCTGCCCTTAAGCCACCTCCAAAATCGCCGGCCGATGGAGGACCTGCCCTTCGAGCTCCACGGGGATGGGGGGCCACTCCCCGGTGGCGGTGATGATCTCGTTCCCCTCAGCCCCCACCACGATAGTATCCTCGGATTTGGTCCCTGTGATGGAGGGGTTCCAGGCGAAAGCCTGGCCCTCCTCCACGACCTCGGTGGAAGCGGGCGTGGCGATGAATTCTCGGGGCTCGTAGCCGGCCGCGCCGCCCTGGTGGTGGAGCTGCCACTCGTCGGGGAAGCCGACGGCGGCGTAGGTCTCCACGGCCCGCCCGAAGACCTCGGCTAGCCGAGCCCCCGGGCGGGTGGCGGCGATGAAGGCCGCGTCCACCCGGGCCAGGGCCTCCCCCTTGTGTCGGAGCTCATCGGGCAGGGGGCCGAAGTGCACCAGGCGCGTGGCCGAGGCCACCAGCCCCCAGCAGCGGCCGCACAGAACCAGCATGGCGTAACGCTCCAGGACCCTGTCCGTGGGGATGGGGTGCCGATAGCGGAGGACCCGTTCGTCGCTGGCGATGAGGTTGACGATGGACGTGACGCCCCGGACGAAGGACTCCCCGGCGAGGAGCCCCGCGATCTGGTACTCGGTCATCCCCGGCCGCACGGTCCGGGCGGCGGCCTCGATGGCTTGGCCGCAGCGGCTCCCAGGTCCTGGAAGCGTTCCACCTCCTGGGGCAGCAGCCGCGCCCGCAGGTGGGCGATCTCAGCTCCCAGGTTCACGGCCCCGGGGTAGGGCCCGTCGGCCCCCAGCCGCAGCCCCTCGGTTAGCCGAGCCACGGCCTGGCTGGCCTGCCACCAGTTGGTGACAACGAACTCGTAGCCCTGGTCGGCCAGTTCCTCCTCGGCCCTCAGGCGTGGCGCCTCGATGTTGTTGGTGATGAGGGTTTTGGCCTGGGGCGTGATGAGCAGCGAGGCCACGCCTTTGTCGGTGGCCGTGTTGACGAAGCTGGCCGCCCCGCCGGTGTACCAGGCGAAGCTGCTCACCCGTTCCAGGAGCAGGGCCTCCACGCCCGCCTGGGCCATGAGGGCTTTGCCCCGCTTCTCCTTCTCAGCCAGTTCGTTCATGGGTTCTCCTTCTCTGCCTCAAGGCCGTACTCCTCCTCAACGATTTGGCCTCGGATCTCCCTCCTTAGCATGCTTTCCAACCCTTGTCAAGAGCTGCTGTGCCAGAGCCAGCCGAAGCGGACCGCGTCGAGTCAAATGAAAATGTTGCCGAGGGAGTTGACAATTACCGCTTTTCGCGGTATAATAATTATAGATCGGGTGACCTAGGCCCCCCCTAGCATACCACTAGGGGCAGAACTAGGCTTACCTGCCGCAAGGCAGCCCCCGATCTTTTTTATTGCTCTATCCCCACAAGTTGCTCTAGTAGATCCTCTGCCCTGATCACCCGATCGGCCTCTAACTTTCCCCTTAAGGTGGCAATGGCTTTTTTGTGCGCCCTTGAGCTCCTGCCAATCCTTTCGAATCTGATCATATCGGCGGAGACCGTCTTCCCAGCCCTCCTCAGAAGGTTCAGCAAGAAACGCTTGATGTCCTTGTCTTTTGACTTGTATTCAGGGTCAATAGTGACCAGAGCAAGTTGGTCTATATGATCTTTGAGGAGAAGAAATAAAGCGGCGGAAAAGAGTTGGAGGTAGAAAACCTTACCAGTTTTTCCTTGGAGCCGTAGAGCCTCGATGCATTCCCTCTTTACTCTAGCTGGAATGAGGATCTTGTAGTCAATGTCATTGGAGAAGGCTAGGGCTGTAGGGCCTTTAGCCCCGATCTTCCCGCTTTGATCGACTTCGACGATGTAGGGCATGGGGCTATTTTACCACACTTGGGGTTCTATACCAAATGAAAGCCCCGATCAAAGATTGGGGCTGGAGTGGCAGCAGAAGCAACCGCAAGGGATTGCCCCTTATGTCATCTCCAGGATCGCCGGCCGATGGAGGACCTGCCCTTCGAGCTCCACGGGGATGGGGGGCCACTCCCCGGTGGCGGTGATGATCTCGTTCCCCTCAGCCCCCACCACGATAGTATCCTCGGATTTGGTCCCTGTGATGGAGGGGTTCCAGGCGAAAGCCTGGCCCTCCTCCACGACCTCGGTGGAAGCGGGCGTGGCGATGAATTCTCGGGGCTCGTAGCCGGCCGCGCCGCCCTGGTGGTGGAGCTGCCACTCGTCGGGGAAGCCGACGGCGGCGTAGGTCTCCACGGCCCGCCCGAAGACCTCGGCTAGCCGAGCCCCCGGGCGGGTGGCGGCGATGAAGGCCGCGTCCACCCGGGCCAGGGCCTCCCCCTTGTGTCGGAGCTCATCGGGCAGGGGGCCGAAGTGCACCAGGCGCGTGGCCGAGGCCACCAGCCCCCAGCAGCGGCCGCACAGAACCAGCATGGCGTAACGCTCCAGGACCCTGTCCGTGGGGATGGGGTGCCGATAGCGGAGGACCCGTTCGTCGCTGGCGATGAGGTTGACGATGGACGTGACGCCCCGGACGAAGGACTCCCCGGCGAGGAGCCCCGCGATCTGGTACTCGGTCATCCCCGGCCGCACGGTCCGGGCGGCGGCCTCGATGGCTTGGCCGCAGCGGCTCCCAGGTCCTGGAAGCGTTCCACCTCCTGGGGCAGCAGCCGCGCCCGCAGGTGGGCGATCTCAGCTCCCAGGTTCACGGCCCCGGGGTAGGGCCCGTCGGCCCCCAGCCGCAGCCCCTCGGTTAGCCGAGCCACGGCCTGGCTGGCCTGCCACCAGTTGGTGACAACGAACTCGTAGCCCTGGTCGGCCAGTTCCTCCTCGGCCCTCAGGCGTGGCGCCTCGATGTTGTTGGTGATGAGGGTTTTGGCCTGGGGCGTGATGAGCAGCGAGGCCACGCCTTTGTCGGTGGCCGTGTTGACGAAGCTGGCCGCCCCGCCGGTGTACCAGGCGAAGCTGCTCACCCGTTCCAGGAGCAGGGCCTCCACGCCCGCCTGGGCCATGAGGGCTTTGCCCCGCTTCTCCTTCTCAGCCAGTTCGTTCATGGGTTCTCCTTCTCTGCCTCAAGGCCGTACTCCTCCTCAACGATTTGGCCTCGGATCTCCCTCCTTAGCATGCTTTCCAACCCTTGTCAAGAGCTGCTGTGCCAGAGCCAGCCGAAGCGGACCGCGTCGAGTCAAATGAAAATGTTGCCGAGGGAGTTGACAATTACCGCTTTTCGCGGTATAATAATTATAGATCGGGTGACCTAGGCCCCCCCTAGCATACCACTAGGGGCAGAACTAGGCTTACCTGCCGCAAGGCAGCCCCCGATCTTTTTTATTGCTCTATCCCCACAAGTTGCTCTAGTAGATCCTCTGCCCTGATCACCCGATCGGCCTCTAACTTTCCCCTTAAGGTGGCAATGGCTTTTTTGTGCGCCCTTGAGCTCCTGCCAATCCTTTCGAATCTGATCATATCGGCGGAGACCGTCTTCCCAGCCCTCCTCAGAAGGTTCAGCAAGAAACGCTTGATGTCCTTGTCTTTTGACTTGTATTCAGGGTCAATAGTGACCAGAGCAAGTTGGTCTATATGATCTTTGAGGAGAAGAAATAAAGCGGCGGAAAAGAGTTGGAGGTAGAAAACCTTACCAGTTTTTCCTTGGAGCCGTAGAGCCTCGATGCATTCCCTCTTTACTCTAGCTGGAATGAGGATCTTGTAGTCAATGTCATTGGAGAAGGCTAGGGCTGTAGGGCCTTTAGCCCCGATCTTCCCGCTTTGATCGACTTCGACGATGTAGGGCATGGGGCTATTTTACCACACTTGGGGTTCTATACCAATGAAAGCCCCGATCAAAGATTGGGGCTGGAGTGGCAGCAGTTGTTAACTTTAGTTTCCGGCAATCTGCCTGTTGACAGCAGGAGGCAGCTCGCAGCTTCACACTCTCGGAAGCAGAGGGAACAGCTTCTGGGGTGAAAGAAACCCGCGAATTAGCTTCTTGATCAGGTTTTCAATAGTTCCTATAGCGCGTGCCTCTCACCGGTTGAGTGCATTTTGACAGAGAGAGCCAGACCCGTGGGTGGGCCAAAGCGACATGCGCCGCTGGTAAACCCAGCAGAGAGCCCCTATGTTAGCTGTAGGGGTTTTGGTTTGGAGACGCAGGTCCTTTCCTTCATGGCAAGTCATATCGCCAATTAAGGTTTGACATGCCCACAATTTGGTCTATGGTTATCAAGAGATATTTAGCATCATAGCTGAGTGGCCCTTTAAAGGCCCCGAATCTATCCACAGCCGGATACCTATACCAATAACCCTCAGCACTAGACCTTAACTGTGTACTTTTGCCTGGGTCTAGTGTAAAAGCTTTGACTTTGTCATATATCTTCTCCTCTTCTTCGCCGTATTGAAGATATTGCTTCCCCACATCATCCCTCAAATGGATAGCAGAATTTTTCCACCGTATCAGGTACTGCTCTTTGCTGCCATTTTCTATCTCGAAAGTGAAGGAAAGATTATCATCGCCGTACTGCATTTTCTTGAGCAGACGAATTGTGATACCGCCCTTCGTATATGCTTCTCCAGCAGGGATGATTGACCCAGGTGGTGGGTTCTGTTCTTCTGCGCTGAGAGTGGGTGTAATAATGACTGGGCCTCGAGTCGCAACAACAAGATATGGGGTAAAGGTCGGATATGGCGTGTAGGTTGGGTTGGGTGGATAGGGGGTGTAAGTTGGATTGGGCGGATAAGGGGTATGAATTGGATATGGTGTATAGGTTGGATTGGGTGGATATGGTGTATCAGTTGCTAACTTGGGGGCAAGGACTTTGCCTATCTCTACTGTAAAAGTCGGCTGCACTGTAGGAATTGGCTGCTCCCCAAGCTGTTTGCTACCAACCGTTCCAAACCATACTCCCGCGATCAGAGCAATGATAGCTGCTACCACAGCCCTGAGGTCGAATGTGAATGAAATGCAGCCTTTCTTGTCACTGCTAGCTGAGGTCATCTACGTGTCTCCTGTGAGAGCTGTCGCCTCGAATCAGCAGCCGCCGTTTTGCCTAACAGACCGCCACGTAAGTGAAGGGAACGGCAAGCATGATATGCGCAATAGGCGAGAAAACAACTACAAAATGCTGCCGTTGAGCTGCAGGAGTTTTCTGTGGATGATTTTTGCCTATTCTATCACATACCCGTGATTTCTGCAACTCTCCTCACCTCGCGCAGGCAGCGGGGGCGCCGCCTGAAGCAGAACCCGAGGTTGAAGCCGTCGGGCTGAAAGGGCAAAGCCCCTCGGGCTGGTCATCCCTAGCCCCG
>JBHIEC010000074.1:0-10503 GCA_046760425.1 Anaerolineae bacterium
GCCTTCACCACCACCCTGGGCACCATCACCCCCACCCTGGGCACCACGAGCCAGGGGGTGGTCACGGCCACCCTCACCTCAGAGACCCGGGTGGGCAGGGCCACGGTCACGTCCCAGGTTGACTCCCTGGTGGAGATGACGGTCGTGGACTTCCTGGCAGGGCCACCCTTCACCCTGACGGTGGAGGCTTATCCTACCAGCCTCCCGGCCGATGGGGTCTCCACGGCCACCATCACCGCCACAGTCCGCGACGAGTGGGGTAACCTGGTGGCCGACGGCACCAGCGTGGCCTTCACTACCACCCTGGGCACCATCACCCCCGCCTTGAGCACCACGAGCCAGGGGGTAGCCACTGCCAGCCTCACTGCGGGGGCTGAAGTGGGCACGGCTGAGGTGACGGTTACCGTTGACTCCCGGACGGGCTCCACCACCGTGGACTTCATCCCTGGCCCGCCCTTTACCCTGACAGTGGAAGCCTATCCCCTCAGCATCCCGGCTGATGGGGTTTCTACCTCCACCATCACGGTTACCGTGCGGGATCAGTGGGACCACCCCGTGGCCGATGATACGGTGGTGGCCTTCACCACCACCCTGGGGGCTTTCCCCACCGGGCAAACTTACATGACGGCAACGATCAACGGCATCGCCACCGCCACACTGACCTCGGCCACGGAGGAGGGCACAGCCATCGTGAGCATCGTCGTGGAACCCATTCCCGCGCCTGGGACGGTGGAGATTGCGTTCGCTTATCACAGAATCTACCTGCCCCTGATCCAGAGGGCGTTCTCTCCCCCTTCGGCAACCCTTCGACGGAGCTTCGCTCTTTCAGCCCGACGGCGCTTGCCCTGAGCGAAGCCGAAGGGTTAGCCTCGGGTCCTTTTTTGACAACGATTCGATTCTGTGATATAATTTCATCCAACTTGAGAAGCACTGAAGCATTCGGGCAGTGTGGGCCGGGAATGGAACCTCCCGGCCTTCGCTTAACGTGGCCTATGGAACCAGAGAAACCGGGTTTTTGTCTGGGAAGGAGTAGGTTCCGCGTCTAGGCCAGCGGCATTGGCCACATAGCGCCCTCCGCCAAAGAAAAACCCGGTTTCTGGGCTCAGGGAGGTCAAATCGTAGGAGGCTAAGTACATGAGCATCAGTCAATTAGCCAGATCCATCGCAGAATCGCCCACCTTGAAACTCAACGAAGAGGCCCGAATCTTGCGGGAAAAGGGCGAGCCGGTGATCCACCTGGGCGCCGGGGAACCCAAAAACAAAGCCCCCATCACGGCTATCCTGGGTTCCGCGGCCAGGTTGAAAACTGGCGAAATCAAGTACGTGCCCACCGATGGGCTGCCCTCGTTGAAAAAGGCTATCATCCGCTACACCGAGGAGAACTACGAACGGCTGGTAGCTCCCGAAAACGTGATCGTCTCTACGGGGGCCAAGCAGGCCGTCTACAACGTGCTCTTCTCGATCATCAACCCCCAGGACGAGGTAATCCTGCTGGCCCCTTATTGGGTGAGTTACCCCGAGATGGTCAAGATGGTCTACGGGGTCCCGGTGGTGGTTACCCCTGAGGATGGCTCTTTCCACCCCCGGATGGAGGACGTCGTCCAGGCGGTCAGTTCGTACACCAGAGCCATCATCGTCAACAGCCCCAACAACCCCTCCGGCGTGATGTATTCGGAGGAGTTCATCGCCGAGATCGTGGACTTTTGCGAACGCCGCGATATCTACCTCATCATGGATGACATCTACCATAGGCTGGTGTTCGACGGGAAGAAGCCCGTTCCGGCCTACCGCTACACCAGGAAGGACATCGAAAACACGCGGGTCATCGTGGTCAACGGGGTATCCAAACTGTACGGCATGACGGGCTTTCGCATCGGCTGGGTGATCGCCAACCGCCAGTTGGTGGAGGTGATGACCAACGTGCAGGCGCAGACCACTTCATGCCCCTCGGTGGTTTCCCAGGCCGCGGCCGAAGGTGCACTGACCGGTGTGCAAAGCGTTGTGGAGAACCTGCGCCTGACAATACAGAACAACCGCGACGTGATGATGCAGGAACTGAGGACATTCGACGGCGTCAAAGTCACCAAACCGGACGGCACCTTCTATTGCTTCCCCGATTTCCGGGCCTACAGCAACGACTCGGTCGAGCTGGCCAACTTCTTGCTGAAAAAGGCCCTGGTGGTGACCGTGCCGGGGAAAACATTTGGCATGGAGGGGCACCTGCGGCTGAGCTTCTCCGGGTCGGTGAAGGACATCACCGAGGGGATCGAGCGCATCAAGTGGGCTCTGGATCCCAATGCACCCAACGAGATATACATTGGCGATCGGAAGTTGATTAGAGATTGGCTATGAACAACATCCTGGACATCAAAACCCCCGCTCAAGATCAGGCGTATGCCCTCAAGAGCGACTATGGGCTTGAAAACCACGGTTTGACCAACCTGCACACGGTGTATTGGAACCTGCCTTCTGAGGCCCTTTACGAGGAGATCGTGTTCCGCCGCGAGGGCAGGATCACCCATCTGGGTCCAGTGGTGGTGAACTCCGGCAAGCACACCGCTCGGGCGGCCCAGGACAAGTTCATCGTGCGGGAACCAACAACTGAGCACCACATCTGGTGGGGGGAGTACAATCGCCCCATCAGCCCGGAGCAATTCCACGAGCTGTTCAACCGCCTGCAGGGCTTCCTCCAAGGGCGGGACGTGTTCGTGCAGGACTGTTACGTAGGCGCCGATCCAGAGTACCGGATGCCGGTGCGCATCATCACGGAGTACGCCTGGCACAGCCTTTTCGCCCGCAACATGTTCCTCCTCCCCCAGAGCAGAGAGGAATATCGCCAACACGTGCCCGATTTCACGGTCCTGTCCGTCCCCTCTTTCAAAGCCTTTGAGCCCATTGACGCCACACGGTCAAGCACCTTCATCATCCTCAATTTTGAACAGCACCTGGGCATCATTGGGGATACGGCCTACGGTGGCGAAATCAAGAAGACGATTTTCACCGTGCTGAACTACCTGCTGCCCCTGGAGGGCGTGATGCCCATGCACTGCTCGGCCAATCAGGGGGAAGATGGCGACGTGGCGTTGTTCTTCGGCCTTTCGGGCACGGGCAAGACCAGCCTTTCGGCAGACCCGAACCGGGGGCTGATTGGGGACGACGAGCATGGCTGGAGCGACAAGGGCATATTCAACTTTGAGGGGGGTTGTTACGCCAAAGTGATTCAATTGTCCCCCTCGGCGGAACCCCAGATCTACGCCTGCACCCGCAAGTTTGGCACCATTCTGGAAAACGTGATCTACGATCCGGTGACGCGCCTGATTGACTTGGACGACGACGCCATCACCGAAAACACTCGTGCCTCTTACTCCCTGGAATACCTCGAGAACGCCATACCCGAAAAGAGAGGCGGCCACCCCAAGAACATCGTCCTGCTCACTTGTGATGCGTCGGGGGTGATGCCGCCCATCGCCAGGCTGACTCCGGACCAGGCGCTTTACCATTTCATCTCCGGCTACACCTCCAAGATAGCGGGGACGGAGGTGGGCCTGGGCGAGGAGCCGGAGATCACCTTCAGCACCTGCTTTGGCGCGCCCTTCATGGTGCACCACCCCACCTTCTACGCCGACCTGCTCAAGCGCAAGATCCTGCGGTATGGGGTGAACTGCTGGCTGATTAACACGGGCTGGGTGGGCGGTCCTTACGGGGTGGGCAGGCGCATCAGCATCGGCTACACGCGGGCCTTGCTCAACGCGGCCCTGAGGGAAGAACTCCTGGACGTGGAATACTACACGGACCCCATTTTTGGGTTCCAGGTGCCCAAAAGCTGTCCGGGCGTTCCGGAGAGCGTGCTGTATCCCGCCGAGTCGTGGCCCAGCAAAGAGGCCTACATGGAGAAATATCGGCAACTGGCAGCGCGGTTCATTGACAACTTCAAGAAGTTTGCCGCTGACTGCCCCCCCGAAGTCAGGGAGGCGGGACCAACGTTGTGAGGCTCATCTTCTCCTTCTCAAAAAGCCAACCGGGTGCGAAGCAATCTTCTCGCACCCGGTCCTTTTATCGGTGCAGGAGGTCACACGCTTTGCGCTGGCAGGGTGACGGTGAAGCGCGAGCCCCGGCCCTCCTGGCTGGCGGCGGTGATCCGTCCCCCGTGGGCCTGGACGATCTCCTTGACGATAGCCAGCCCCAGACCCGTCCCTGACGAGCGGCCACGCGCCTGGCCCCCGGTCCGCGCCTTGTCAATGCGGTAGAAGCGCTCGAAGATGCGCGGCAGGTCCTCAGGGGGGATGCCCACCCCCGTGTCGGCCACCACGACCTCAACGTTCTCCTCTGAGGTCTGGTAGGCCGCCAGTTCCACGCTCCCCCCGGCGGGGGTGTACTTGAAGGCGTTGTCCAGCAGGTTGGTGAAAGCCTGCTCCAGGCGGTGGGCGTCGCCCCGGATCTGGGGCAGGGTGGGGGGCAGGCTGAGCTTCAGGGAGACCTCTTCCTGGTCAGCGCGGGGGGCGAACTTCTCGGCACAGGCGGACAGCACCTCCAGCAGGTCCATAGGCTCTTTGACCATGGCGGCCTGCCCCGACTCCAGCCTGGCTAGTTCCAGCAGGTCGTGGATCAAGCGACTCATGCGTTCTGCTTCCTCGCTAATGATGCGCGCCGACTTGCGATAGGCCTCCTCGTCCTGGGCCGTGCCATCCAGCAGGGCCTGGGCGAAGCCCTGGATGGCCGTCAGGGGGGTCTTGAGGTCGTGGGACACGTTGGCCACCAAGTCCCGCTGCATGCGATGTGCCCGAGCCACCTCGCGGGCCATGGTGTTGAAGGCCCGGGCCAGGCGGGCCACCTCGTCCGCCCCCTCCACGGCTATCTCCTGCTCGTAGCGCCCCTGGGCCATCTCTTCCGAGGCCACGGTCATGGCCTCCAGGGGCCGGGTGATGGAGCGGGAGAGGAAGAAGCCCACGACCACGGAGACGACGAGGGCCAGGCCCCCGATCCAGATCAGAGAAGGGGCCAGCTCCCGCCACGCCCCCCGCACGTCCCTCAGGGGGACGGCCAGGGCCATGAAGTGCGGTGCCGGGCGGGGGAGAGGCGGGCGATCGGCGGTGGGGATCCTGACCGTGATGTACAGGAATTCCTGCCCGTCGGGCGCGCGATGGCGTCCGATGGGGATGCGCCGTGGAGTCCTGGGATCCAGGTCAGGGGGCAGGAGCTCCAGACGCTGGCCCACTAATTCCCCCTCGCTGGCCGTGTCGGCGATCACCACGCCTTGGGCGTCCAGCAGCAGCAGCCGGGCCCCCACGGCCTTGGCGTCCGCCCGCAGGCGCCGGGCCACCTCTGGCAGGGCCTCCCGCTGGGCCAGGAGGGACGGCACGCGACTGACCAGGGCCACGGCCAGGAGGCGCATGTTCCGCCGCGCCACCCCCTCCTGGTAGCGGTTGAACAGGAAGACGGAGGCGCTGCCGGCCAGGAAGAGACAGAGAAAGACGATCAGAGCGTAGGAGACGATGATTTTGGCGCGCAGGGTCTTGAACACGTCTCATTATCCTCCGTAGATGTTACCGAACTGCGAAACAAGTTGCCATTGGCACCGGCCTGAAGAGCCGGTGCTGGATGGCCTTCTGCCCGGTTTCGGGCCATCCAGCGCCGCCTGTTTACGGCGCCGCCGACTGATCGGCCACCAGCTTGTAGCCCACCCCCCACACCGTCTCGATGGCCACGCTGCTTTGAGCCAGTTTGTCCCGCAGGTGAGCGATGTGGACGTCCACCGTGCGGGTGTCGCCGTAATAGTCGTAGCCCCACACGGCGTTCAGGATCTGGTCCCGGCTGAGGACGAGGCCCCGGTTCTGGGCCAGATAGGCCAGCAGGTCGAACTCCTTGGCCCGCAGGGTGATGAGCTCGTCCTTGACCCGCACCTCGCGGCGCTCCTGATCCAGGCGCAGGTCGCCCAGAGTGATGACCTTGGCTGGCTTGAGCCCTGCCTGGTAGCGGCGCAGCACAGCCTTGACCCGCGCCACCAGCTCCCGGGGGTTGAAGGGCTTGACCACGTAGTCGTCGGCCCCCAGCTCCAGTCCCACAATCCTGTCCACGTCGTCGCTCCGGGCCGTGAGCATGATGATGGGCACATCGTCCCCTGCCTGACGCAGGCGTCGGCAGACCTCCCAGCCGTCAACCTTCGGCAGCATGATGTCCAGGATCACCAGATCAGGCGCCTGGGCCTTCACCTTCTTCAGGGCCTCCTCACCGTCGGCGGCCCTGATCACCTCGTAGCCGTCCTTGGTTAGGTACAGCCTGGCCAGCTCCACGATGTTCTTTTCGTCATCCACCACCAGAACCTTGGGCATCCTCCCCCTCCATGGGTCTTTCCACAAGATATTATCAGTGGATGGGAAAACTCACTGGAGTGCGGACAAGTCCGCAGGCTTGCGCCTGCACTCCCCTTATGGTCTCAGGGCATAATCCTGATTGTCCCTTTGAGGGAGGAGTGCGGACGCCAGTCCGCTTTTGCAGGCAGGCTTGCGCCTGCACTCCGGATCCCAATTCTCAAGTACAATTATGGCACATTTTCCTCCTTTCGGCAAGCAGGGTCTTTTAGGTGGTCTCCCTGTAAAGTGTTGCTGAGTAATGGTTTGCCAAATATGACAACGAATAGAAAGGATTTACCGAATTGGCGGCGCTAAATTCGTTAAACCCTCGAAACTTGCCCTAGCCTGTCGAAGGGTTCGATGTCATATTCATTTGAGCGAGCTCTGAAGCACGTCCAGCCTGCAGGAGAAATCTGGAATGCTCTCCAACTCTTAACTTGAGGTTGTTGAATTCCTGCTGAGGCTACCTGGATTACAGAGGCGGCCGCCACACAACACTACATCGAATTGAGAAAGGAACGAATTCCGTCTCACAATTCGTTTCTTTCCTAATTCGTTGTAGTGTTTCGGCAAATGCACCATGTCAATATAACTGAAACAGCCCCAAATGTTAAAAGCGACGCCCCTGTCGGCCAGCCCGCCTTTATTGTTCCCAGAGGCGAATCGTGGTAAAATACAAGGAGAAACATGTCCGGCATCCTTCGCAAAGCCTATCGCGATCTGACCAAACGAAAGCTGCGCTCCCTGCTGACCGTGGCCGGCATCGTCATCGGCGTGGCGGGGATCGTGGCCATCGTCTCCACGTCCCGCAACCTGGTCCGCGCCCAGGAGGCGGCCTACCGCAACGCCTCCCAGGCCGACGTCACCTACTGGACCTGGAACGCTCCGTCCACCCTGAAGCGGGCCCTGGAAGCTATCCCCAACGTGGCCCAGGCGGAGCTGCGGACCGCGCTGTATACCAAGTGGCAGGTAAGTGGGGTCTGGCGCGACCTGTACCTGGTGGGCATCCAGGACTTCGGCCAGGTGCGGATCAACAAGATGGCCCTCAGGGAGGGGCGCTATCCCGGCCTGGACGAGCTCCTGGTGGAGGCCTCGGTGCGGGAGATCACCCCTCTGGCTGTGGGCCAGGAGATCGCCGTGCGGGATCGGTTCGGCCAGGAGCGGTATTTCACCGTCAGCGGCTTCGCCCAGAGCCCCGCCTTCCTCTCCTCGGCTCTGACCAACTTCGCCGTGGCCTATGCCCCGGCCACGCAGGTGCGCCGCATGGTGGGCATTGCCGGCAGCAACCAGGTGCTCATCAAGCTGGCCGACTTCCGCCAGAAGGATGAGACCCTGCAGGATATCCAGCGGCTGTTCGCCAAGCGAGGCCTGCAGCACGGCGAGCCCCAGGTGCGGGACCCGATCAACTACCTGGGCAAGAGGGAGTTGGACGCGCTGATGTGGGTGATGTTTCTCTTCTCCACCCTGGGCCTGGCCCTCAGCGGCTTCCTGGTGGCCAACACCCTGTCGGCTATCGCTGCCGAGCAGGTCAGCGAGATGGGAGTGATGAAAGCCATAGGCGGTACCCGGGCCCAGGTGCTGGGGATCTACCTCCTCTCCGCCGCCCTGTACGGGTTGGTGGGCACGGCCCTGGGCCTGACCCTGGGGGCAGTGGGTGGCTGGCAGCTCCTGGCCTACATCGGCCGCTTGGGCAACGTGGAAGTGGCCTTCCAGATCGCCCCGGAGGGGTTGGCCCTGGGGGTGCTGGTGGGCCTAGGGGTGACCCTGGCCGCAGGGTTTCCCCCGGCCTGGGCTGGCACAGCCATCTCCGTCAAGGAGGCCCTGGACACCTATGGCATCACCTCCACCTACGGCCAGGGCCGGCTCGATCGCCTGTTGCAGCGCATCAGCGCTCTGCCACCCGTGGCGGCCATGGCCGTGCGGAACCTGGCACGGCGCAAGGCCCGCAACACCGTCACTTTGCTGGTCATCGCCTTCGCTACGGCCGGCCTCCTGGCTGCCCAGAGCACCGATGCCTCGGTGGCCCGCGCCATCGAGGACGTCTTCGCCACCTACAACGCCGACGCCTGGATGTGGTTCGCCGAGCCGGTGGGGCAGGAGTTCGCGGGCATGATCCGCGCCGTGCCTGAGGTACAGGAGGTCGAAGCCTGGTCCCTGGCCGACGCCCGGATCAAACATCGTCGGGCACGCCTGTGGGGCCTGCCAGCCGACTCGACCCTCTACAACGAGGTCATGCAGGCCGGGCGCTGGTACCGTCCGGGTGAGAACGACGCCATCGTGGTCTCGGCTGACTTGGCCGCCGACCGGGACATCCACGTGGGGGATGTCATCGAGGTGGAGGTGGGCGAGGAGGGGCGTAGCTTCCGCGTGGTGGGGGTTGCTGTGGACAACAGCATCTTCCTGGGAGCCACCATCGCCGGCAAGGTCTTCGCTCCGGTCGAGGCGGTGGGGCGGCTGCGGCGTCGGCAGGGGCTGGCCGACCTCTTCGCCCTGCGTCTACAAAGTTCTGATCCCGGGGCCGTGGACGAGGCCCTGGCCCGACTGGAGCGGCGCTTCCGTCGGCTGCGCCCCGCCACGGAGTCGGCCCACAGCGACATGGCCGCGGCTCAGCGGCCCGCCCGACTCCTCTCCCTGGCCCTCTACGTCATGGTCCTCTTGGTGGCCCTCATCGGCGCCATCGGCGTGCTGAACACCCTGACCCTTAACGTCTTGGAGCGACGGCGGGAGATCGGGGTCATGCGGGCCATCGGGGCCAGGGACCTCAACCTGGTCCAGGCCTTCCTGACCGAGGGGCTGTCCCTGGGCCTGGCAGGCTGGGCCCTGGGCCTGGCCCTGGGCTACCCCCTGGGCCGGCTCTTCGTGCGTCTGATGGAGCGCGTCCTCTTCCACATCGAGTTTGTCTTCGCCCCTTCCCTGCTCCTGACCAGCTTCCTCTTCGCCGTGGCCCTGGTCGCCCTGGCCAGCCTGGGCCCGGCCCTGGGGGCGGCGCGGCTGCCAGCAGCGGAAGCGTTGAGGTATGAGTAGCCCTCGACCTTGACTACGGTGCGGAAATGAAGATTCGTGACCGTTTCGTGACTACCTGCCGCTATCATAGTGAGGGTAAAGCGCATATCCTCTATGATGGCCTGGCTGGTGCGATTGCGCAAGCCAGGCACCTATACCCCAAAGGAGGTCTCTCATGCTCCCCAATCTCAGTAGTCGCGTCCTGATCGGCATATTCGCCCTGATCCTCATCGCTGCCCTGTCCCTTGTCTCCCTCTCCCCTCCACCTGCCAGGGCTCTCTCCCCCTCCCTCCTCATCAGCGAGGTCTACTATGATCCCCTGGGCACGGAATCAGACGAGGAGTGGATCGAGGTTTATAACGTCGCCACCTCCACCGCCGTCGCCCTCTCGTCCTACAAGATCGGCGATGAGGAGGAGCAGGGCGGCGGCGAGGGCATGTACCGGTTCCCCGAGGGGGCCAGCATCGCGCCGGGCGGCGTCATCGTGGTGGCCCGCAAGGCCACGGGCTTCCGCGCCCTGTACGGCTTTAACCCCCACTTCGAGTTCTCCAATTCTGATCCAGAGGTGCCCGACATGGTCCGCTACACCGCCTGGGCCTCAGGCACCATCGCTCTGGGTAACACCGGGGACGAGGTGCTCCTCCTGGATGAGACGGATACCCCGGTCGACGTGGTGGTGTATGGGACGGGCAGCTATACGGGCGTCGTCCCGCACGCCACCATACCTCAGGGCCACTCCCTGGAGCGCTTCCCTCCCGACCAAGACACTGACGACTGCAGCCTGGACTTTATAGACCAGCCCCGGCCTAACCCCGGGCGGGTGGGTCGTTGGATCTACCTGCCCATCGTGGTGCGCAACGCAAGCACGCGGTAGCTAGGCCGATGGCCGAAGCGGTCTTGACTCGCCCACCAGGCTGTAGTACAATGAAGCCGGGAGGTGAGCCTATGGCCGTTATTCAGAAACCGATCCGTCTTGCCGGCTCGAAGGGGAGCCAGGAGGTGGTGGCCACTTTCGACAGCGGCTCCACCTACTCCTGTATCCAACCTGAACTGGCAAAGAAACTAGCCGGTATAGAGCCCCTTCCTGAGCCCATGGATTTCGGCACGGCCAAGGAGGGGATGGTCTCCCGCTCTCGCCTGGGTGTTGCTG
>JBHIEC010000075.1:0-10488 GCA_046760425.1 Anaerolineae bacterium
CATCCAAGAAGGAGTTTGGCTATCAGAGCTGCTAGCAAAGCAAGAACGGCACCATTCATTACCCTCGTCCAGAATGCAGTTCGATCTATATGGCGGAAAATGTCCTTTTTTTGCTCCGTCAGGCGGGTGTCAATGGCAGTCAACCGCTGATCAATATACCCTCTGAGCTCGCCAATGCGCTCATCAATATACCCCCTGAGCTCGCCAATGCGTTCTCCGTTGCGTTCAATCGCCTCCTCAAGCCGCTTCGTTTCGCTGACGATAAAGCGATCGTAGTAGAAAGGCATGGGCTGCTCTGCCCGCTCGCCAAGCAGTTCTTCTCGAATGCTGGCCCGGATCGCTTTCTCTAACTCGGGATACAAGCGCTCTCTCAAGGCCTCAATAGTTGCCTCGTCCAAGGGCAATTGGGATGTTGACTTAGTGCCGGGCTTCGCTGACATCTTTTCCCTCCCTGCTGAGCTGTCTTTTTCGCTCACTCTACTACAGAGCAAAAAGGAAGTCAAACCCTTAATTTAAGCCCGCCGCCCGCAGCTTCTCCGCCCGATCAGCGGTGGCCAGCTCATCAATGAACTCGTCCAGCTCCCCTCCCAGGATGCGCTCCAGTTGATAGCTGGTCTTGTTAATGCGATGATCGGTCACGCGGTTTTGAGGGAAGTTGTAGGTCCGGATCTTCTCCGCCCGCTCCCCCGTGCCCACCTGGGCGCGGCGCACCGCACCCACCTCCGCCAGCCGCTTCTGCTCCTCCATATCGTACAGCTTGGCCCGCAGGATGGCCATAGCCCGCGTGCGGTTCTGGAACTGGGACCGCTCGCTCTCGCAGGCTACCACCAACCCCGTGGGCAGATGGGTGATGCGCACGGCGGTGGCGTTCTTCTGCATGTGCTGGCCCCCTGGCCCGGAGGAGATGTAGACGTCAATGCGGAGATCGTTAGGGTCAATCTCCACCTCCACCTCCTCCATCTCGGGGAGGACGGCCACCGTGGCCGTGGAGGTGTGGATGCGGCCACTGGCCTCGGTGATGGGCACCCGCTGTACGCGATGAACGCCGCTCTCATACTTCAGACGAGAGTAGGGAGAGGGGACAGCCCCATCCCTACCCTGGCCCTTGACCTCGAAGATGATCTCCTTGAAGCCCCCGATGCCCGTGGGGTGGGAGCTGAGCACCTCAGTCCGCCAGTTATGGTTCTCAGCATACCTGACGTACATGCGGTAGAGGTCGGCGGCGAAGAGGGCCGCCTCCTCCCCGCCCGTCCCGGCCCGGATCTCCATGATGACACCCTTCTTGTCCCGGAGGTCCTGGGGCAGGAGCAGGAGCCTGATCTCCTCCCAGAGCTTATTCCTTCGCCGCTCCAGGGCCTCGATCTCCTCCCGGATCAACTCAGCCATCTCCTCGTCGTGTCCGTCGTGGAGCATAGCCTGGGTGGCCTCCAGTTCCTTGGCGGTGGCCTTATACTGGCGATACTTCTGCACCAGGTCCTCCAACCCTGCCTGTTCCTGGGCGTACTCCCGCAGGCGGACGGGATCCGTGGCCACCTCGGGGTCGGCCATGAGGCGATTCAGTTCTTCGTAGCGCTTTTCGATGGCTTCCAGTTTCTCCAGCATATGGTTGTTCCAATTCTTCAAAGGATTTATTATATGATACACCAAAGCGGGTTTACGGTCAAGGAAGCAATGCTCTCTCCACCCGCTCCACCAGCTCGCCCCGCTCGATCAAGCCCCGCACGGCCTCGATGTAGGGGTACATGACGGCGTCGTGCTCCAGGAAGGGCACGTGCTCGCGGATCAGCTCATATGCTGGGGCTGTCCCCTGCCCCATCTGCAGTGGACGCCCTGCCCGCTCCCGCCGGAAATCAATGGCCTGGGCGGCGGCGAAGAGCTCAATGGCCAGGATGATCTCCACATTCCTGCGCACCTCCTCAGCGTGACGGGCGGCGGTGACGCCCATGCTGACGTGGTCTTCGGTGTTGGCCGAGGTGGGGATAGTGTCCACGCTGGCCGGGTGGGCCAGCACCTTGTTCTCCGAGGTCAGGGCTGCGGCCGTGTACTGGGCCAGCATGAAGCCCGAGTTCAGGCCGCCGTGCTTAATGAGGAAAGCAGGCAGCAGCCCGTCATTGATGGTCTCGTCAATGAGACGGTTCAGACGCCGCTCGGAGATATTGCCCAGCTCGGTGAGACCCATGGCCAGGTAGTCCATGGCCAGGGCGATCAACTCGCCGTGGAAGTTGCCGCCGGAGAGGGCCACCGGGCCCTCGTCCTCCCAGAAGATGAGGGGGTTGTCTGTGGCCGAGTTCAGCTCGATCTCCAGGGCCCAACGGGCGTAGGCCACGGCGTCGCGCACGGCCCCGTGCACCTGGGGGATGCAGCGCAGGGAGTAAGCATCCTGCACCCGCTGGTGACGCGCTCTCTGACCGGATACGGGTTCTACATTCGCTTCTGCTTCAGGCGAGGCGAGAGAGCGCGTCAGATCGCTCTTAGGCCGCAGGAACTCACTGCCCGTGAGGAGCCGTCGCATGTAAGCCGCGCAGTCCACCTGGCGGGGGTGGGGCCGCACGGCGTGGAGCCGAGGGTCGAAGGGCTCATTGGAGCCCTCCAGGGCCTCCAGGCTCAGCGCTCCGGCGATGTCGGCCACGTGACTCAGGTTCTCCGCCTGATAGGTCACCAGGGAACCGATGGCGGCCATGAGGGCCGTGCCGTTGATCAGGGCCAACCCCTCCTTGGCCGCCAGCTCCACGGGCTCCAGGCCCGCCCGCCACATGGCCTCGCCACCGGGCAACCGCTCCCCCTGATAGATGGCCTCCCCCTGGCCGATGAGCACCAGGGACATGTGGGCCAGAGGAGCCAGGTCGCCGCTGGCCCCCAGGGAGCCCTTGGACGGAACGAGGGGGTGCACCCCGCGATTGAGCATCCCCACCAGGGTCTTCAGCGTCTCCAGCCGCACCCCCGAGTAGCCCTTGGCCAGGGTGTTGGCGCGGATGAGCATCATGGCCCGTACCACATCCTCTGACAGGGGCTCCCCCACCCCCACGGCGTGGCTCATAACCAGGTTGCGCTGCAGGGTGGCCACCTGATCGGGGGAGATGAGCTTGTTCTTGAGATGGCCGAAGCCGGTGGTGACCCCGTAGACCACCTGGCCCCGGGCTATCAATTCTTCGACTGCCTGGCGGGCCCGCACCACCCGGTCCTGAGCCTGAGCGCTGATCTCAATCGTTATGTCATCCTGCTCAGCGACGGCGGCCACATCCTCCAGGGTCAGATGTTCACCGTCAATGGTGATCGTCTTCATGGCTCTCCTCCTCTCCGTTGAGGCACATGCTTTCCTGCACCTTGATTATACCACAGATGGTGAGGCAGCAAAAGTGGCCTTGCTCTCCCTGCCCTGATGTGGTATAATTTTGTCCACAGAATCATCCGCTAGTAGAAACAGGGAGGAGGTTCATGAAGGACTACCAGACTGATCAACTGAGGAATGTGGTGCTTTTGAGTCACAGTAGCGCGGGGAAGACCTCCCTGACGGAAGCCATGTTCTACGACACGGGGGCCATCAGCCGCATGGGCAAGGTGGAGGAGGGAACCACTGTCTCGGACTACGATGAGGAGGAGAAGCGGCGCAGGATCTCGGTCAACACCTCCGTCGTCCCTTGCGAGTGGCGGGGCCACAAGATCAACGTTCTGGACACGCCGGGCTACGCTGACTTCGTGGGCGAGGTCAAGGGGGCAGTGCGGGTGGCCGATGGAGCGGTGGTGCTGGTTGATGCCGCCGCTGGCGTGGAAGTGGGCACGGAGTTGGTCTGGGGTTACGCCGACGAGCAGAACCTGCCCCGCCTGGTCTTTGTCAACAAGATGGATCGGGAGAACGCTGACTTTCAGCGCACCCTGAACCAGATCAAGGAAGTTTTTGAGGCCAACTTCATCCCCCTCCAGCTCCCCATGGGGGCACAAAGCAGTTTTCGTGGTGTGGTGGACCTAGTGAAGATGAGAGCCTATGTAGGGGAGGAGGGGGAGGAGAGCGAGGTACCTGCCGAGTTGCAGGACCGGGCGCAATCCTACCACCAGCAATTGGTCGAAGCGGCCGCCGAAGCCGACGATGAGTTGCTCATAAAGTACTTGGAGGGGGAGGAGTTGACTACAGAGGAGATCCAGCGGGGCCTCAAGGAGGGGATCAAGGGCGGGGCCCTGGTGCCCGTCCTGTGTGGCTCGGCGCTGACCAACCTGGGCATCCAGCCCTGCCTGGACGCCCTGGTGACCTATCTGCCCTCCCCTGTGGAAGGGGCCGAGATCCGGGCCACGAATCCGGCTACGGGCGAGGAGGAGACCCTGGAGCCCAGCCAGATGGCCCCCCTGGTGGCTCTGGTCTTCAAGACCATGGCCGACCCCTACGTGGGCAAATTGACCTACTTCCGGGTCTACTCCGGGGCCATGGAGTCCGATTCCCGGGTCTTCAACCCCTGTTCTGGGCAGGAGGAACGGATCGGGCAGCTCTATCTCCTGCGGGGCAAGGAGCAGCAGCCGGTCAAGAAAGTTGGAGCTGGCGATATCGGGGCCGTAGCCAAGCTATCAAAGACCCACACCGGCGATACCCTGTGTGACCGAGACCATCCCCTTGTCCTGCCCGGCATCAAGTTTCCGGCCCCCGTCTACGCGGCGGCCATCACCCCCAAGACCAAGGCCGACCTGGATAGGATGGGCAGCGCCTTGAGCCGTCTGGTGGAGGAGGATCCCACCCTGCAGGTGCGGCGGGAGCCCGATACGGGGGAGACCATCCTCTCCGGGATGGGCGAGTCCCACATTGACATCGCTGCGCGGCGCCTGCAGCAGAAGTTCGGGGTGAATATCACCACCGATGTGCCCAAGGTGCCCTATAAAGAGACCATCACCCAGGTCGTCCAGGCCCACGGCCGACACAAAAAGCAGACCGGGGGCCGTGGCCAGTTCGGCGACGTCTGGATCCGCTTTGAGCCCCTACCCAGAGGCAGCGGCTTCGAGTTCGTGGACGAGATCCGTGGCGGGGTTGTGCCCAGCCAGTATATCCCCGCCGTGGAGAAGGGGATGCGAGAGATCATGCAGCACGGCATCGTGGCTGGCTATCCCACGGTGGATTTCCGGGCTGTCCTCTACGACGGAACCTACCACCCGGTTGACTCCTCGGAGATCTCCTTCAAGTTAGCCGCCCACCTGGCCTTCAAAGAAGGTATCCCCAAGGCCAATCCAGTGCTCTTGGAGCCTATTATGAACGTCACCGTCACCGTGCCCGAGGAGTTCATGGGCGATATCCTGGGGGACCTTAACGCCAAGCGGGCTCGGGTGCAGGGCATGGATCAACGAGGGGGCCTGAGCATCATCAAAGCCCAGGCGCCCCTAGCGGAGATGCAGCGCTACGCCACGGACCTGCGCTCTATGACCCAGGGGCGAGGCCTGTACAGCATGGAATTCTCCCATTATGAGGAGGTACCAGGTCATATCGCTCAGCAGATCATCGAGCAGGCGAAGAAGGGGAAAAAGGAGAAGGGGTGATGAGATGGCGCTAACAGCAGAGCTGTACGAGGCCATCGTCAGGATCGTTGACGATCGAATCAAAGAGATCAGGGTCACTCGTGAGGATTTCAATGCCCTTCAACAGGCCGTTTTTCAGCTAACTGAGGCCCAGCGGCGGACCGAGGAGCGGCTGGACCACCTGGCTGAAACGGTCCAGACCCTGGCTGAGGCCCAGCGGCGGACCGAGGAGCGCCTGGAGGCCCTGGCTTTGCGGGTAGACCAGCTAGCTGAGGCCCAGCGACGGACCGAGGAGCGCCTGGAGGCCCTGGCTTTGCGGGTAGACCAGCTAGCTGAGGCCCAGCGACGGACCGAGGAGCGCCTCGACGCGTTGGCTGAAGCCCAGCGGCGGACCGAGGAGCGCCTGGATCATTTGGCCGAAACGGTTCAGGCTCTGGCTGAGGCTCAACGACGGACCGAGGAAGCGCTTCGCCAGTTGGGGCGACAGGTGGGCGCCCTTTCGGACACCATCGGCTTCGGGCTGGAGGACATCGCCAGGGTCGTTCTGCCAGGCTATCTGGAACGGCACCTATGCATCCAGGTGGAGTTGGACCGCCACTTCCTGCCCGCCCTAGATCTGGAAATTGACCTGTACGGTGAGACACAACGAGATGGCCAACCCGTGGTGGTCGTAGGGGAGGTCAAAAGCCGCATCTACCGGGGCGAGGTGGAGCAGTTCTTGCGGAAGCTCCAGAAGGTCAAAGAGACGATCCCGGGGGAGATCATCCCGGTCATGTTCGGCTATCTGGTGCACCCGAGCGCCAAAGAGGTCGCTGATAGAGAAGGGATCCTGTTGATCGCCTCTTACCAGAAATGAGGAGCCCCACCAGGAGGATCGAATGGATCGTGCCAACTTTCCAGGCCGAGGCAAGGTAGCTGTCCTGCGCACCCGTCCGGAGACGGTGCTGGAGGACTACGCGCGGCTGATGCACCTGGCTGAGTATGACAAGGTCCTGCCTAAAGATGAGGAAACCATCATCAAACTTAACCTCTCCTGGACCAAGTACTTCCCTGCCTGCTCCAGCCAGCCCTGGCAACTGGAGGGTGTGCTCAACACCATGCTGGGCGACGGCTACCTCCGAGAGCGGCTCTACCCGGTGGAGAACAAAACGGTGGTGACGGATCCACGGAAAGGGGCTGTCAACAACCGTTGGATGCCCGTCCTGGAGAAGTACGATCTTCCCTTCATCCCCCTCCCCGAAGTAGAGTGGGTGACCTACGAGTTCAAAAGCGAGCTCCTGCGGGTGGATAAACTCTTCCCTCAGGGTATCGAGATCCCCCGCATGTTCATCGGGAAGAACGTGATCCATCTGCCTACGGTCAAGACTCACGGCCACTCTGTAACAACTGGCTCGATTAAAAATTCTTTCGGAGGCCTCCTGAAAGAGGTGCGTCACTACGGCCACGAGTTCATCCACGAGGTGCTGGTGGATCTGATGACCATGCAGCGTGAACTCCACCCGGCCGTCTTCGCCGTCATGGACGGCACGGTGTGCGGGGATGGGGCGGGGCCCAGGACCATGCGGCCCGTAATCGGGAACTTCATCCTGGCTTCAGCGGACCAGGTGGCCATCGATGCCGTCGCCGCCAAGATGATGGGTTTCGATCCCCTGGCGATCCCTTACCTGCGCATGGCCGCCGAGATGGGCTATGGCGTGGCTGACCCACGGGAGATCGAGGTGATAGGCGACGACATCTCCGACGTCAACATGGGCTTTGAGAGCAAACGGAGCTTCGTCATCTGGGGCGACCAGATGATCCGCAAAGGCCCCCTGCGCCCCTTCAAGCGCATCCTGCTGCACAGCCCTCTGATGGTGTGGGCGCCCTTCGCCAGCAACGTCTACCACGACTGGCTATGGTATCCTACCATCGGCCAGAAGCACATCAATGAATTCATGAAGACGGAGTGGGGTCAGTTGTTCCAGAGCTACGAGGCGGGTGAGGTGACCCAACCCTCTCGCTTCCTCAGGACGGCGGCCTTCGCCGCCTTGGCTGGGATCGCGACTTTGGCCGCGGGCTACTTCTGGTGGCGGGGCAGGGATATGGAGGAGCCATAAAGGATCCTTCGCCCATGGGGACAGGCCAAACCTTGAGGCTAAGGACATCCTCAGGACTTACGCAGTTCGTCGTAGGAAGCGTCTCCAGATGCCGTGGATGCCGCCAAGGGGGAAATCAGGCTCGGAGAGCTCTCCTACGCCCTTCTCGCGTCACAACCGCGTAAGTTTGTTTAGCTATCCTCCCTCCACAAAACTGGCCCAGAAGTCTTCGTCGAATAGAGAAGGGCCCGTCAATTCTGGTGATGGATGGTCCTTCGGGCGTCCATCAGACGGATCCGTTGTTTGGTGCTGCTTATCTTCCGAGGATCGGGCCGCTCGTTGAGGTTGGATGACTCGAGTTGGGTTGCATGCCTCACCTGAGACAAGGTCCGGGTAGCGCTTCTCCGCTGGCACCCGACGCAGGCTCAGGCTCATGCGGCGACGGGCGGGCTCCAGACTGAGTATCTCAACCCGGACAGCCTGACCAGGACGTACCACCTGGTTCGGACGACTGATGTACTCGTTGGCCAGTTCCGAGATGTGCACGAGTCCCACCACCCCTGGCTCGATACGCACGAACGCCCCAAAGTCTACGACGTCCGTTACTGTCCCGATGACCCTTTGACCGGGATAGTAGCGGGCCTGGATCATGGCCCAGGGATCTGGCTGCAACCGCTTGAGACTAAGCCGGATGCGCCGGCGCTTATGGTCTACGCCAAGAACATACACTTCGACCTCTTGCCCGATCTGTAGCACCTCATGGGGATGATGCACCCGCCGCCACGACAACTCTGAGACGTGGATTAAGCCCTCGATCCCACCCAAATCTACAAAGGCACCGAAGCGCCTCAGACTCGTGACCTTGCCTCGCTGTACCTGGCCCGGGCGTAACCCCCTCAGAAGCTGGCTTTCCCGGAGGGCTGGCTCGTCTCCTCTTCCGCCCAGCTTGCGATGCTCGAACTGACCATTGTTCTGCTCTCTGCTCACCTGTGCCATAGCCATTGCTCACTTGCCTCCTGAGTTACTAAAGGCTCCATGGTCCTGAGCTTAGATCTTTGCCATAGTCATGCCCATAGATGGCGACCCAGGGCCATACGGCGTAGCCGCCGCAAGCCCCTGCGCTCGATTTGGCGCATTCGTTCTCGGCTGATGCCCAGCGTCCTGCCTATAGCGGTCCAGCACCTGCCTCTATTGTGTATAGTATGTAGCCATCTCTATGATACGGGGGCTAGCCGCGTCAGGTCAAGTCCCGACGCGGCTGTATGATTTATAACTAGGCCTCAACTAATCAGTTGGCAACGGTTCCTGCTTGCCGAAGCGCGTGGGCAGCGTTTCCAGCCAATGGCGCACGGCTTGCGGCGATTCCAAGCGACAATCGGCCCTCGTGTCGCGCGGTTCCGGAGCGACCAGGATAGCGATGCCCCCCCGTGTTTTGATCACGCCAAACGCCTCTTCATCTTTGTCGTCATCGCCCAGGTAGAGGGGCAGAGCACCAGGCCAGGGATAACGGTTCAGCAAGTAGTCCACCGTCTGCCCCTTGTGCGCTAGCTTGGGACTGATCTCCAGGAACTTATGTCCGCCCAGCAGACGGAACAATCTCCAAGACATCACCTCAGTCGCCATGCGACGTGCAGCGGCCAGCACCCTTTCCGCCTCGTCATCATCGGCAAAACGGGCGTGAAGCGCTAGCGTCCAGCCCTTGTCCTCCAGGAAGAAGCCCCCACGACCAGTGATCAGGCGCCACCATCGTGGCTTGAGGGCGTCCAGCGCCGGGCGTATGGCGCCGTGCTCCACCCTGTTGATCCGCTCCCCCTCTGGCGTCTGCAGTTCGATGCCATAGGTGCCTGCCAACAGAATACCCGGCACCGGCAGCAACGCCTGAACGTGGCCCAATCGCCGGCCACTGATCACGGCTATACGGATGCGAGGGTGCCGCGCCAGCCTGGTGAGCAGGTCTATGACCTCTGGGTCAGGGTTGACGTGCTCGGGCGTGGGCGCAAAGTCGGCCAGTGTGCCGTCGTAATCCAAAAAGAGCCACAGCCGTTCCGCTTGGCCCAGGCGCTCATTGATCTGTTCATGGGTGCACAGCATTATGTATCCCTCTTGCCATCAAGCAGAGGCCTGATATCCCGGTGGAAGATCACACGCCAGGTATAGTTTTGCCGCACCCGGCGGCGCAGGCGATGCACCGGGCTCTGCTCGGCCCAGGCCAGGATGCGTTCTGCCACCTGGGCCGGGTCTTCGTCCGCGTCGAACAGGATCACATCCTTGCCGCCGATTTCTTCAGCCGCGGGCACGTCCGTACACAGGACCGGCACGCCCACCAGCCCCGCCTCCAACACCGGCATGCCGAAGCCCTCCCGGTGGCTGGGCAGGAACATCACGTCGCTCACGCGGAACAAGTCCCCCACCATCTGCTCGTCAATGACAAACGGCTGGTTTGGATCCGGACCGGACTCAAAAACAAAACGCATCTCCTCTTCGATACCCAACTGCTTGCGTAATGCCTGCAATGCCCGGAAATAGGCCATACTTTCTGCGTCATGCGGGTCGGGCGGACCGGTGACGATCAGTTTGGGGCGATAGCTGCGGGCCTTCAAAGCCGCTACCACGTGCAGTGCATACTCGACGTTTTTGGCCCGAGTGACGCGCACCGGCATCAGTAAGACCAGATCGCTTTCCAGCAAGCCCAACCGGGTCACCAGGGCATAGCCTTCCTTGGACAACCCCAGCAGCACTTCCGGGTCCACCCCGTTATAAATCACGTGGATCTGCTCCGGCGGGCAGTCGAAGAGCTCCGCCAGCTCGCGCTGCCTGCGCTTTGAGATAACGACATAGGTCACATCCGGACGATAAGTGCGCAGCAGATCCCACGGATAGCCGGGGTGTACTTTCGAACGAGAGCTGGGGCTGGTCCAGGTGA
>JBHIEC010000076.1:0-10352 GCA_046760425.1 Anaerolineae bacterium
CGCTTGCGACTTCTGCCTCGGCCCTCAGCAGGCTGGCGCGCCTCAGCAAGCCCTCTACGGCCTGGTCTACCTGGCGGAAATCCGCCTGGCGTATGGGCTGGCGGGCGATGAAGACCAGGTCCCAGCCCGGGACGATGCGGGCCTGGCGGAGCCGGGTCGCCTCGCGCAGGAGGCGCTTGGCCCGGTTGCGAGCCACCGCCTTGCCTACCCGCTTGCCGACGGCGAAGCCGAAACGGCTGTGCTCCCGATCGTTGGGCAGAGCACACAACACCAGCAGAGGGTGGGCCCAGGAACGCCCCTGACGCCGCACCCGCTGGAAATCTTCGTTGCTGGTCAGACGATACTTCTTCTTCATCTAACATGCTCAGCTACCCATCGTCCCCCTATTTCTTGTGGATGCTGGCCGCCAGCCGCTTTCGCCCCCTGAGTCGGCGTGCTCTGATGACGCGGCGTCCGCCTTTGGTACGCATGCGGATGCGGAAGCCGTGCACACGCAAACGGCGCCTCTTCTTGGGCTGATAGGTGCGTTTGGGCATGAATCTTGACTCCTTGATGAAGGTAGGATTATTATACCGCTTTTTACCCTGAGGGTCAAATCTCGCCCCTTTAGTAGAATCGTCGGCAGCCGAGCATGCCTGTCGCCCCAGGATGGGCTTTCGTGAAAGGGGTTCGGCCAATGGCGCAACGAGCTGCACCCTCCGTTCTTGGAGAACCGAGGGTCAGATGGCCATAGGCAGGAGCTTGGTAATTTATGTCAACTAAACCAGCTATGGAACAGAAACGTGCCTAAGTAACTGAGGGGTGTGCAAAGGTAGGGCCTTTGCCCTGGTGATAGCCGCCGGGGTGATGGTCGCCTCGTTGTTGGTCGGCCGCGCGGCGCTCAGCGAGCTCCACCTGTACACCACCCGCTCCCGCTTCGCCTTCACCGTGCCGTGGGCCTGACCTGGTACTGATAGCTGGCCACCTCGGTGGTCACGGGGGCCAGGGCGGCCACCACCAGCACCGCCCGCTCCACTTCTGTACCCAGACCCTCTATAACCAACTGGCCCCGCTGATGCTCGTCCAGAGCCAGGGGGCGCACACGCGTCTCTGCCCCCAGTTCGATGAGCTGCACGCTCCAGCGCTGGGGGAGGCGGTTGTCGTGCCGGATGAAGCCCTGGGCCACCCAGCCGCCGTCGCCCCCCTCGGCGTCATCACGGTAGCCAAGCTCCGGGATGACGATATCGTCCACGGCAAAGCCCGGGGCGTTGTAAGCGTCATCGGTGATGTACTCGAATCGCAGCAGGATCGGCTGGCCGGCGTAAGGCGTCAGGTCAATCTCCTCCTCGACCCACTCCGGATGCTCCCCGCCCCCGCTTTTCCCCGTGTACCCGTTCCCGAAGTTGTTGCCGTTGGGATTAAACGTCGTGGTGTACCGCCCTGGCAGTGTGTCCCACGTCTCCCCACCATCGGTAGAGACCTCAATGTAGGCGTAGTCGAAGTCCTCTTCAATGTCGTACCACAGCCAGGCCTCCAGGGTGGCCTGGGCCAGGCCCGTCAGGTCGAAAGAGCGGGTCAAGGTGGCATCGCCGCCGTCGCCCCGGTTGGACCACCACTGGTACTGGCCGCTGTGAGCCTGGTTGGCCAGCAGTTTCACCGTCTCCGTCCCCGTGAAGACCACCGTCACGTCAGCCGGCCCGGGCTCCAGGGCGATGTAGTCAGCGGCGTACTGATGAACGGTGCCGTCGCCCCGGGCTGGGTAGGTCTCGATGGTCTCGGTGGGTGTGGTGTGCACGGTCAGGTCCTGGTAGCCGTACTGACCGTCGCCGAGGCTCGGGTCGTCCAGGTAGTTAGCCACGACCCAGTCCTGGAAGAGGTCGTCGAAGCGCAGGTTCGTCCCGTGCTCGGCCAGCACGCGGTCGAAGCCGGCGATGCCATCTTGGGGCGTGGCCACCAGGTCCCGCATGAGGTCGGCGCCGAAGCGCTGGACGAAGTAGGCCATGAAGAGGTAGCTGGCTCCGTAGTGGGGGGTCGAGCGGGCCGGATCCTCAGCCCAGGCGTTGAGCTGCACGTCGGGCGCATCGGCGAAGACGGAGGTCGCCCTTCCGAGACGGTAGCCATTAAGCTGCATGGCCAACTCGGCAGCACCCTCATTGACCCAGGTATCCTCGTCGGGGTCGTGGTACCAGTGGATCATATGCTGGAACTCATGGGCCAGGATAGCGTGGTAGCCCTCGCTGCCGGGCTGATAGACGTCTACGTTGATGTAGAACATCTCCCGCTCATTGCTGAAGGGGTCAACGGCTCGCGGGTACTCGTCGGCGCTGGAGAAGTAGCCCCCCACGCCGGGCACCGAGGCGTTGAGGATGTGCAGGTGGGGATCGCCGTCCACGCCGGGGGTCCACTCGCTGCCGAAATAGCGGCGGTCGGTGGGGTAGATCTTGTCTTCGAACTCCTGGGCCGAGCGCTCCAGCGCCGTCTGGTCAACCTCCAGCCCATCCTGGACCCACATGTAGACGTGGGGGGTGGCGTAGCGCAGAGTGGCGGTGATGGTAAAGTAGGTCTTGTTCACCTGGTCTCCGACCCAGAAGGAGACCTGCTGGCCGATCTCGTAGTGGGGCGGCTCCTGGTGGACCTTTCGCCCCACGGGTCCTTCCATCTTCTTCAGGCGCCTGGCCAGGGCGTAGAGATCACGGGTCGGCACCTCGGTGGCCAGGAGCTTGTCCAGGGTCGAGGCCTCGGCTGTGGAGGTAGGGGTGGGCCTGGGCCGCGTCGGCGATGGGGTGAGGGTCGGGGGGTGTTCCGTTGGCCGGGCGGTGGTCGCAAGCGCTCGCAGCCCAATCACTATAGTCTGTGTCGGGGTCGAACCAGATGCAAGCGCTTGCGAGGGGGTTGGCGACGGCTCCAGGGCGGCGGGTGTGCCGGGGGTCGGGGTCTGCCAGCCCCGGGAGGACCTCAGGGCCAGGCCCAGGACCAGACCGTAGCACAACACTAAGATCACGACCAAGGCAATGAGAATCTTTTTCACACGGCGCTCCTTGGCATAGGTTCAGGCAGCCTGTATTATAGCAGAAAAGGGGCTGGAAACAAAAGGCCAGGGCGGCACCGAAGGCACCGCCCTGGCCTGCCCTTCCGGAACACGGAAGGGGGGATGGGGGGAACAGGTACGATGGAATTATATCACATCTCGGCCAGACCGAAAGGAGACGTGTTTGCGGAGTGCGGACGCAAGTCCGCTTCAGCGAAGCCCTGGCAGGCTTGCGCCTGCACTCCATATCCCCAACGTGTCACGCTCACATTCCCTACAGAACTTCAGGGCTGGTGTCCCCGGACTCAGCTCAGGTGCGGGGGATGCCAGCGCTGTCTGGCCGGAAGAACCTAGGTAGGAGCTCACGGAAGCGCTCCGGAGGCATCCTGAAAAAGTAACCCGGCCAGGCCCCCAGCTCGGCCGTCAGGGACAGCTCCCGCCCCTGGCGCACCACGGTCAGCTCTACCTCGTCGCCCGCTTCGTGCTTCGACACCAGTTCGCTCAGGGGGTGATCGTCCACGGTCTGACCGTCCACGGCCACGATGACGTCCCCTTTCCGCAGGCCGGCCCGCTCGGCCGGGCTCTCGGGCATCACCTCCCGCACCAGGGCGCCGTGCTCCACATTCAGGCCCTCCTCTTCGGCCAGCTCCGGCGTGAGGAGCTGATAGCGGATGCCCAGGTAGGGCCGCTTCAGCCGGAAGCGCTCCAGGGGTGGCAGGGGGAAGTGCTCAGGGGGCACCTCAGGGAGGCGCTGTGGGGGGATCTCAAACTCGAAGAAGTACTCGCGCCGAGCACCCAGTTCCACCCTCAGGGATCGCTCCCTCCCCTGGCGCACCACGGTCAGCTCCACCTCGTCGCCTGGCTCATGTCTCCTGATCAGTTCGCCCAGGGGGTGATCATCGTCCACGGCCTGGCCATTGACGGCGGTGATGACGTCCCCCTCCCGCAGGCCAGCTCGCTCAGCCGGGCTCTCGGGCTCGATGGCCACCACCAGGGCCCCGCCATCTACATCTAACCCCTTCTCCTCGGCCAACTGCGGCGTGATCATCTGATAGCGGATGCCCAGGTAGGGCCGCGCCTCGCGGGTGAGCTCGAAGGGTACGATCTCTTCAGGTTTCACCTCCGGGGGGACGATGAGGCGTGTGGTCGCAGCCCGCAGCCCCTGATAGCGGGCCAGGGCGTAACCGGCCACGCCGCCCACCAACCCGCCTCCCAAGAACCCGCAGGCCAGGCTGGCCAGCACGATGAGGGCGATGGCAACGTAACTGAGACTCGCTTTTCTCTCCATCTTCCCCTCCTTATAGCCACCAAGCCACGAAGACACGAAGGAAATACAGTAGTTCTGTAATCTTGGTGCCTTGGTGTCTTCGTGGTAGGATGGAAGGTGCGGTAAACAAGTACACCGAAGAACAGCAGACCGGGCTCCCATGCCCGGTCTCAGCTCGTGGCGGGATGGGTGCCCAGCTTCACCACCAGGGATCGCTGCTGCCCACCGCGCATGAGGGTCAGGGTCACCTCATCGCCGGGCCGGTACTCCATGAGCAGGTTAACCAAGGAGGTATCCATCCCGATGGGCTGTCCATCCACGGCGGTGATGATGTCCCCGGCGCGCAGTCCGGCCCGCTCGACGGGGCTATCTGGCTCCACCTCCTGCACCAGGACACCCGAAGCCATGGGCAGGTCCTTCTCCACGGCGGTCTGGGGGGTGATGACCTGATAGCGGATGCCCAGGTAGGGCCGCTCCACGTGCCCCTGCTCGATCAACTGCTGGGCCACGGTCTTGACGGTATTGCTGGGGATGGCGAAGCCCAGCCCCTCAACCACGTCGCCGCCGAAGCCGCTGCCCCGCACCACGGCGGTGTTGATGCCGATGACCTGCCCCAGGCTGTTGATCAGGGGGCCGCCAGAGTTGCCCTGGTTGATGGCCGCGTCGGTCTGGATCAGCCCCTCCAGACCGCCCAGGCGGCGGTTCAGGGCGCTGACCACGCCGGTGGTCACCGTGTTCTGGAAGCTGCCCAGGGTGCTGCCGATGGCGATCACCCGCGAGCCCGGCTGCAGGGCGCTGGAATCGCCCAGCTCCGCCACGGCCGGCACCTGGCCCTCCACCTTGATGACGGCCAGGTCGGAGAGGGGGTAGGTGCCGATCAAGCTGGCGGGCACGCGTCGGCCGTCGGCGTAGATCACCTCCAGGCGCTGGTGGTTCTCCACCACGTGGTTGTTGGTCACGATGTAGCCCCGCTGATCAATGATCACCCCCGAGCCGGAGGCCTGTCCGCCCCGGATGGGGCCGAAGAAGCTCTGGCGGGGGCCCAGGGTGTTGATGACCGTGACCACGGCTGGTTTCACCTTCTGCACCGCCTCGACGATGGCCGAGTCCTCTTGCAGGGTCAGGCGTCCGACCGGCGTGGGTGATGCCTGGGCGACCTGCGCTGCCTGATATCGGCTGGCGGCGTAGTAGCCGGCGACGCCGCCCACCAGGCCGCCTCCCACGGTGCTGGCGATGATGACCAGCAGCGCCACGAGTCCTATAAAAGCATAGTTGAGATCCGGCTTCTTGTCAAACATGTCCTCTCCTGTGCAAACGCAAAGGCATACTATCCTTCGGCCAGGATAGTATGCCACGGGTGGATTAAGGTTGGATTAAAGGGGGATTAGAGTGCCATTAGAGTTTCGAGGCCGACTGGCCTTTGGTCTGCTGCTGGGATCCATCGCCGTGGCCTTCGGCCTGGGAGGGCGGGAAATCGCCGCACGTGAGCTAGAGGAATGGCTACAGTCAATAATCACCTGATCCAGGTGCTGCACGTTTTTCGCCACTGGTAGTGCCCGCAAGGGGCGATTCGGCTCTAAGGCTCGGGCCTTGATTGACCGGCTTCCTGCGGCTGCCGCAGGGTGAAGGTGGCCATCACCCCGGACAGGGCCGTGATCAGCCCTGCCAACAGGAAGACCACCCGCACACCCAGGGGGTCGCCCAGCAGCCCGGCCAGGCCCATGGAGGTCATAGTGGCCACGGTGATGAGGGTATTGAGGGCGCTCTCCACCCGGCCCCGCTTCTCGTCGGGCACCAAAGCCTGGGTCATGGCCGCCAGGGTCGTGCGGGCCGAGACCATGCACAGCCCGATGATGAAGGCCGCCACCAGCACCAGGGAGAAGCTGGGGGCCACGGACAGGCTGGCCAGGGCCAGGCCCAGGACGGTCATCCCCACGCCCACGATGCGGTTGGCCCGCAGGTGAGCGGCAAAATTGCCGATGAGGATCCCCCCGGCCACCATGCCGATGCCCTGCACTGAGTTGAGGAAGCCCAGGCCCGTAGGCCCGATGCCTAGCTCCTCATCCAGATATTTGACCCCCAGCACGGTGATGGCCCCCAGGCCCAGCATGGCCACAGCGGCGGTGATCATGATGTTCAGGATGGTCCTGTGGTCCCTGATGAAGGCCAGGCCCTCCCCTAGCTGGTTCCAGAGGACGCCGACGCTGGCCTTTTCCACTCCCGCGTTATGGAAGGGGAGGGCCATGGTGGCGATGGCTGCGGCGGAGATGAAAAAGGTCAGGGAATCGAAGAGGAAGGCGAAAGCGGGGCCAAACCAGCCGATGAACAGACCGGCCAGGGCCGGGCCGAAGACGGTGGCCATGACCTGACCCGTCTGGGTGAGGGCGTTGGCCGGAAGCAGCAGTTCCTCATCCATAATGTTGGGCAGGACGGCATTACGGGCGGGGTTGAAGAAAACGCCCACCGTGCCCATGACGAAGCCCACGATGAAGAAAACGTAGATGCGGTCGGCGGTGTGGACGGTGAGGAGGGCCAGGATGGCCAGGCCGCGCACCACGTCTGAGACGATCATGGTTACCTTGCGGTCCAGCCGGTCGACGAAGACCCCGGCGATGAGGCCGAAGAGGAGTTGAGGCAGGGTCACGGCCACGACCATCAGACCCAGGGCCAGGGTGGAGCGGGTGAGCTGGTTGATGACCACCAGCACAGCCAGGATAGCGAAGCTATCCCCGATCTGGGAGATGAGCTGACCCAGCCACAGGGCTCGAAAATCGCTGTTCTGTAGGGCCTGGGCGAAGCCGACCCGTTTTGACAGGACATCTCTTTCCAGCACGAGTCAATTATACCGCAAAAAGGCCATAATTAAAAGTTGCCCTGTCGCTACATCAAGAAGGGGGAGCAGATCATGGCGTCCCCCTTCTGCTTATCAGGCTCGTGGCCCAGCATTGCTCTTCCCTGCCCATCACTCCACAATTTCCTCTGCTATACCCCCCCTCTCCCCACGGCGGAGATGCCGACGCAGGAACAGGATGAAAAGAACGATGAGGGCCATGGCGATGGGGATGTCGAAGGGGCGCATGATCTCCCGCACCTCACGCCAGTGTTCCCCGAAGACGTAGCCTGCCCAGGCCAGACCTAGGCTCCAGGGGAAGGAGCCAGCGAAGGTGTAGAAAACAAACTTGGGGAAGTTCATACGGGCCACGCCGGCTGGCAGGGAGATGAAGGTGCGTACGATGGGCAGGAGCCGCGAGAAGAAAGCTGTGGCCTCGCCGTAGCGGGCGAACCAGCGGTCGGCCAGTTCGATGTCGTGGGCGGAGATCAGGAGGTAGCGGCCGTATCGCAACAGGATGGGCCGTCCCCCCAGGGCCCCACCCCAGTAGGCGATGATGGAGCCGATGGTACAGCCCAGAGCCCCGTAGAAGCCGGCCCAGAGGAGCTCGGCTGGCCTCTGGACCAGCATCCAGCCCGAGAGGGGCATGATGATCTCGCTGGGCAGGGGAATACAGGCCGACTCGATGGTCATGGCCGCCACGACTCCCGGCCAGCCGATGGCGTTGAACAAGTTCTGCAGGAACAGCACGATTTGCTCTTCAAGCGCTTCCAAAGATCACGACCTCCCCTCTCCCAACAACAAAAAGGCCCATGGGCTCTGGGCCTTGGAACTACTCATCTCGAAGCCTGAATTGGGCTCTGAGAGCCCTCCTACAGCCGGTGAACCAGGCCCGGGGGCATCTTCTTATAGCACTAACTCTGCGGAGGGAGACTACCCGGGCGTCTATTATAGCAGACAATAGCCAAAGGCGCAAATCGGTAGGAGGAACCCACAGCCTCTGGCTCCATCCATGGCATGGTCGTGGAAGATGATCACTCCCGGGATCTGGTGGGGTTCCAGTTCCTCTTTAATCTACGCCGCCCTCGAGCGGTTGTTGTACTTGGCGAAGCGGTAACCCAGACCCCACTCGGTGAGGATGTAGTGGGGGTCTTTAGGATTGTCCTCGATTTTCTGGCGCAGACGCCAGATGTAGAACTTGACGGAATCTGTAGCGTCCTCGTATTGAGGGCCCCACACCCCCCGCAGGATCTGACGGACTGACAGTGTCTGACCCGCATGGGCCGCCAGGTAAAAGAGGAGACGCCGTTCCTTTGGTGTCAGGTTCAGGGGTTCCCCATCGCGCAGGACCACCTGCTGCCCCGGATCAATGACCAGCCTTCCATCAACGTAGCGCACGCCTTCCATGGCCGGAGAGGAGAGCCGGGTGCGGCGCAGCACCGCCTCCACGCGCGCCTCCAGCTCCTTCAGGTCGAAGGGCTTGGAAACGTAGTCATCGGCGCCCATCTTGAGGCCCATGACCCGATCCATCTGCTGGCCCCGGGCGGTCAGCATGATGATGGGCGCATCTGAGACCTCCCGGATGCGTTGGCAGACCTCCCAGCCGTCCATCCTGGGCATCATGAGGTCCAGGATCACCAGGTCGGGCCGCTGGCCATAAAACTGCTGCAGTCCGCTGCGGCCATCCGGCGCACTGATCACCTCGTAGCCGAGGGTCCGCAGGTAGAGCCCCAGACCCTCCACGAGCTTGGGATCATCGTCAATGATGAGCAGCTTGCCTTTAGTGTCCATATGCAGTCTCCCTGGGCAGCCTGACGGTGAAACAACTGCCCTCGCCCAATTGGCTCTCCACCTCGATGACGCCGCCGTGGGCTTCAGCAGCCTCCTTGGCCAGGGCCAGGCCCAGGCCGGTGCCTTCGATGCCGGATTCTGTCGTGGTCTGGGCGCGATAGAACTTCTCGAACAGGTGAGAGATGGCCTCGGCCGGGATGCCAATGCCCCGGTCAATGACGCTGATCAGGTACTGGCCGTCCTCCTGCCGCGCCATCACGTCCACCTGCCCCCCCTTGTGGCTGAACTTCACGGCGTTGCTGAGCAGATTCTTCAGGAGGATGGCCATCAGCCCTCGATCCACCACCAGAGGTGGGAAGTCGGCGGGGATATCGGTCTTGATGGTGATGCCCTGCTTGCGGGCCTGGATGCCCAGAGCGCTGGTCACCTCGTCAATGATCTCCCGCAGGGAGGTAGCCCGTTTCTCCATATTGTATTCGCCGGACTCGATGCGAGACAGGTCCAGCAGGTCGGTGATGAAAGCGACCAGGTGATCGGTCTCAGTGTCAATGACCCTCAGGAATTTCTGGCGCATGGCTAGGTCGTCCTCCTCCAGGTTCTCCATGAGCAACTGAGCATAAAGCTTGATGGAGGACAGGGGTGCCCGTAGTTCGTGGGACACGTTGGCCACGATGTTGCTCTTCAGGCGGTTGATCTCTTTCAACTGGATCACGTCGCGGGACCACTTCATGGCCAGATAGAGGCCGGAGAGGGGCGCTAAGGCTAAAACAACTGCCAAGGGGCTGACCTCCCACATGACGGCGATGCTGGCGCCGACGCAGAGCAGGAGCAGGTCGGTCAGGACGTTGGTGGTGTTGATGGTCTCGGCCTGGCGCCAGCCGACCTTGCGGTAGGCCATGATCATCCCCGTCACGATCAGGGTCTGGGTCCCGGTGAAGGTCACCATAGCGGCCCCCAGGGCGACCAGGCTGTAGAGGGAATCCAGGGCAAAGGGCTGAGCCCCCAGGAGTTGCAGGCTCCATGTGGCCATGCGGGTGGCGATCAGGTATTGGGCGATGTTGCTTCACCAGAGCCTTGGCCCCGTCGCCCGTCCCCCTCACCTGCACGATGACCCGCACCAGGCTCTGGGGCTGGGCAGCGGCCATCTCCCGCAGCAGGGGTTGCACGCGGGCCTCCGCCACCGGATCCTGGGGTGGCACCATCACTGAAGGTAGCAAGAGGGCCACTGCCAGCAGGGTGGCGAGCCAGCGGCTGGTGGTAAAGTACACCGTGAGATGAGACCGTCTTAAATAGCGTGCCATGACCCATCCCCCCTCTTGAGCAGGCACAAGACCGTCGTCCGTTGGATGCTCAAACGACGATCATGTCGGGCATGGGATGCCCAGTCGAGATTTCTATAACTTTTCTAACCTCTGAAAGCCAGGAAGAACATTTCCGTGACTGTTTCGTGAGTGGTC
>JBHIEC010000077.1:0-10281 GCA_046760425.1 Anaerolineae bacterium
CCGGATCTGGAGTGGATCAGGGGGGATGAGCGGTTCTGGGAGGTGGTGGGCTGACCATGGAATGTCCACGGGTGTTTCACAAAGCACGGGTGTAAACGTGGGAACCATGGCCAAGAGGCTGCGCCTGCAGGAACTCGCCCTGCTCATCTTCCCCATCCTGCTGGCCCTGATGGGTTTCGCCCTGCTGGGCCTGGCCCGGACAGGGGAGATCACGGCGGCTGAGCTACGGCCGGCCCTTCTCTTCGCCGGAGCCCTGCTGGTTGTTTATGTCGCCTTCGCTCTGCGGGGCTTCCCTGGCGACCAATTGCTCCTGCCCCTGGTCGCCACGCTGACAGGGCTGGGCCTCGTGCTGTCCTATCGCCTGGCCCCCGCCCTGGCCCCCCGCCACCTCAACTGGGTCCTGCTGGGGCTGGGGGTGATGCTCCTGGTGGCCCTCGTCCCCCGCGACCTGCGCTGGCTGCGGCGCTACCGCTACACCTGGGCCCTCCTGGGCCTAGCCCTGGTGGCCCTCACCCTCGTCTTCGGCCGCCACCCCAGCGGGAGGGGGCCACGGCTGTGGCTGGGCATCGGCCCCTTCCTCTTCCAGCCCTCGGAGCTCCTCAAGGTGCTCCTGGTGGCCTTCCTGGCCGGCTATCTCGATGAAAAGCGGGAGCTCCTGGCGGCGGCCACCTACCGCCTGGGCCCCCTGCGTCTGCCCCCCCTGCCCTATCTGGGGCCCCTCCTGGTCATGTGGGGTTTCTCCCTGCTCCTCCTCGTCTGGCAGCAGGACCTGGGAGCGGCCTTCCTCTTCTTCGGCATCTTCCTGGCCATGCTCTACATCGCCAGCGCCCGGGGAAGCTACGTCGTCGGGGGGCTGGTCCTCTTCTCCATCGGCGCGTTCTTTATTTATGTCACCTTCGGCCACGTCAGGGCCCGTTTCGACATCTGGTTGAACCCCTGGCCAGGGGCCAGGGACGCCTCCTTCCAGATCGTCCAGTCCCTCATCGCCTTGGCCTCGGGCGGGGTGCTGGGCCAGGGGCTGGGCTACGGCCATCCCACCGTCATCCCCGCCGTCCACACCGACTTCGTCTTCGTCGCCATCGGCGAGGAGCTGGGGCTGGTCGGCGCCCTGGCTCTCGTCGCCCTCTACGCCCTGCTGGCCCACCGGGGGTACCGGATCGCCCTCTCAGCGGCCGACGGCTTCGAGCAGCTCCTGGCGGCAGGCCTGACGACGATCCTGACCCTGCAGACGCTGATCATCATGGCCGGCAACATCAGGTTGATCCCGCTAACAGGCGTGACGCTGCCCTTCGTCAGCTATGGCGGCAGCTCCCTGGTGATGAGCTTCTTCAGTGTGGGATTGCTACTGCGAATTTCGGAATGATCCCATGAACCAGAATATCAACCGTTTAGCTACCGCTCTTCTCCTTAGCTTTCTCCTCGTTGCCTTTGCCCTGGCCTACTGGCAACTGGTGCGGGCTACAGACCTGTGGGCCCGCGAGGACAACCCCCGTCACCTGGAGATGGAGCGGCGCATCCAGCGGGGCCGCATCCTCGACCGGGACGGCGTCGAGCTGGCCCGCACGGAGATGGGCCCGCAGGGGGCGAGGCGGGTCACCCCCTACCCGCCCCTGGCTCACGTGACCGGCTACTGGAGCCTGCGCTACGGCACGGCGGGCATAGAGAACACCTTCAACGATGACCTACGCGGCCTCACCGGCCAGGATGTAGAGACTGTCCTGCGCAATCGCCTCCTTCACCACCCTCAGGCGGGCCACGACGTGGTGTTGACCGTGGACCTGGACCTGCAGCGGGTCGCTGATGAGGCTCTGGGGGATCGCCGGGGCGCTGTGGTGCTCCTCGATCCCCGGGACGGCGCCATCCTGGCCCTGGCCAGCCGCCCCTATTTCAATCCCAATACTCTGGACCAGGATTGGGAGGGGCTGAAGGCGGATCCGAGCAACCCTCTGATCAACCGCGCCACTCAGGGGCGCTATCCCCCCGGCTCCACCTGGAAGACCGTCACCCTGGCGGCCTCCCTGCAGGAGGGGTTGGCTTTCCCCGGCGACATCTTCGATGACGGCGACGCCGAGCTGGTCGTCGAGGGCTTCCCCATCCACTGTGACAATAATCCCCGGGGCGTCAACTCCTTCGACCTGGCCCACGCCTACGGCTACTCCTGCAACCTGACCTTCGCCCGCCTGGGGCTGGAATTGGGAACCAAGCGCTACAAGGAGTATGGGGCCCGCTTCGGCCTTGGTCAACCCCTGCCGCTGGAGATCCCCACAGTCGCCAGCCAACTGGCCAACGACCCCTTCATGGACCGCGTGCTGCTGGCCTCCACGGCCTTTGGCCAGGGGGAGCTGGCCGTCACCCCCCTGCAGATGGCCCTGGTGGCCGCCGCCATGGCCAATGATGGCGCTATCCCCCGACCACACCTCCTGCTGCAGGTGCGGGACAAGGAGGGCAACGTGCTGAAAGAGGCGGAAGAAGGCATCTGGCAGATCGCTGTCACGCCTCGGGTGGCGCGCCAGGTGCGGGAGATGATGGTCGTCTCGGTGGAGGAGGGCTGGGCTCGCGGGGCCAGGATCCCGGGCGTTCAGGTGGCGGGCAAGACGGGGACGGCCGAGGTGGGCGGCGGCGCGAAGCCTCACGCCTGGTTCATCGGCTTCGCCCCTGCCCAAGAGCCCCGATATGCCATCGCCGTCCTAGTGGAGAACGGCGGAGAGGGCTCTCGCGTGGCGGTCCCCATCGCCCGCCAGGTGCTGGAGGCAGCCCTGAAGTCAGGATTAGGGGCGGGGAGGTTGACGGTGGAAAGCGGAGGCATCCTGAGCTCTCAGAGTGTGTCTGAAAAGTCAGGTGAAGGAACCCTTGCGAAGGTTTCGAAGGAGCTTGCAGGATGCAAACACCTTCGTTCGTCAGGAATTGCACTGTGCCAAGGCCACCCAGAACCTTCGCAGCTGGCAGATATGACAACGAATGGGATGGATTGAACGAATAGATGTGCTATCCAACCGGATTCGTTGTCATACCGGTGACCGCTTGTCACCGCCCCGTTTCGCGCCCCCCAGACGTGGCGAGGACGCCACTTTGTAGCGAAAGAAGGAAGTGCTGGATAAACTGTCCGGTAGCTAGATCGGCGGTCAGTGGTTAGCTCACGTTTCACTATATATCGCCAAATGACCGAGGAGTCAATAGTGCCCACAATCAGTATAACTCCCCCCGCCGATCAGCAAAGACGGGGATCCGCCTCCGCACCTCCTCTACCAGGTCCAGGTCAATCTCCGCCGTCAGCAGGATCTCCCCCTCCCCACCCTCCACGACGATCTCCCCCCAGGGGTCGTAGATGGCCGAGTGACCAAAGAAGCGCTGACCTTTAGACTCCCCTACCCGATTGCAGGCCACGACGAAGCACTGGTTCTCGATGGCCCGCGCCCACAGCAGCGTCCGCCAGTGGGCCAGACGAGGATGGGGCCACTCGGCCACCAGAAAGACGATCACAGCTCCCCCCAGGGCATACTTGCGGAAGAGCTCCGGGAAGCGCAGGTCGTAACAGATAGCCAGGGCGCTTTTCCCCCAGGGGAGATCGAAGACGGGCGTCTGATCGCCGGCCGTCAGGTACTTCTCCTCCTCCATGAGGCGGAAGAGGTGGATCTTGCTGTACTCGCCTAGGGCCTCCCCCGTGGGCGCAAAGAGCACAGCCGTGTTGTAGATGTGTCCCCCTCTGGTGGAGAGGAGGGAGCCCGCGATGTGGATCGAGTGCTCCCGTGCCAGGTCAGCCGTGGCGGCGAAGAGACCCTGGTCGGCCGGCGTAGCATACTTCGCCGCATTATCGAGGTCGTAACCCGTGGCCCACAACTCGGGCAGGAGCACGATGTCCGAGCCTCGCCGTTTGGCCTCGGCCACCAGATCCCGAGCCCGGGCCAGGTTCCGCTCTGGCTGGCCGAGCTGGACGTCCATCTGTGCCAGGGATACAGTGATGCGCATGGCTCCTCCTGCCTATAGGCTCAGGGCAAAGGGTAGTCATGTCCCGACAATTTCATTTCTCCCCCTTCGCAGCACGATGTTTCATCAGGAGGGTCAAAACAGCCCGATTGGCAACCAAAGACACAAAGGAGGCGGTCACCAAGATCAAAGGTAGGGTAAGGGCTGCACTGAGAGCCACAGCCGCGAGAAGCAGAACCGCCAGAATGACGGTGAAGAGGGGATCAGCTAGAACCAAAAGCGCAGCATTGCGCAAAACGAGCTTCAGGCGCTTATCTTCCTGCTCCAGCAATAACGGAAAAGAGTACATCTGCATGGCTAGCCAGAAGAGTAGAATATACAACAGGAGGATGCGGGGTAACCACAGCCAAAGGTTGTTCAACCGTCTGTAGAAAACGAGATTGGCCCAGGTCATAGCCAGAACCAGGAGGTTCGCCAGAGCCAGTTGCCAGCTCTTGATAAAATACTGCCGAAATCCCTCGAAGAAGGTGCGGACTTGTACAGCATAGCCGTGGGCAATGCGGTTGGTCACGTAATAAAGGCCACCTGTGGCAGGCGGCAGGGTGATCAGCGGTAAGCTCAATCCCACCCAGAGGATATTGACCGCTATTAAGAGAGCTCCATCGTCGTAGAAGTCCCGCAGGGAATCCCGAAACACCTTCGCAGCTTGCCGCATGGGCTCTCCTCGCCCTACTTAACTGCCAAGTAGTCCAACAGAAACATCATCCCTCGCACATGGTGGGTGCTCTGATCGGCGGATAGGGTGTAGTCATAATAGGGATCCCAGGACCAGAAGCCCCACAGAACCCGCGGGTCGTCCAGATAGGGGTGATCACTCCCTGGCACCGCTTGAGTGGAGAGGGAGTAACAGAAGGCCCGAATAGCCGCCTGCCAGTACGCCTCCTCCTTTGTCACGTGATGTAAGCGCAGGAGGGCTATGGCGATGTTAGCCACGTCGCCAGGTCCCACCACATCGGCGATCACATTCCCGTCTCGATCGATGTTAACGGGCCAGGCGCCGTCCTCTCGCTGCCGGTCCAGGTGCCAGTCGGCGAAGCTCTGGGCCGCCCAGAGGAACTCCCTCCTCTCCGTCACCTCATAGAGGAAGCTCAGCGCCCGCAGCTCATCGGCGGCGATGTCGCTGTTGTAGTACTCGCCATCGAGGAGGTAGAAACTGCCGCCAGGAGCCTGCAGAGTCAGACCGTACTCACCCCAGCCCACGGCCTGCTCTAACCAAAAGGATTCTTTCGTAACCTGGTACAGATCCAGAAAAGCCTCCACGACCCGCCCGAAGGACTGCCAACCTCGGGTCACCCACTGGCCGCTGGCCTGGTTATACTTGGGGGCATAGCCGTGCCGCCCACTCTGGAGGAGGAACCCTGCGCTCTGTCTTGCACGCTGTATGAATCGTTCATCCCCAGCCCGACGGTGTAAACCCAGGTTCAAAATGACGTGCTCAGCGGTGTATTTTGTCCACAGTTCCTCCCTCCGCACCGTATCCCGGACCCCACCGGCGACCACGCTCATGGGGTGAGCCACCACGAAGTGGTCGTGGAACCAATCAGCAGCCCGCTGAGCCATCCCTAGCAACTGCTCATCCCCGTAGCGGTCATGGACGGCCATGAGCTGCCAGGGGGCGATGAGGTTCACCGTCTGCAAGATGTCCAATTGCTTCGTGGCGGCCTTGTAGTGCCCGTGGAAAGCGCCTTCTGCCTCGTTGAACTGCCCCGGTAGCCACTGATAGGTGTTAGCCCAGGCACGCCGCTCCACTTCGGCTGGCGAAATGCCCAGCCCCTCGAGGGGCTCTTCGGAGAGAGCCTCGGCTACGGGTAGGTCCCAATCCTGGGGAGAGATGACTCCCAATTTCAGTAGATCACAATTATCGCTCTCAAGGGGCGTCCTCGCCCCGCCTGGGCGGCGGGGACGCCGCCCGGTAGCGCACCATTGTGAACTGCTGAATTTCATTCTAACCCCTCCAATCCATTCTTGCCATCCATGCCGTGAGCACGAAAAGACCTAGATAGCACGCCGCCCCCAAAGCCAGGGCTCGGCTGAACCCCCAACCCATAGCGATGACCACCGCCAGGACGGAGCCCAGGACTGAGAAGACACCGTTCACCCCCCAGAGCAGAGGGATCTCGCCCGCATGATCTCGCTGGGCCAGGCGCAGGCCGCTGGGGAAGGGCATCCCCATCACGAAGCCCAGGGGTAAGACCAGGGTGACGATGGTCAAACTCCGAACCAGCAACGGTGCGGGCATGATGAGCCTGATGACGGCGGGCAAAATAAAAAGGTACAGAAGCACCAGGCCCCCAACCGCCAGGGCGACCCAGGAGATCACTGTCGCCAGCCCTTCAGGGCGAACCCGCCCGCTCATCAAGCTCCCCAGGCCACCCCCCAGCAGAAGGACACCTAGCACCAGGGCGAGAGACAGAACAGGCTGGCCTAACAGGAGCTGGAAACGTTGGATGAGAGCGACCTCCACCAGCATAAAGCCCAGTCCGATGAGGGCCAGGTAGGCGACGAAGCCTGCCAGGTTTCCCCCGCCACCCGACCGGCGCCGTCTTGCACCTCGCCAGACGGCCAACCCTACAATGAGGCCCGCCAGGGCAAGGGCCGTCAACAGCGCTTCCCGCACTGGCGCTGGCAGCCCCGGATCCAGTTTGAAGAAGAAGGGCTTATCATCGCCAGTGGGGCTGAGATCGTAAGTGGGGTCTCCGGTCAGGTACTGGGGCAAGGTCTCCCCTTCCAGCAGCGGGGCGAAGGGCGCCTCGTAGACGCCGGGCAGGAAGAGGGGCCGCAGGCCGAGCCGAGCGGCGCCTTCGGCCAGACCACGGATCTCTGCCTCGGTGAGGGGTTCTTTCTGCAGGATCATAACCGTGGCCCGCTGGGTGGGGTCGCGGGCGGGGACCATCAGCAAGGCCAGGTGCTTCAGGGCCTGAGGCGGGGTTAGGCCCTCCTCCAGGAGGGACTGCAGGGCGGTGATCATGGCCCGGCTCCCCTCCAGGGCCTGGTGAGAGATGATAGCCACCCGCCCGCCGGGCTTCAGCCGCTGCAGATAAGCGTGGAAAGCCTGGGTAGTGAAGATGTAACCCTCCACCAGGGCCTGGCTCCCCGGCTCGGCGGCCTGGGTGTAGACCAGGTTGAGGTAGATGAGGTCATAGCGCTCCGACGAGCGCTCGACGAAGGTGCGGGCATCGCCGACAATCAATTGGACCCCCGGGCGGTCTAGCACCCCCCCGTTGTAGTCGGCGAAGCGGCGGGTGGCGTCCACCATGGCCGGATTGACCTCCACCGCCGTGATCGCCTCGCTCCCGGCCAGCAGCGCCAGCAGGATGTCCTTGCCCGCCCCAGCCCCCAGGACGAGCACCCGGTTTGCCCCCCCGCTGCGGAAGGGCAGGTACTCCAGGGTGTGGCGCAGATAGCTCACCCCACTCAGGTCGCCGTCGAAACGGTACATGAAGCTGCCAGCGCCGCCATCGGTGAAGACCAGCTTGACGGCGGAATCGTCCGTCTCCACCACGTCCACCCGGGCAAAGGGGTCCCAGGCAGTATACACGATGCGGGCCTTTTGATCTGGGTCGCGCAGGAGGTGGATCATCGTCTTGTCCCGTGGAGCTCCTGCCAGCTCAGCCGGCGCCAGATCAATGAACCGCAGGGGCAGGTTCAGCCCTAAGGTCGTCACAGCCAGAGTCAGGCACACCAGAGCCCCCATCCCGGTGCGTAGATCCCCGGAGACCAGGGTGAGAGCCAATGCAGCCACGGCGGCAACGGCGCCCAGGAAGATGATAACATTGAAGGCACCCCACAGGGCCAGCAGTCCCAGAGCTACCAGCAGGCCGAGGGCAGCGCCGAGCAGGTCAGCACCGTAGAGTAGATCACTGTAGGGGGCGAACCGGGCAAAGGCCAGGGCAGCGAAGAGGCCGGCCAAGACGAAGGGGACCAAAGCCATGCCGGCGGGGAGGAGCACCGACCGGACCGACGGCAACCGGACCAGGAGAAAAGCGAACAGGGGAAAGGAGAGGCTCAGGGCCAGTGGGATCACGCTGAGGGATTTCACACCCCTGTCGGTCGCCAGACGTGACTGCAGAATCTGGCCCAGGAGGGCCCCCAACCCCAGCCCGAGGACGGCCAGGGAGACGGCCAGGAAGACGTAGTGGTAGTGAAAGATGACCGAGAACAGGCGGGTGAGGGTCACCTCGAAGATGAGAACCGCCGCCGAGACGGCGAGGAGGGCCCCAGCCAAGGACCAGATCTGAGCAGTAGCGGGGAATTGAGCAACCGTATTCTCGTTCGTCATCGAAAGCGATTTACAGACCACACGGGCGACCTGAACGGTCGCCCCGCCTTGCCATTGTTGGAGAGTATGCGGAAGCGCTCATACCCCCTTCAGGCCCGTCAGGGTGATCCCCTCCACGAAAGCCCGCTGGGCGAAGAAGAAGAGGATCAAAATGGGCAGCATGACTGCCACGGAGGCGGCCATCAGCAAGTTCATCTGGACATCGTACTGCCCGTTGAAGAAGGCCAGCCCCAGCGCCAGGGTGTACAGCTTGGCGTTATTCAGGTAGATGAGGGGATTCATGAAGTCGTTCCACTGGTCCTTGAAGGTCAGGATGGCGATCACCGTCAAGACAGGTATGCTCAGCGGCACAATGATATAGCGGATGACTTGTAGTGTGCTGGCGCCGTCAATGCGCGCCGCCTCTTCCAGTTCCCGGGGGATAGACAGGAAAAACTGGCGCATCAGGAAGATGGCGTACGCTTCACCAAACCAGTGGGGCACGGTGAGCGGCAAGAAGGTGTTCACCCAGCCCAGCTTGTTGAAGAGAATAAACTTGGGGATCATGGTCACCGGCGCCGGGAGCATGAGAGTGGCCAGGAGGATGGTGAAGAGCACGTTCTTGCCCGGCGCCTCAAGCCGGGCGAAGCCATAGGCCACCAGCGTGCAGGATAGCAATCGCCCCGTGACGACGGCCACCTCGATGATCATGGTGTTTCTGAAGAAGAGATGAAAGGGCAGCAAGGGGTTACCGAGGGCTTTGGCGAAGTTCCCCCACATGATGGGCTCGGGGATCCACCTGGGCGGCCAGATGAAGATTTGGTGCTCCGGCTTCAACGCTGAGGTCACCATCCAGAAGAAAGGGAAAACGAAGAGTGCGCCGAGGAGGATCAAGAGTGTGTACACGACGACGTTCTTGATCACCGTCTGGCCCTTTTTGGTGCGCCACCAGACCAGCGCGCGGAACGGCCGAACCTGAGGAAGCGCGACTTCCGTCATGACACTACTCCTTTTCCCCCGCGTAGTACACCCAGAAGGCCGAAGACCTGAGCGTCAGGAGCGCGAGGACAAGGATGATCAGGAACAGCACCCAGGCCAGGGCCGTGGCGTATCCCATATTCTGCCACTGGAACGCATTTCGGTAGAGATGGATCATGTAAAACAGGGTCGATCTCATGGGACTGCCCGGCGTACCGGCTCGGGCCGTCGAGATGACATAGGCCGAATCGAAGGTTTGGAAGGATCCAATAAGGGACATGACGAAGTTGAAGAAAATGGTGGGGCTCAGCATGGGGATGGTGATGTTGAAGAACCTGGCTACAGCGCCAGCCCCGTCAATCTCCGCGGCCTCGTACAGGTGCTGAGGGATGCTCTTTAACCCCGCCAGGAAGATGAGCATCTCCCCGCCCACGCCCCATGTGCTCATGATGACCAGCCCCCACAGCGCCCAATGCGGGTCGGAAAACCAGGTCGGGCCCTTGATGCCGAAAAGGCGGAGGAAGCCGTTGACGGGGCCAAAGCGTGGATTAAGGATCCAGGTCCACAGGACGGCCGCAGCGACGCTGGCCACGATGCTGGGGAGATAGAAAATGGTACGAAACGGACCGACGCCTCGCGTCGCCTCGTTGAGCAGCATGGCCAGGAACAGAGCGGTGAGCAACCTCAGCGGGACGCTGAAGACCGTATAAACGCTCGTCACCTTCAGAGACTGCCAGAAATCGGGATCTTTGGTAAGCATCCAGATGTAGTTCTTCAGGCCGATCCACTCCGGCGGGGTCAACATGTCCCACTTGGTGAAGCTGAGGACCAAGGAAGCGATCATCGGCCCCGCCGCGAAAACGATGAAGCCGATCAACCAGGGCGAGATGCACAGGTAGAAGGTGATCGCCTCCCGTCGGGCTTCAGGGCTCATCCGGCGGGGCTTCCAGGTGAGCAGACGCGTAGCTACCGCCATAACCAGCCTCCTCCCCTCACCCACCCCCTGGCCCCCTCCCTCTCCCAAGGCTTGCCCTGAGTGGAGTCGAAGGGCTTGCCCTGAG
>JBHIEC010000078.1:0-10208 GCA_046760425.1 Anaerolineae bacterium
TCGCTTCGTGACCATGGCCTGTTTCCACTGCGCCGAGCCGGCCTGCATAGCCGCCTGCCCTATCGAGGGGGCCATCTTCAAGCGGGAGGCTGACGGGGTGGTCCTCATTGACCAGGACTTGTGCGTGGGCTGCCGGCGGTGCGAGTGGGCCTGCCCTTACGGGGCCCCGCAGTTTAACCCGGAGACCAAGAAGGTGGAGAAGTGCACCTTCTGCGTCCATCGGCTCGATGCCGGACTGGAGCCCGCCTGCGTTACCACCTGCATGGGCGATGCCCTGCACTTCGGGGACCTGGCCGAGATCACGGGTGAGGAGGAGATTGACGGCTTCGCCGACCCCAGGCTGACCATCCCTAGCGTGCGGTTCAAGGTATAAGGACAGCAGCTCACCAACTGCGTGATGGGTACACAGATGGCTGCTTCAGGTCCTGCGCCCCTGGGTTTTCATGGTCGCTTCTGCCTGGCCGCATGATAGGTATGTCGCCAGCCATGACTACCCAAAGGGCGCGGGCCATTGATCCCACGCCTCTCCCAAGGCTTGCCCGACCCGCTTTGGGAGAGGCGTTCCTTTGCCTCGTCGAGGGAGGGGCATTTGACAGCTATGATGAAGTGGGCTAGAATAGGCTTACCCATAAGGAGAAAACGATGAATTCGATCACAACAGACATAGGGCAGTTGGCCCAGGCGCGGGCCAACGTCTACCGATTTCTGCACAGCCTGTATGCTGGGCCGCCCAGCGCGGAGCTGATAGCGGGGATGAAGGAGGCCAGGTTCGCCCGTTACCTCGAAGAGGTATTTGGCCAGAGCGCAGCGCTGCTGATCGGCTACCTGGCGGAGCTGCGGGATGACGGGGTCCCCGACGAGCTACGGCTGGAGTACGATGCCCTGTTTCGCGTCCCCGGCCACCAGTACACCAAGCCCTATGAAGCGGTGTATCGTGACCGCCGTGTGGTCGGCGACAGGGTCGTTGACGGTCTGGTTTGGGGGCCGTCCACTGTGGCGGTGAAGGAGTTCTACATCCGGGCCGGGGCCATCCTCTCGTCGGAGTCCCCGGAACTGCCCGATTTCATCGGCCTGGAGCTGGAGTTCATGGGCCTCCTATGCCAGCAGGAAGCAGCAGCCTGGCAGAGGGGCGACGAAGAGACAGCCCGGCGTTTTTTGTCAGCGCAACAACGCTTCCTGGACGAGCACCTGACCCGGTGGCTCGATGGCTTCTGTGATACCATGCACGAGCAGGCCCGGCTGGATTTCTACAAAGGGTTGGCGGAGATCACGCGGGGATACGTTCACCAGGATGGTGAAGCGGTCCAGAGGTTGATGGCAGAGTTGGCAGGGTAGAGCCTCAAGGAGGTGGGGATAGAGAACGTTCGGCTAATACTGGGCCCGTTACACAACGGATGTGAAACGGATAAACGAACCAGCGCCCCGGTGAGCACATCCGTATATCCGCTTATATCCGTTGTGTGACCGCCCCCTGGTCAATTACCGAACGCTCTCATCTACTGATAATGAGCAGGAGGGACGTGCATTGACCATTGACGCTCTGGACCGCCTCCTGGAGACGGTTGAGGCTGCTCATATCCGCCTCTTCCCTGAGCGGTGCCTCAACCGGCGGCACAAGGGGGCCGGCTGCCGCTTCTGCATAGAGGGCTGCCCCAGCGAGGCCATCACCCTGGATGACCCCATAGCCCTCGACCTGGACCACTGCCTCAATTGCGGCCTGTGCCTCCACCTGTGCCCCACCGAGGTCTTCGTCCAGACCTCCCCGCCTGAGGATAAGCTGGTGGAGGTTCTGGCCTCCCTGCCCCGGGGCGGGGTGGAGCTGGCCTGCCATCGCCAGGAGCAGCCCGGCCTGACCCGCGCCGATGTGGCCGCCGTGGTGCAGACGAAGCGCTGTCTGGCGGCCCTGTCCCTGCCCCTGTTGCTGGACCTGGCCGCTCGGGGGGATGGCGCGATCTGGCTCAACGACGAGCTGTGCGAAGGATGCGCCCTGGGCGGCGTGCAGGACGAGATCGTGAAGGTCGTGGACACCGCTAACCGCCTGCTGACCATCTTCGGCGGGCAGGCCCGTCTCTTCACCTACCGTAGCGCGCCGGCGTCGTTGCTGACCGCGCCCCGGGAACGGCCTGTGGTGGCCGGCGACCAGCCCCGCTATTCTCGGCGCGGCTTCTTCACCGCCCTGAGCCTCTCGTCCCGCCGCACGCTGGCCACCCTCATCGCCGAGGGCCTGTCGTCACCAGGACAGGAGGGGTCCGTCCCCGTCGAGGAGCGGTTGCCCCAACGGCTGCCCCTTCCACGCCAGCGCCTGCAGCGCAGCCTGGCCCGCCTGGGGGAACCGACGGTTGGGGAGGTCGAGGCCGAGGATTTGCCCTTCACCGCTGTGGAGATCGCGCCCTCGTGCAGCGCCTGCGGCCTGTGCGCCCGCTTCTGCCCCACAGGGGCCCTGGCTTTTGTCGCCACGGAGGGGCATTTCGTCCTGCGCCTCACCCTGCCTGACTGCCTGGATTGCGGCCTGTGCGCCCTCATCTGTCCCAGCGACTCGGTCTCCTTCCCCCCGCGCTTCGAGGCAGCGGCTCTGGTGGACCGCCTGCCCCGGGTCCTTCTGGCGGGGGAATTGACCCCGTGTGCAGGCTGTGGCGCGAGCTGCGCCGCAACGGGCGACGAACCCCTGTGCTATGTATGTCGCCAGAAGCGGGACCTGCTCGAGGACACGAGGCGCCTCTTCGCCAGTGTCACTGAGGTTTGACAGGGGAGCTGTTCAGGTGTATCATTGAGCGCAGACTTCACAGGAGGTGAGGGAGATGCCGTTCAATCTGGGGCCGGCTGAGGTCATCATCATCCTGGTCATCGTGCTCATCGTCTTCGGCGTGGGCCGCCTGCCGGAGGTGGGCGGGGCTCTGGGCAAGGGCATCCGTGAGTTCCGCCGCGCCCAGGCGGGGCTGGATGAGCTGGTGGAGCCCAGGGAGGAGGAGGCCAAGGCCAGCGAGAAGGAGGAGTGAGTCCTGCTCCTGACAAGCGGTCACCGGGCCCGTCTCAAGAGCGGCCTCTGAGTAAAAATGTAGGTGACCGCTTGTCAGGGTCTGGGTGAAAGCTGGTCATGAGGCAAGTGAGCGTGACCGCTTCGACCACGGGCCAGACGGGGAGGATGGCGTGAGAAGGGCTGGGGGGAACATGAACCAGCTCTTTTCTTTATACTGCATCTGATGATGAGCCTACGGCTACGTAGATGGGAGCGTCACCGTTTAGGGACAAGGCAAATACGGCCTCTCGCAAGCGCTCGCAGTGGGCTCGGGTCCGTCGATGACCTGATCAATTGGACTGCGAGCGCTTGCGACTGGGGCATTAAGCGCGACGGAGTGCGGTCGCAAGCGCTCACCTACGAACGGCTCGACTGAGCTCGCCGAAGTCTGGACAGGAGTGTGCTGTATGCACAAGCCCGGTGAGCGCTTGCGAGGGCGCAAGCCCGCCTTAATGAAGCCCCAGCAGGCTTGCGCCGTTCGGCCAGCTCACGACGACGCCTGCACTCCCAGTCCCCAGTGTGTTACGGTCTCACGTAGATGGCTGGGAGCCCTTCCCTGGTTGATGGCCGTCCTGCTGGCGGGCTGCGGTCCGCCGCCGGAGGGGGAGTTGACCGTCTCAGCCGCCATCAGCCTGAGCGACGCCTTTGGCCATATGGCCGCTGAGTTCGAGAAGACCCATCCCGGGGTCACGGTGCGCCTCAACTACGCCTCCTCGGGCAGCCTGGCGGCTCAGATCGCTCACGGGGCACCGGCCGATGTCTTTGCCTCGGCGGGCCAGGCGCAGATGGATGCCCTGGAGGCTCAGGATCTGCTTCTGCCCGGCACGCGGCAGGAATTTGCGGCCAACGAATTGGTGCTTATCGTCCCCAGGGACTCCTCATTACAAATTGCCGGCTTCGCCGACCTGGCCCGGCTGCCGGTGACTCGCCTGGCTATGGGCAACCCGGAGACCGTGCCGGCGGGCCAGTACGCTCAGCAGGCGCTGATGAACATAGGGCTGTGGCAGGAGGTGCAGGGTAAGCTGGTCCTGGCCGAGAATGTGCGCCAGGTGCTGGCCTACGTGGAACAGGACGAGGTGGAGGCTGGGCTGGTCTACGCCACCGATGCAGCCATGGGCCGGGCTGTCAGAGTGGTGGCTACAGCCCCCAGCGGCTCCCACCCGCCCATCCGTTACCCCATCGCCGTGCTGGCTAATAGTCAACATAAGGAACTGGCCCTGGAGTTCATCGCCTTTGTGCGGGGCCAGCACGGGCGGGCGATCCTGCGGCAATACGGGTTTACCCCTCTGGGAGGGGAGATGCCTTGAACCTCCATCCTCTCTACCTGTCGTTGCAGGTGGCTGCAGTGGCCACGGCCATCGTTTTCGTGATCGGCCTGGCTCTGGCCCTGCTCTTCGCCAGGCGGGACTTCCCGGGCAAGAGCGCCCTGGAGACGGTGGTCAGCCTGCCTCTCATCCTGCCGCCCAGTGTGGTGGGCTACTACCTCCTCCTGCTCCTGGGGCGCCGCGGGCCCCTGGTTCGCTTCTTCTCCGTCCACATCGTCTTCACCTGGCTGGCCGCCGTCGTGGCCTCCAGCGTGGTGGCCCTGCCCCTCATGGTGCGGGCCAGCCAGGCGGCCATCGAGAGCGTGGACCCCAACGTGGAGCGGGCGGCCCGCACCCTGGGCTCCCCCGAGTGGCAGGTGATCCTGGATGTGACCCTGCCCCTGGCTCGGCGGGGCATCCTGGCCGGGCTGATCCTGGCCTTCGCCCGCAGCCTGGGGGAATTCGGGGCCACCCTGATGGTGGCTGGCAACATCCCTGGCCGCACTCAGACCATGCCCCTGGCCATCTACGCCGCCGTCCAGACTAACAAGATGGCCGAAGCCAACCTGTTGGTGCTGATCATGACCCTGGTCTCCTTCGCCGTCCTGTGGGCCGTGAACCGGGCCCAGAACAAACAACTGTAGCTGGCCAGAGGAGGGGAAATGCTTTACGTCGCCATTGAGAAGGATCTGGGCGATTTCCGCCTGGACGTGACCTTCCAGGTAGGGGCGGAGATCGTAGTGCTCTTCGGCCCCTCAGGGGTGGGCAAGAGCCTCACCCTGCAATGCATCGCCGGCCTGCAAACGCCCGATCGCGGGGTGGTGCGCCTGGACGGCCAGACAGTCTTCGCCGCCTATGAGGACGGGATTCGACATAACGTACCCATCCACCGCCGGCGTCTGGGCTACGTCTTCCAGGATTATGCCCTCTTCCCCCACATGACGGTCCGCCAGAACATCGCCTACGGGGCCCGCCGCCGGCCCGACGTGGCGGAGCGGACCGAAGCCATGCTGGTGCGGATGCGCCTGGAGGGGTTGGGCGACCGCTATCCTCACCAGCTCTCCGGAGGGCAGCAGCAGCGGGTGGCCATCGCCCGGGCGCTGATGATCGAGCCCCGGGCCCTGCTCCTGGACGAGCCCTTCTCGGCTCTGGACAGCGCCGTGCGGGGCAAGCTGCAAGGGGACATCCTGGGGCTGCAGCGGGAGCTGGGGCTGAGCATCCTGTACGTCACCCACAACCTCCAGGACGCCTTCGCCGTAGGGGACCGGCTGGCCGTCCTCAATGATGGCCACCTGGAGCAGATGGGCCCCATCGAGGAGGTCTTTCGCCGCCCCCGAACCCGGGCCGTGGCCCGCTTCACAGGCACCAGGAACATCTTCGACGGCCAGGTGCTCGATTCCACCCCCGAGGCTCTCTCCATCGCCTGGCGTGGCATCGTCATCCAGGCCCCCCCACAGCCGCGAGCCAGGGGTGAGGGGGTGACCTTCTGCATCCGCCCCGAGGAGGTGATGATCCTGCGTCCCGACCGTCCTCTGAAGCAGGCCGTGAAGCACAACCTCCTCCGGGGCCACATCGTGAGCCACATCCCCCGGGGGGCGACTTATGAGCTCTTTTTCAAGGCCCATAACCTGACATCGGAACGGGATTACGACCTGGAGATCCAGGTCCCCAACCACGTCTATCAGCGGCTGGGGCTGGCTGTGGGGGCGGAGGTCACCGTCTCCCTGAAGAAGAGCGCCATCCACGTCCTGCCCACGCAGGGGCGTGCGCAGCGAAAGCCCGGGGAGTACGAGGGGTGTCCCCTCGCCCCTCATCCACCCCCATATATTGGGGCTTGCGCCCAACCGCTGCGCAAGCCCGCGCAGGGGTGAGGATTGACGGACCACGATTCTGTGGTATACTATGCGACGAAGTTGGTGGGGTATCAGACTCAGTAGACCGCAAATCCCAGCAGCGGCGGCTCCCACGCTTGTCCTGAGCGAGGTCGAAGGGCCGCCGGATTGCGGGCATGGGAGCCCGCACCGCTGCCCAGTTGCGGAGTACTGAGACTTGCCAAAGGAGGAGAATTGGGTTAAAATGCCAGTCATGATCAGTGTGGAAGAAGCCCTGGCGTACATTCTCCAGCATTTCCAGCCTCTGGAGCCCGAGCGGGTGGAGATCCTGGAGGCCCTGGATCGCGTCCTGGCCGAGGACATCCGTTCTGACGTGGACATCCCCCCCTTCAACAACTCGGCCATGGACGGCTATGCCCTGCGGGCGGCCGACACAGCGGGGGCCCATCGAGAGCATCCCGTGTCCTTGCGCGTCGTGGCCGACTTGGCCGCAGGCCGTACTAGCGATGTGGCGGTCGAGCCTGGCACGGCCATCCGCATCATGACGGGTGCCCCCGTGCCACGCGGCGCTGACGCCGTGGTGCGCTTCGAGGAGACGAGTGAAGGTGTCAGCGGATTGGGGAAGCGGATAAACGGATTGGCGGAGGTGGAGGTCTATAAAGAAGTTTCCGTAGGGGAGAACATCCGGCTGGCTGGAGAGGACATCCGAGAGGGTGAGTTAGTGCTGGCCAAAGGCACCGTCATCCGGCCCCAGGAGATCGGCGTCCTGGCCTCTCTGGGCCGCCGGGAGGTGTGGGTCATCCGACGCCCACGGGTGGCCATCCTGGCCACGGGCGACGAACTGGTGGACATTGACGAGCCCATCACGCCGGGGAAGATCCGCAACAGTAACGAGTACTCCACGGCGGCCCAGGTGCAGCGCTACGGGGGCATCCCCATCCGGCTGGGCATCGCCCGGGACACGTCTCAGGACCTCACGGCCAAGATCCGCCAGGGGCTGGCCCAGAAGGTGGACCTCTTCCTCACCTCGGCCGGGGTGTCTGTGGGCGACTACGACGTGGTCAAGGACGTCCTGGCCATGGAGGGGGAGATGCACTTCTGGCAGGTCCGCATGAAGCCCGGTAAGCCCCTGGCCTTCGGCCAGATACAAGGCGTGCCCCTTATCGGCCTGCCGGGCAACCCCGTCTCGGCCATGGTCTCCTTCGAGCAGTTCGCCCGCCCGGCTATCCTCAAGATGCTGGGCCGGGCCAACCTGGTCAAGCCCACCGTACGGGCGATCCTGGAGGAGGATGTTACCAGCAGTGGGCGGCGCCACTTCGTGCGGGCCTGGGTGACCAAGCGAGACGGCCAGTACTACGCCAGCACCACGGGCGCCCAGGGCTCGGGCGTCCTGACCTCCATGGTGCGGGCCAACGCCCTCCTCATCGTCCCCGAGGGCGAGATTCACGTTCAGGCCGGCCAGATCCTGGAAGCGCAGATGCTGGACTGGCCGGAGGAGGTCTTCTGACGAGCAGATTGAACCCCCCGGTGTGAGCCGGGGGAGCAGTCACAGCCTGCTAGGTCAGCAGTGACACTCCCCCACCTGTCAGTGGGGGCTTCTAGAGCGAAAGGAGAAAAAGCTTGCTGAAATCTACATATCGTCCTCAGGGGTGCGCTATTGGGGGATGGCTGAGGGGTATGGTTCTGACCGTGACGCTGGGGCTCATCCTGCTGGGCTGTGCTCCCTCTGGGCCGCAGGCCACGCCTACTGAGCAGGCTGTGGTGACGACACCCACCACGGTGCCGGTCACACCCACGGAGGAGCCCAGCCCCGTGGCCCTGGTCACCAGCAGCCCCACGCTTGGCGAGGAGACAGTGCAGCCTTCTCCCACCCAAAGGGGCCAGGCTCCGACTCCCACCATCAGCCCCACGCCCTTCGCCGTGCCCCATGAACTGCCCACCAAGGGCTCGCCCGACGCCAAGGTCGTCCTCATCGAGTTCTCAGATTACCTCTGACCGTGGTGTGCGCGCTACGCCACCGAGACGGCCCGTGAGGTCGACAAAGAGTATGTTGCTACCGGCATGGTGAAGACGATCTTCATTGATTTTGCCGGCCACGGCGATCCATCGGTCCTGGCCGCCGAGGCGACCCATTGTGCCCAGGAGCAGGGACAGTTCTGGGCTTACCACGATCTCCTGTTCGATAACTTCTCCACCAGCGGGTACAGCCGGGAGCAACTGGACGGCTTTGCAGCCCAGTTGAACCTGGACTCGGCCGCCTTCGCCCAGTGCCTCAATAGCCGCAAGTACCGGGATTTTGTGCAGGCTTCCACCCAGGAGGCCCTGCGGGCGGGGGTGCGGGGCACGCCCACCATCTTCGTCAACCAGCAGGCTATCCCCGGCTTCCTGCCTTTCCAGGAACTGAAGCTCATCATCGAAGAAGAGCTCAAGAAGCAGCCTTAGGATGCCCATGATCCCCATCATCTCCATCGTCGGCAAGTCCGACGTAGGCAAGACCACTTTCCTGGAGAAGCTCATCCCCGAGCTCAAGAGGCGGGGCTATCGGGTGGCCACGGTCAAGCATGACGTTCACGGCTTCGATGTGGATGTGCCCGGCAAGGATTCCTGGCGCCTGGCCCAGGCGGGGAGCGATCAGGTGATCATCGCCGGCCCGTACAAACTGGCCCTCATCAAGGGTTTAGAGCGGGAGATGACCTTGGACGAGATCGCTGCCCTCGTCCCCGAGGCGGACATCGTCCTCACCGAGGGCTACAAGCGTGGCGGGGCACCCAAGATCGAGATCTCCCGCCGCGCCGTGAGCCAGGAGCTCCTGTGTACCGAGGACGAGTTGGTGGCTCTGGCCACCGACCAATCTTTCCCCCTGGACGTCCCCCAGTTCAACCTGGACGACGTAGCGGGAGTGGCTGACCTGCTGGAGGAGCGGTTCCTGAAGGGGCCGGGCGGGAGCCGGGTCTCCGTCGTGGTTGATGGGCAGCCCCTGCCCATCCAGAAGCCCTTCGCCGCCGACATCATTGAGAAGACGGTGCGGGGCATGATCTCCGCCCTGCACGGAGCGGAAGAGGCGGGGCGGATCGTACTCGTCATTGAAGGAGGGGCAGAGGGGGGTCCTCTGCGCCCCATAAGCATCCGGAGCAAGGAAGGAGGTGAACCCCATGACTCAGATCCGGTGCTACGATGACACCTGCGTCTTCTGGGAGGGCGGCGTGTGCAGCTCTGAGGAGATGGAGTACCACCCCGATCACGGCTGCCTGACCATGCAGGAGCGGGAGGAGTACGAGGAAGAGGAGATGGATTGGGAGGAGATATACGAGGAGGAATGGGAAGAAGAGCCCTTCGAGGAGGAGTAGATTCACGCTAACTGTCCAACCCTGAAGGGGCTCGATGAGCGCCCGATATGTTAGAATCAAAATGTGCGCAAACTTCAAATTTGGAGGTGAGAGCGGGGAGGCCTATCTTCCATAACCCGCAGCAGGCAGTAGAGCCTGCATTGTCGAGAAAGCCACCGCAGACTCCCGGTGGCCTTTTTGGGTCCCGGGGACAAGCCGTATCGTAGTGAGCTTTTCAACGTTATATTTTGTGGCAGGGGATTGTGACCACTCTTGCGAAGGTTCGAACTCGCAAGGGTGAAGGCCTCCAAGTCATTTTAGCCACGCCCAGAATATAGAAGGGGTTCAGGGAAGGAGAATGGGAACAGGGAGAAGAAGGTTCGAGTTGGTATTGGCCTGGCCTTGGCCTGAGCCTTCGGCCTTGAGGGCCTCAGCCCGAAGGCTGCTGCCCCTCATCCTGCTGGGTATCATCGCCACGGGGCCAGCCAGCTCGGCACCGACCATTGGCTCTGGAGTTGAGTGGATCAGTCCGGGTGCGGGGGAGGGGCTCCTCACCCAGCCCTTGCCGTCCAGATTACCCAGCCGCCGGGTCCAGTTGCCCATCCTGAACCACATCGGCGACAACGACGTGGGGGTAGAGACCTGGATTAAGGTCCAGAACGTGGGCACCACCTTCACCAAGGCCGCCCTGGTGCTGTGGGGTGAGCCCGGCCAGTGTGCGCCCCAGGCC
>JBHIEC010000079.1:0-10114 GCA_046760425.1 Anaerolineae bacterium
GGCGTGGGGATTCCCCGTCGCCTCCGTCAGCTTCTCGGCCATGCTGGGAAGGCCTCGCTCTCGCAGCGCCTCGGCGTCGGGGCACTCCACGTCCAGCCGCCTGTCCAGGATCTGTAGGAGCTGGTTCGGCGGCAACGGCCCAAAAGAGAGGTGTGGATGGCCATCATGTCTCCTAGCTTTGCAGGAAATTGAAACCCGAATAGACGAAGTAAACACTGAAAAGCATCAAGAAAAATCCGCAGGCCACCAGGATGCCCCGGTAGACCCTCTCGCTCAGCACCTGCCGCCCCGAGGTGCCGATCAGGGCCAAAAAGCTGTTCCACCCGAAGTCCATGAGGATGTGGCTCACGTAGAAGGCCGCCAGCCCTATCAGCCCGTAGCGGAGAAAGGTCAGCATGTTGGCCGAGCCCACCGTGGCCCACCACAGGAGCCAAAAGGGGTTGGAGACGCTGAGCAGAACGCCGGCAGAGACCAGACCCAGGTGCGCCGCCCCCTTTCTCGGACTGCTCTGAGCGTTCAACATAACCTGTCCTCGCCAGCCACTCCGCACCAGGCCAAATCCCATCCACAGGAGGACGGCCCCACCCCCCAGACCGATGGTTCCGGCCACAAGGTTGTGCTGCAGGACGCGACTGAGGCCCACGGCCAGGCCGATGACCATGACCAGCTCGGTGAGGGCGTGGCCCACGCTGATCAGGGGGCCGGCGCGAAAGCCGCGCAGCGTCCCTTCACTGAAGGCCAGGGCCGAGATAGGGCCGGGTGACATGACACCCGACAGACTCAGCAGGGCCCAGGACACGGTGATGGCGATGAGACCGGCCATGATGCCTGATCCTTTCTACTCCTCGGGGGCCTCGTCCCCCAACTCCGAGACCAGCACCTCCCGCGACCGACCGCCCCCCTCGTCGGGGCCGACGATGCCCCTCTTCTCCAACTGGTCCATCAGGCGGGCCGCCCGCGGATAGCCGATGCGCAGCTTCCGCTGCAGGAAGGAGACCGAGGCCCGCTCGTGCTGCTGCACCAGGGCGATGGCCTCCTCCAACAACTCGTCGGCCTCCCCCTCTTCCGCAGCCATCCCTTCCCAAGGCACAGCCTCGCCCTCCTCGGCCGGCTCCCAGCGGCTGGCCCGTTTCCAGAATCTCACCAGCTTGGCCAGTTCCTTGTCGGAGACGTAGCTGCCCTGCAGCCGCACCAGCTTCGAGGAGTCCGAGGCCATGTACAGCATGTCCCCCCGCCCCAGCAGCTTCTCCGCGCCCCCCGTGTCCAGCACCACCCGCGAGTCCACCTGGCTGGTCACGGCGAAGCTGATGCGGGCCGGGAAGTTGGCCTTGATCAGCCCCGTGACCACGTCCACGCTGGGCCTTTGGGTGGCCATGACCAGGTGGATGCCCGTGGCGCGGGCCAGTTGGGCGATGCGGCACACCAAGCGTTCCACCTCGTCCGGGGAGATCATCATCAGATCGGCCAGTTCATCTATGAAGATCACGATGTAGGGCAACCGCTCCCCGTCGCGCCGCGCCATTTTCCTGTTGTAGGCCTCGATGTCCCGCACCCCCGCCCGGGCGAAGAGCCGAAACCGCTTGTCCATCTCACCGGTGATCCAGCGCAGGGCCCTGATCACCTCCTCCACCTCCACCACCACGGGAGCCAGGAGGTGGGGGATGCCGTTGAAGTTGGTCAACTCCACCCGCTTGGGGTCTATGAGGAGGAGTTGGAGCTCCTCAGGGGTGCGCTGGCACAGCAGGCAGGCGATGATGGCGTTGATGCACACCGACTTGCCTGAGCCCGTGGCCCCGGCGATGAGCAGGTGGGGCATGGTCGCCAGGTCAGCCACGATGGGCTGGCCCGAGACATCCTGACCCAGGGCCAGCTTGAGCTTGGAGTCCAGGGCCTGGAAGGCCTCTGATTCCATCACCCCCCGCAGGGCCACCAGGGAGATCTGGGAGTTGGGCACCTCGATGCCCACGATGTGCTGTCCAGGGACCGGGGCTTCGATGCGGATGGGGGCCGCGGCCAGGGCCAGGGCCAGGTCCTTGGCCAGAGCGCTGATCTTGCTGACCCGCACCTTGCGCCGTTTGAGGCGACCATCGAGCCCGCGCCGCTCAATGTAGCCCGGCTCCACACCGAACTGGGTGACGGTGGGGCCCTGATTGATGGACACCACCCGCACGGGGAGGCCGAAACTGGCCAGGGTCTCCTCGATGATCTTGCTCCGCTGGCGTATTTCCCCTTCCCGGTAGGCCAGCGGCGAGGCGGGATCCAGCAGATCCAGGGGAGGCAGTCCTTCGGCTTCGCTCAGGACAGGCCCTTCAGCTTCGGCGCCTCGCCTCTTCCTGGCCCTGGGGCGCCGTAGGGACACGGCCTGGGGCCGTGTCGGAGGCGCCTCGCGGGGAGAGATGGCCGCCATCGTCTCCGGAAGTGGGGGTTCAGCCGCCTCCGGCGACCGGGTAGCGGCCTGCCTCGCCTCCCGAACCAGGCTTCCCACCAGTTCTGCCGGGGAAAGATGCAGCATCCATACCAACCCCACCAGCCCCACAACCGCCAGGAGGAAGGCGGCCACCAGGGGACCGAGGGTTGTAGCCAGAACATGACTGATGGCCCAGCCCACATAGCCGCCACCTCCCCCCTCCTGAGCCAGCCGCAGGGGGTCCGGGCCCCCGGAAAGGAGATGCAGCAGGGCCAGGGACGCGGCCATGAACAACTCCGCCCCGATGACCCGCTCCCAGGGAATATCTTCAAAGCCTTTCAGGGTGTGGAGCACCAGGGCGACCCCAACCGCCCCCAGGCCCAGGACCACCCCATAGGCCCCCCAGCCGAAGACCTGGCGGAGCAGCTCTGCCCCGCGGTCGCTCAGGGCCCCGTGGGTGATGGAGAGGAGGCTGAGGAAGGCGACGGTGCCCCCGGCCAACAGGAGAAGCCCCAGGATCTCCTGTTGGAGGACCCAATCGAGGTGGATGTGGAGCCCCTCTCGGGAGGGCCATCCCCTCCGTCTGGACCGCTTGCCTGCCATTTTAGGCCTTATCCTTCCCGCTTGTCGCGGACTACACCTTCGAATTCCGATTCAGCCAACCGAGCCCCTTGGGGCTCGACGGCGGAGATCACTCCCTTTGCGGAGCTCCTGCCCATTGGTCAGTCTCCGGCCTGTAAGCCTGCCGCAGGCTCAGGCCCAGACGGTGGTTGGCGCTGTCAATGTTCAGGATGCGCACGGTGACCACATCCCCCTCCTTGACCACATTACGGGGATGCAGGAAGTTCCCCTCGGCCAACTCGGAGATGTGGATCAGCCCCTCCAGGCCCTCCTCGATGCGGGCGAAGGCCCCGAAGTCTACGACGTTGGTGATGGTGCCTTCCACCACCTGGCCCACGTGATACCGCTCGTCCACCACGCTCCAGGGGTCGGGCCGCAGGCGTTTCAGGCTCAGGCCGATCCTGCGCTGCTTCCGGTCCACGTTGAGGACCAGGGCCTCCACCTCATCGCCCACCTGGAGCACCTGATAGGGGTGATCCACCCGCTGCCATGACAGCTCGGAGATGTGGATCAGGCCATCAACCCCGCCCAGGTCAACGAAGGCCCCGAAGTCGCACACGCTCCGCACCCGGCCGCGCACCACCTGGCCCTCGCTGAGCTCCGCCAGCCGCCGTTCGATCTCCTCCTCCGCCCAGGCTGTGGCCCGCTCCGAGCAGATGACCCGGTTCCGCTGGCGGTCCAGCTCGATGAGCTTGAGCTCCAGTTCCTCGCCTATCCGATCTTCCAGTTCCTCCTGCAACCCCTCCGTCCCCAACTGGCGCGGCAATTCCGCCAACTGGGAGGCGGGCACAAAGCCTCGGATCTCGCCCAACCGCACCAAAAGGCCCCCTTTGTTGCAGCCGATGACTCGGGCCGTGAAGACCTCGCCCCTCTCAAACATCTGCTCCAGCCACTTCCAATCGCGCTCCCAGCGGGCCTCCGGGGAGAAAAGGTACGCCTCTTCCTCGGCCTCCACGGAGCTTTCCCGTAGACCCACATTGTAGCCCTCGGCTGGGCCCTTCGGCAGTGAGGCTTCGGTGAGCGGCTCGACTGAGCCTTCGGGCCGAGTGCCTCGGCCGACGCCTCGGCGGAGGCCCTCAGGCCGAGGGCTCGCCGAAGTCTCGGCCGAACTGCTCGGGCCGAAGCCTGCCTCGGCACCCAAACCCGGGGCCCAGCCAGCAGCTGCCGCTCCCTCGCCTACCAGAACCTCCTCCACAGGGGAGGGCACCTCCGGGGCGAACTCGCCCTGCTGCAGAAGTGCTCTCCAATACTCCTCATCCAGAGGAGCTTGCCAAGGATATTCGCGCCTCATCCCTTGCTGTGTCATTTTCTTCTCTCCTGTGCCAGAATTACGTTACACCTCAAGATGATCCTTCTTGGGTTCAAGAGCTCTATCTCCACTTGAGTCTAGCTCGATGAGCCATCACCTCCTCACAACACAAAAATCTCAGTCGCCCACCCCTCCCTGAGGCCGTCGAGGGCGGCAACCGAGATCTTTGTTCTGCTGGCTGTGAAGTATTGATCTGACCCAGTTTGAAGACTCGCTCGGACCAAGAACTCTGTCCAGCTTCTAGCCAATACTTCAACATCCGGATCCGGCCACCACGTCTCGACTTCTCAATCCTCGGGATGAGCAGCATAACGCGCGTGGATTACGGTCGGCCGATATTATAGGAGACTTGGACGCCCTTGTCAAGCGCCCCTTGACAAATCTGCAAGAGCATGGTAGAATAAACTTGCTTCACCGAAAAAAGTAACTTCGGAGGCTACGCTTTTGGCTCGACTACGTAAGGGAAACCGGGACCTCATCAAGGAGATCAACCGCAACCTGGTGCTCAACCTCATCAAGAGCCGAGGCCCCATCTCCCGCACCGAGATCGCCAGGTTATCGGGGTTGAGCCTGGCCACCGTCTCGGGCATCACGGGGAAGCTCATCAGGAAGGGCCTGGTCCACGAGATGGGAGAGGGGGAATCCACCGGGGGCCGACGGCCCGTGCTGCTGCGTCTCAACTATCGGGCCGGCTTCGTGATCGGCGTTAAGCTCATGGAACAGGCCATCACCAGCGCTCTGACCGACCTGGATGCCAGTGTCCTTTACCACCGGGTAACTCCCCTTCAGGTTTATTCTGAGCGGAGTCGAAGGGCCCAGCACCATGTCCAGGCCGTGCAGGAGGTCATCATCGCCGCCGTCGAGGCGACCATCGCCGAGTCGAGGGTGGACCGCGCCCGGGTGCTGGGCATCGGGGTGGGCATGGCCGGGGTGGTGGATGGTGAGGCCGGGATCTGCCGCTACTCCCCCTTCTTCGGCTGGCGGAATGTGTCCATCGCGGAACCGGTGGCGGCCCACTTCGGGTTGCCAGTGTACCTGGAGAACGACGTGAACACCCTGACCATCGCCGAGCAGTGGTTCGGCTACGGCCATGGTGTGGACCACTTTGTGGTGGTCACCGTAGGCCGGGGGATTGGTGCCGGCATCGTGGTCAACGGCCAGTTCTACCGTGGCGCCCTGGGCGGGGCAGGAGAGTTGGGCCACATAACCTTGGTTCAAGACGGCCCCCTCTGTGACTGTGGGAAGCGGGGCTGCCTGGAGGCCCTGGCCTCGGACCCGGCGGTGGTGCGCCAGGCGGAGGCGGCCATCGCCCTGGGGGAGAGAACCGCTCTGGCCGAGGTTGAGCCGTTGACCCTGGAGGCCATCGTGGGGGCAGCCGAGGCGGGGGACGAGTTGGCCCGACGGCTGCTGGGCGACGCAGGACGCTGGCTGGGCATCGGCATCGCCAATCTGGTGAACATTCTGAACCCCCAGTTGGTCATCGTGGGTGGTGAGGGTGTGCGAGCCGGTGAGTGGCGTTTCAGCCCCATGCGAGAGGCTATCCGCGAGCACGCCTTCGACGGTTTGGCCGACGAGCTGGAGATCGTCATCGAGCCCTCTGGGGACGAGACCTGGGCTCGGGGCGCGGCCTGCGTGGTGCTGGGGGAGATTTTCAAGCCACCGGTGGACAGGAGAGAAGCGGTAGATCTGATGGCGGCGATGGCATAGCGGCTCCCCGGGCGACCGACGGCACTCAGGGGGAAGGGGTGGGAGTGTCTTGCGGGACAACGTGATCGAAGGTCTTTCTTTTTGTCCAAAACTTTCTTTGAACAGTGAATGAAGTTAAGGAAAGGGGGTGATGCGTGAGGAGAGAGCTGTGGCTTTGACCGAGCATCAGATTTCGATTAAACTAAGGGAGGATCCAATGAACGAGCGAAAGCATCTCGCGTTTTTGGTCCTGGCTGGCTTGGTGATGCTGGCCCTCTTTGTGGCGGCGTGTGCGCCGGCGGCGACGCCAACGCCCCGGGTGATCAAGGAGACAGTAGTGGTAGAGAAGGAGAAGGTCGTCGAGAAGCCCGTCGAGGTGGTGGTGACAGCCACGCCGGTGCCGCCAGGGCCAGTCACGATTACCTTCTGGCACGCCTACAACCCTCTGGAAACGGAGACCTTTGACAAGAAGGTGATCCCCGCCTTCGAAAAGGCTCACCCCAACATTAAGGTCCAGGCTCAGCCGGTGCCCTACGATGAGTTCCACAGGAAGCTCCTGACAGCCATCGCCGGCGGTACAGCACCCGACGTCATCCGCTCCGACATCATCTGGGTGCCGGAGTTCGCCGAGATGGGCGCCCTGGTAGCCCTCGATGAACTGATGACGGACTTTGACACCTACAGGGACAAGGTCTTCCCGGGGCCCCTCTCGACCAACTTCTGGAAAGACCACTACTACGGCCTCCCGCTGGACACCAACACCCGGGTGCTGGTCTGGAACAAGGCGATGTTCGAGGCCGCCGGGATCAGCGAGCCGCCCAAGACCTTCGACGACTTCCTGGCGGCCTGCCAGAAGATCAAGGCCCTGGGCAAGGACAAGTACTGCTTCGCCGATGGGGGGACCTACGCCTGGGCGGTGAACCCCTGGATCTGGAGCAGCGGGGGCGACATCACGGACCCAGAAATCACCAAGGCCACAGGCTACCTCAATGGGCCGGAGACCGTAGCTGCCTACGAGTTCCTGCTGGACCTCGTCAAGAAGGAGTACATCCATCCGGGGATCCTGGGCGGCGGGGTGGATACCTGGGGAGGCTTCGCCAAGGACGAGATCGCCATGATCCTGGAAGGGCCGTGGTTCCCGCCCCTCTTCGCGACCCAGTTCCCGGACAAGGAGTACGGCTTCGCCCTGATGCCCGCCGGGAAGGGTGGCTCTATCTCCGTGGTGGGTGGTGAAGACATCGTCATGTTCCAGCAGAGCAAGAACAAGGAGGAGGCGGCCGAGTTCATCCGCTTCATGCTCTCGCCGGAGACCCAACTCACCATGGCCGAGGCGGGCCAGATGCCGGTCTTGAGCGAGCTGTTGGACACGGAGTACATGCAGAAGCACCCCTTCTACGGCATCTTCCTGGATCAGTACGGCGATCCCAAAGAGGGCTTCGACGCCCAGGGCAACCCCGTTGATCTGGCCGCAGCCATCCCGGCCTTCATTGACCTCACCAGGGCCACGGTCACAGCCATCCGTCCGGATGCCACAGTGGTCTTCAACGCAGTGAACAACTGGCCCCTCGAAGCGGTAGCCCCGGCCGGGCAGGACTTTATCTACATCGAGGTCTGGCCGCCTCACACCCTGTACCGTGACCTTTGGAAGCTGATCGTCAACGCACAGGAACTTGGCCGGGGAAAGCCTGTGGTGCTGGCCGCTTACATCGAGCCGGCCCGGCAGCGGAACGTGCGCTTGGCTGACGCCGTGATCTTCGCCAGCGGAGGGTATCACATCGAGCTGGGCGAGCGGGGTGGGATGTTGGCCGATCCCTATTTCCCCAAATATAAGCCCATGGGGGGCGAACTGGCGGCGGGGATACGCCGCTACTATGACTTCGCCGTGCGCTATGAGAACGCCCTTTCCATCGGAACGCAGGATACCACAGAGGATGGGGGGAGGAAAGTAACCATCGAGGGGGTGAGGACCGATCCGGACCAGGTGTACAAGAAGGTGTGGATCATCACCCGTCGGGGGGAAGCCTTCGAAACCATCAGCCTGATCAACCTGTTGGACATCCCCAGCCCTGAGTGGAATGGTTTGCTACTGGCTGACCCCACGCCGCTGGATGAGCTACGAGTGCGTTACTGGACGGAGCAGAAGGTGGGCCGGGTCTGGCTTGCCTCGCCGGATTTCACCAGCCCTCAGGCGACGGTTCTTGACTTCGAGCCGGGTCGGGACACCCGAGGGAACTGCATCCAATTCACCGTTCCCCGGCTCGAATATTGGGACCTGGTGGTGATCGAATGGGCGAACTGACCCCTGCCAACCCGGCAACCTTGAACGATATCAACCTGTCGGTGGAGGTTTACGTCCAGACCGACGCCCAGCCGACGAACGTGACGGGCACGACCCTGATCTGGTAACTGTTCAGGCAGGCGCTCATTCTTTACCCTTCGGGCTTGAGCCCTCAAGGGCGAAGCCACAAAGACACCAAGACACAAAGCGAACCAGGGAAAAAGGTTCTTAACTTCGTGCCTTTGTGTCTTGGTGGTGGAGACGAAGAAACCATGACCGACCTCTTCCAGCGCAGCATTGAAGTCATTTTGTCCAACCAGGCCCCCACCGGTGCCTATCTCGCTTCCCCCAACTTCCCCTCCTACCGCTATTCGTGGTTCCGCGACGGGGCCTTCATCGCCTACGCCATGGACCTGGCCGGCCAGCACGAGAGCGCGCAGCGTTTTCACGACTGGGCCGCCCGCACGGTCCTGCGCCACGCCGACAAGGCCCAACGCGCCATTGAGAAGGCCCAGCGGGGCGAACCGTTGGTAGACGACTACCTGCACACCCGCTACACGGTTGGCGGTGAAGAGGCTGGCGATGAATGGCCCAATTTCCAGTTGGACGGCTTCGGCACCTGGCTCTGGGCCCTGGCCGAACATGACCGCCGACAGCGGACGGCCCACCGCTGTTCTGGTCTGCCCGCTCACTGGCAGCAAGCAGTGGATCTTGTTGTCCGCTACCTGGCGGCGCTCTGGCTCCATCCCTGCTACGACCTGTGGGAAGAACATCCTCAGTACCTGCATCCCTACACGCTGGCGGCCATCTACGCCGGGCTGAAGGCTGCTGACTCGATGGAGGCGGCGGTCGGCGGTTCCTTCGGCTTCGCTCAGGACAGGCGTTCATCGGCGGTCGTCGAAGAAATCCGCCGTTTCGTGCTGGAGCGCGGGGTGCGGGATGGGCGCTTGGTCAAGCACATCACCCCACCTTCGGGGATCGCGGCGGTCGGCGGTCCCTTCGGCAGGGCTCAGGGCAGGCCTCGGTCGACGGTCGTGGACGCCAGCTTGCTGGGCGTTGCCACCCCCTATCGGCTGCTGGCGCCGGGTGATCCGATCATGCGAGCGACCGTGGCCAGGATCGAGGCCGACCTGCGCCGGAAGGGCGGAGGGGTGCACCGCTACCGAGGGGATACCTACTACGGGGGCGGGGAGTGGGTGCTTCTGACGGCCTGGCTGGGCTGGTACTACGCCGATCTGGAGGAGCATGAGCGGGCCCAAGAGCTCCTGGCCTGGATAGAAGCTCAGGCCGACGAGAGAGGGGACCTGCCCGAGCAAGTACCCCACACCCTCAACGCCCCCAGCATGTACCAGCCCTGGGTCAATCATCGGGGAACAATCGCCAAGCCCCTCCTCTGGTCCCACGCTGCCTACCTGATCCTCAGAAGACACCTGGGAGACCAGCGACCCCCCTAGAGATCTCTCGGAAAGTAGTTGCCATGTAACACAACACCGAATTTAGAACAAAACGAATGGCTGGATGGCTGTTTGGCGGATATGACAACGAATTGAAGGGATTCACCGAATTCGCGATGCCAAATTCGGTAAATCCCCGAAACTTGTCCTGAGCCTGTCGAAGGGTTCGATGTCATATTTTGGCGTGGTCAATCCCAACAACACCGAAGAGGGAGACCACCAATGGCTGGGCGAGAGAAGGCTTCGTTTGTTTCCCAATTCGCTGTAGTGTTGCGGGGGCAAAACAGACTTTCGAGAAAGCTCCCTACTGAACAAAGGTGAGATTGCCTATCCCCGGAAGGATCGGTCGGAGTATGAGC
>JBHIEC010000080.1:0-10052 GCA_046760425.1 Anaerolineae bacterium
GAGGCCCAGGCCCTGATCTTCTGCGGCGACTTCTGCGCCCCCTTCACCCTCAAGATGCTGGCCGACGGCTTCCCCGGGCCCATCCACGCCGTCTTCGGCAACAACGACGGGGATAAGCTCCTGCTGGCCAAGGTGGCCACGGCGGCGGGCAACGTCACCCTCCACGGCCAGTTCGCCCAGTTGGAGCTGGACGGGGCCAGGATGGCCGTCACCCACTACCCCGAGATCGGGGCCAGCCTGGCCGCCTCAGGCCAATATGACCTGGTCTGCCACGGCCACAACCACCAGTACGAGGTGGAGCGGGTGGGCCCTACCCTGCGGCTAAACCCCGGTGAGGTCATGGGCCGCTTCGGGGCCTCCACCTACGCCCTCTACGACACGGAGACGGGGAATGTCCAGCGCCACGAGGCTTAGGCTCGGCCTGCTGGCTCTGGCCGGGCTGTTGAGCCTGGGCTGGTTTGCAAGCCTGGCACAGGGCCACGTACCGACCTCCAACCTCCAACCTCCAACCTCTAACCTCCAGTTTGGCATCGCCTTCGTCAACTCGGCCGAGATGGAGCGTGGCAATGCCTCACACCCCGATTGGCCGGCGCGGCGTGACCTTCGCTACAACCGCGCCCTGGCAGCCGGAGCGACCTGGGACCGCTGGCCGGTGTACTGGCCCGAAATCGAAGTGGCCCCTGGCGTCTTCGACTACAGCCAGCACGACCTGGCTGTCACCGCCGACATCACCCGGGGTCTGCAACTCGACGCCGTTCTGCTGACCACGCCGCACTTTTATGGCACGGGCGGCTCGCCCACCGCACCCGCGCCCCGACTGGAGCGGCGGCCCCTGATCCCGCCACGCATCCCTCGAGACCTCCGAGGTCTCAGAGACCTCGGAGGTCTGAAAACCCTGGACGGGTGCGACTCCGCCAGCGTGGAGACCTTCCCCCCGCGCAACCTGGAGGCTCCCGTCTTCGACGACGGCACCGATTCCCTGGCCCCCGGCAAGGCTATCAACCCCGACAACTACTGGGCCCGCTTCGTCTACCAGACGGTGAGCCGCTACAAGCCAGGGGGGGCGCTGGCCCAGCAACAGGGTTGGCCAGCGGGCGTGGGTGTACGCTACTGGGAGATGTGGAACGAGCCGGACTTCCCCTGCGGCGTCGTCCCTGGCTTCCCCAGCGGCTTCTGGAACGGCACGCCGGCCCAGTATTACCGCCTCCTCCAGGTGGGCTACCTGGCGGCCAAGGCTGCCGACCCGGAGGCGGTGGTGCTCCTCGGCGGCCTGGCTTACTTCCCCAACCCGACCTGGTTTGATGCCTTCCTGGCCGCCCTGGAGGCTGACCCGAACGAGGATGCCCAGGCGGCTCACGGTTTCTACTTCGACGTCCTGCCCCTGCACTGGTACAGCAACCCCCGTAACGCCCTGGATGGCACCCGGCTCCTGGCCGCCAAACTGGCCGCCCACGGCCTGGCCGGGAAGCCCGTGTGGGTCAATGAGAGCGGGGTGCCCACCTGGGACGACTTCCCCGGCACAGGGCAGCCGGCTCCTTACCAGGCCACGATGCAGGAACAGGCCAGCTACGTCATCCAGAACGCCGCCCTGGCCTTCTACGCCGGGGTCGAGCGCCTCTTCCATTTCCAGCTCTACGACGACGGCCAGGGGCAGGCCTACGGCCTCATCCGCAACCCGACCCACCCCTCCCAGCCCGATGTCCCCCGACCCGCCTACACTGCCTACCAGGTGGCGGCAACCTATCTGCTGGACATCTCCCCCTTGTGGCACAGTACCCTCAACGGGATGGAGCGTCTAGCCTTTTTCTCCCCGCCAGACAAACGGGTGCTTGTCCTGTGGAACACCCTGAGCGTGACCCAGACCAGGGCCATAGGGGCCACCGGGCCCGGCGGCCTCCTCGTTGACCAGGCAGGGATTACCCAGACCCTCACCGCTGCCGGCGTGTACACTTTGACCCTGCCCCCTGCCACCAACTTCAACCAGCCGGAGACGCCCGGGGTGCCCATGATCGGCGGCAAGCCCTACATCCTCATCGAGAGGGATACCCGCCCTCCGGCGGCCCAGATCACCCTGCCGACCATCAGCCCTCCCACCTTCACCGTGACCTGGCGGGTGGAGGACTGGGGGACGGGGCTCCAGAGCTATCAGGTCTGGCACAGGGCCGATGGCGGCGACTGGACCCTCTGGCAGGAGGGGAGCCCTCCGGCGGATCGGCGCTACCGGGCTGAGGGGAGCGCTTCTTTCGATGGGGATTCGGGACACACCTACTGCTTTGCCGCCTGGGGGCGGGACCAGGCGGGGAATGAGAGCGCCTTCCCACCGGCAGCCCCCCAGTGCACCACGGTGATTGATCGGGGGGCCATCTCCGGGCAGGTGAGGGACATCCTTGACCAGCCTGTGGCCGGGGCGACGGTGAGGGTGCAGGATGAGGAGGGTGGAAGCTGGGAGGCAACCACCGACGGGACGGGGAGCTATCGTGTGGAGGATATCCCCCTGGGTGGCAGCTACGGGGTAGCGGCGGAGAAAGAGGGGTACGGGGCCTGGCCGGCCCGATGGGGGGTGCAGCTCGTGGCTACCAACACGGCGGGGGTGGATTTCAACCTGCCGCCGGCCACCAACGCCGTGGTCAACGGCGGCTTCGAGGGGCCTTTGGCCTTAGAGGATTGGGACGATCATCCGTCGGGCAAGACGCCACCCGTGTTGAGCCAGGAGGCGCTAAGCGGCGCTCAGTCGGTGCTGTTGGGCAGCGGTTTTGTGGGAGCTCCCGAGAACTCCACCATCGGCCAGGTGATCCGCATCCCATCAGGGGTGATCTCGCCCACGTTGTCCTTCAGCTACAGGCTGGTCACGGACGAGACGGCCCTGGGGCCTGGCGGGGAGCCCAACGACTGGTTCGAGGTGCTCGTCTTCTCCGGGCCGGAGTGGGCTCAGCGCCATGAGCTCTCCATCCGCGAAATGTGGCAGAGCGCCGATTGGACTCATTGCCACTTCCCCATGGACCAGTTTGCCGGCCAGGAGGTGCTGCTGGTGTTCAACCTCTGGCAGTCGTCGGCGGAGCGGCCCACGCGCGTCTACCTGGATGAGGTGGTCGTGGGCCCGGCCGCGCCCCTGGTGGTGAAGGAGCGGATCCACCTGCCCCTGGTGATGGCACGTCAGGCGAAGAAATAGCCGCTGTCGAGCTATCGCACGTTTGGCTCCCATCCGGGCAGCTCCTGCTGCTCGGGGGGAGCCCTTTTCGTCCGGCGTCGGGGCTTGAAGGGGAGTTTGCCGAAGAACTCGGGGAGGGCTTTGTAGATCAGCCAGGTGGCGATCTGTTCCAGGTGGGCGTTGTGGTGGACGAAGTCCAGATCATCGGCGGGGACGGTGAGGATAGGGCAGAGGGTGAAGTTCTGGGCCCACTCCTCGTAGAGGCGGTTGAGCTGCTCCAGGTACTCGACGGAGATGTCCCGCTCAAAGTCGCGCCCTCGCAGGGCGATGCGATGCTGGAGGGTGGGCACCGAGGCCCGCAGATAGACGATGAGATCCGGCGGCGGCAGGAACAAAGTCAGGGCCTGGTACAGCTCGCGATAGGTGCGGTAGTCCCGCTCGCTCATGTGGCCCTGGAGGTAGAGGTTCCTGGCGAAGATCTCGGCGTCCTCGTAGACGCAGCGGTCCTGGATGGCCGAGGCGGGGTGGTCGAGGATCTGACGGTGGTCCCGCAGGCGGCGGGAGAGGAAGAAGATCTGGGAGTGAAAGCTCCAGGCCTGCATGTCCTTGTAGAAGTCGGCCAGGTAGGGGTTTTCGTCCACTGCCTCGTAGAAAGGCTGCCAACCAAGCCGTTGGGCCAGCAGAGCTGTCAGGCTCGATTTCCCCACGCCCATGTTGCCCGCAATGGCTATGAATCTCTTCACCATGCCCTCCTACCCCGCTCTTGCTCGGTCCTCATCCTCCCAAGCGCTCACCGGGCTTATGCTTAAAGCCCGCTCCTGCCCAGACTTCGGCGAGCCCTCGGCCTGAGGCTCGGCCCGAAGGCTCAGTCGAGCCGTTCGTCGGTGAGCGCTTGCGACCTCTCCTGACGGGCCTCCTCCAGGTCTATGCCCACGTAGTTGGCCAGATTGAAGAGATGGGTCAGGCAATCAGCCAGCTCCTCCCGCAGCCCGGGCAGCCTCTCCTGCAGGGCGCTCCGCTGGGCCGCCATCCTGTCCCCCGTCTCCTGATAGTGCTGTTCCATCGTGGCCCACACCTCCGCCAGCTCCGAGGCCAGATCGCCCATCGCCTCCTGCAGGCGGATAAAGGTGAGGTAAGGATCGGCCTCTACGCCTTGCTCCTCGCTCAGGGCCAGGGGCCATGGCTGGAAGTCGGCCAGGGTCCTGGCACCCTCCAGTTGGGGGGGCCGCTCCAGGCCCAACTGGGGCAGGGGGCGCTGATGGACGCCGGTCCCCAGGGCGGATTTGATGCGCTGGACGACGAAGTCCAGGTCCTCGGGCCGACTCACGAAGTTCAGCTCGTTGGTATCAATGGGCAGGACGGGCGCCTCAGCGTAGGCGGCGAAGAAGCCGTCGTAGGCCCTGTTCAGGGCATCAATGTAGCCCCGGTCCATGTCCCGCTCGTAGGGGCGGTCGCGGAAGGCGATGCGCTCCATCAGGACGTCGGTGTCGGCCCGCAGATAGACGACCAGATGGGGCAGGGGGATCTTCTCCGCCAGGATAGCGTGCACCCGCTCGTACATGTCCAGTTCATCGCCCTTGAGGTTTAGATGGGCAAAAAGCCGGTCCTTGGCGAAGGTGTAGTCACTGATGAGGGGTGAGCGTCGGATGAGGCGGGGGATGGTCTCGTGCTGCTGGCGGTAGCGGCTGAGGAGGAAGAAGATCTGGGTCTGGAAGGCGTATCGCTCTCGGTCGGCGTAAAAATCCCGCAGGAAGGGGTTCTCCTCGAAGACCTCCAGCAGCAACTGGGCGGCGAACTCCTTCTGGATGAGGCGGGCCAGGGTCGTCTTCCCCACCCCGATGGCCCCCTCTATGGCCAGGTAGAGATTCTGACGCAAGGGTCAACCTCCTTGCTATTCTGAGCCGAGCCGCCCGGCTCGGCTAGCGGGCTCCACCATAGGATAGCCCCTTCTCCGCCAATTGTCAAGGAGTTGGTGCAAAGGCGGCGGCTAAAAGCACACCGCCTGCCCCCCCAGACCGAGCCAGGCGCCGTCATCTATGAGGCGCTTAAGAGCACCACTTGCCGACGATTGGCCTGGCGTAGCTGTTAAGACAGTCACGAGGACATGGGGCGCTTGGGAGTGAAGGGAGGAGCAACCTCTGTGGGCGGGCGAAGCAACTGCTTCGAACTGGTGGACTTGATGATCCTCCCCTCCTCATCCACCGTGACCTTCACCATGCGCAGCAATTTGGCCCCGTCTTCGGCCTCGACCGTCTTGGAGAAGGCGTAGGTCTCCACCTCCTTGCGGGTTGGCTCTCCCGGGGCCAGGCTGATCCCCGCCTTCCTGGCCGCCGTGGGAGGGATGCGGATGAATTTGCGGGTGACCGCAGGCTCGATGGCCGCCAGATCCTCTTCGCTGAAATCCGGGAACTGCTCCAGAACGTGGCGCTTGACTTTTTCCAGGGTCTCTTGTGGGGACATCTCTCATCTCCTCAGCGTCGGATCGCCGTACAGGACGAACTCCAGCAGCGTTTTCTCATCATCGTCGTCGAGCCCACCCTGGCGATCATACATCTCCTTGGCAAAGGCGATCTTGGCCTCCTTGAAAGCCTGGCCGAAGGGCATCCTGTTTTTGACATGGCGCAGGAAGTAGACCCCTATCAGGTCGGCCTCGGAGGAGGGGGGTTCAGAGGGGCCAAAGGCGATCTTGGTGGAGCCCACGAAACAGGCCGCTCCCTGCTGCATGAGCTTGAGGGATATGGCCTCATCGGGGTCCTTGCCGATGATGTTAGCGCCGTAGCAGGCTTCGCTGAAAGCCACGACGCCCTTCACGTCTCCGCTGGCCACCAACTGCGGGCTGAAGGCAACGGGGTACGAAGACCCTCGCTGCCCATACCAGTAGGGGGTGTCTTTGGAACCGTGGAGGTTGAAGTAGAGGAACCTCCGTCTTCGAAGCCACCAGGCCCTGAAGCTTTCCGCCGTTTCGGGAGGGCTGAGGCGGAGGAAGATCAGCTTGCCCACCGTGTCGTACACGGCCTGGGAGGCCTTCCGCCACACCTGGGCCGAGTAGCCGAAGTTGAAAAAGCTGAGAGCCGATTGGGTGTGGTGGGTGATGGCCGCATCCAACTGGGCCAGCAGCAGGCCGATGTCGTTGGACCTGCCGTCCGGCATCCGCCCCACGGCCCGTTCGGGGATCAGGTACTCGTCATCGGTGGAGGCGTAGGGGTTATCCGAGGGGACCTCCTCATCCGGATCCCAGCCCGGCGAGTAGCTGGGATTGGGCAGCCTGTGGAAGGGGATGATCTCGTCGCCCCCCAGGATCAGAACACTGTCCAGGGTCTGGCCTGAAGCGATCAGAGCGTTCTCCAGGGCGTCCAGGAGCCCCTTGATGGCCGTGGGATCCTCAGCGTCCACCGGCGCCAGGCTTTGCCCTGAGGGGGCTTCGGTGAGCCCTCGGCCTGAGGCTCGGCCCGAAGGCTCAGCTGAACCGCTCAAGCCCGAAGGGTTGAAGGGGCTCAGAGAGGCGGGGTCGTCCACGTACACCAGTGCCGAATCGAGGTTCTTGTTCCTCAGGACAGCGCGATACTCCTGCAGCTTGGCCTCCAGTTGCGCCAGGCCGCCCGGCCCGTACTTGGCTTGCAGCTTGTCCTTGCTGGAAACGATGAGGTGCATTTTCTCTCCCTCCCCGTTGATAGCCCGATGCCGTAGAGTTAATGGAGCACGTCTGGGCATAGCATATCACAAGACGGATCGAAAGTCAAGGTTCTAAACAAAACCTTGCGAAGGTTCGGGTAACCTTCGCAAGGTTCCCCCTAACCTACGCAAAAGTGGCAAGTTGTGCTATAATATGCAGCCAAAGTCTGTATGGGGAGGGCGCGTCTTTGCAGACAGGAGAAGGACGGGGTATGGTCTTCCTGGGGCGTCTGCTAAGCCTCCAGGTCCAGCCGGCCCAGCGAGTCACCTGGCTAGGCGCCGCCTGGGCTGCCCTGTGCGGTGCTGTAGCCTCCGGGAAGCTGACCCTCAGCGGCCAAAACCTGCTCTCCCTGGGCCTGGCCCTCTTCCTGGCCGACCCCCTGCTGGGGGCCGTCTGGTCAGCCCTGGCGACCCTCAGCCGGTCCGCGGGCTCCAGCCGGGGGGAGGTTCATTCCTCTGAGGCGAGCGTTCAACTGCCTCCCCTTCCTTATACCCAGCCCGGCTCGGCCAGTGAGGGCTTCTTCGCCCGCCTGAACGCCAGCCTGACCTGGTGGCGGGCCGAGCTCTGGCCCCGGGCGGGAGGGGCACTGGTGGGCCTGGTGGTGGCCTCGGCCCTGGCCCTGGCTATGGGCGTCATCCTGGGGCCCTGGGTGGCTCTGCTCGTCAGCGCAGCCCTTGTCTTTCCGCTCCTGGCAGCCCTCTTCGGCCATCGCCCCCTGAGAGGGCCCCTCCCCCGGGCTCTGCTGGAGATGGGGTTGGCCTGGCTCCTGGGTTACGCCGCCTTCCAGGACCTGTCGTTCGTTCGCGGCGAGGATGTTCTGGCCAGCCCCCTTTGGGCGTCGGTGCTGGCCTGGCTGGGCTTGCATCGGGAGCCCCTGCTCCTGGCCGGCCTCTACACCGCCGTCTACTACGCCTGCCTGACCCTGGAGGGGCGCGGCGGGCTGGCCCAGCCACTGGCCCTCCTGAACGGGGCTCAACTGGCAGTGGCCGTCATCCTGGTGGTTATCCGACAGCCTGTCCTGGCCGGGCTGGTGGGGATGCTGCTCATCTCTCAGGCGCTCTTCCAACCCCTGCTGCGCCGTCAGGGCCCTCATTGGTACCTGCAGCGCACCCAGTTCTTTCTGATGGGCGCCATGCTGGCCGCAGCCCTCGGCGTGGCAATACGCGAGCTGCGGTAGCTAATCTGCAATGGGTGAACCATGGACTACCAGCGCATCGTGCTGAAACTGGGCACCAGCGTCCTCACCGCGGGGACCGATCGGCTGAGCCGCCCACGGATGGTGGATCTGGTGCGGCAGGTGGCTACGCTCCACGGCCAGGGCCGGGAGATGATCGTGGTCTCCTCGGGAGCCATCATGGCCGGGTGGGAAGAGCTGGGCTTCCCCAGGATGGGCAAGGACATCCCCTTCAAGCAGGTGCTGGCCGCCGTGGGGCAGGGGCGGTTGATGCACCTCTACGAGCAGCTCTTTGACATCTACGACATCACCGTGGCCCAGGCTCTGCTCACCCGGGAGGACCTGGCCGACCGGGAGCGCTACCTCAACGCCCGCAACACCCTCTTGGCCCTGCTGGCGCGGCGGGTGGTGCCCATCGTCAACGAGAACGACGTGGTGGCCGTGGAGGAGATCCAGATCGGCGACAACGACAACCTCTCGGCTCTGGTGGCCAACCTCATTGATGCCGACCTGCTGGTCATGCTCACCGACACGGCGGGGCTCTACACCGCCGACCCCCACCTCGACCCCCAGGCCCGGTTGATCCCCGAGGTGCCAGTCATTGATGAGGAGATCCGGCGCCTGGCTGGTCAGACCAGCACCCATCGGGGCACGGGGGGCATGGCCACCAAGATCGAGGCAGCGGAGCTGGCCACCCGCTCCGGCACGACGGTGATTGTGGCCGCCGGGGAGGTGGAGGACGTTCTGCTCCGTATCGTGGCGGGCGAGGCTCTGGGCACCCGCTTCCCCGCCACGGGGAGCAAGGTGGAGAGCCGCAAGCGTTGGATCCTGGCCGAGCCCGCCCAGGGCCGGGTCCACGTGGATGACGGCGCAGCCTGGGCACTCCTGGAGCGGGGGAGGAGCCTGCTGCCCGTGGGCGTGGTGGCCGTGGAGGGGGACTTCCAGCGGGGCGAGACGGTGCGCATCCTCGACCCCTCGGGCCGGGAGATAGCGCGGGGCATCACCAGCTACAGCGCCCAGGACCTGGCGGCCATCAAGGGCCTGCGCTCGGGCCAGATCGAGAAGGTTCTGGGCTACGAGTACGGCGCCGAAGTGGTACATCGCAACGACCTGGTGGTGTTATAGAGCGGCTGGGGATCCCCTCAGACCCTGTAAGAGAAATATGGTGATCTGGGTAGCTCTCCCATTGGCTATTCTCCTGCTAGTCGGCTTTGTCTACTGGACCGTGGTGGTCACTGAGGGGGCTTACCTGGGGCCCCGCGTGGTGGCCTTCCTCTACGATTGGGGTGCCAGGACCTACGACCAGATCAAGGATTTCGACGCCCGCGACGAGGCCTGGTTCCTGGCCCAACCCCTGGCCCGGGCCCTGGACGGCGTGCCCCACCCGCTGATCCTGGACGTGGCCACGGGCACGGGGCGCTTGCCCCTGGCCCTGCTACGCCACCTGGATTTCGCCGGCCACATCGTGGCCCTGGACATCTCGCGGGGGATGCTGCACCAGGCGGCGCGGAAGACGGCGGGGTACAGAGGCCGGGTTACCCTGATGTGGAAGGATGCGGCCAGCCTGCCCTTCGTGGATAGCGCCTTCGAGGCTGTGACCTGCCTGGAGGCCCTGGAGTTCCTGCCCCAGCCCCTGGAGGCGCTGCGGGAGATGGTGCGCGTCCTCAAGCCCGGCGGGGTCTTCCTGCTCACCAACCGCGTGGGGTGGGAGGCTCGCCTCATGCCAGGACGGGCCTATGAGCCGAAATGCCTGGAAGAGATGCTGAGAGGACTCTCCCTGAGGTCCGTCGAGACCCGAACCTGGCAGGAGTACTACGACCTGATCTGGGCCCGCAAGGGGGGTGTGCTGATCGCACCCAACCGGCCCCGGGGGCTGATGGACGTGCTGCGCTGCCCCTGTTGTCAGGCCCAGGAACTCAGCGCAGGGGAGGGTTCCTTGACCTGCCTCCGCTGTGGCCAGCTCTATCTTCGGCAGGAGGGGATCATCTGCCTTGAGCCCTAATTGGACGATGAAGATCGGTGCCCTCAGTGATACCCACTGGCGGGGCGAGGGGTCT
>JBHIEC010000081.1:0-9874 GCA_046760425.1 Anaerolineae bacterium
GGTTGGGTGGGGGGGGGGGGGTGGGGGGCGGGGTGGGGGTGGGGGGGGGGGGGGGGGGGGGCCCCCGTCGCGGTGGCGGTGGGCGGTAGTGGGGTGAACGTGGCTGTCGGTGACACGGGGGTAGAGGTGAAGGTAGGCGTAGAGGTCGCTGTGGCTGTGGACGGCAGTGATGTGAAGGTGGCTGTAGGGGATGCGGGCGTTGCAGTAGGTGTCGGCGGCAGGCCCGTGGCCGTAGCTGTGGGGGACACCGTCGTGGTGGGCGTAGCCGACGGAAGCGGCGTTGCCGTGGGCGGCACAGGCGTCCAGGTGGGGGTGGGCGGCAGCGGGGTGAGTGTGGGCGTGGGGATGGAGGTGGCCGTAGCTGTGGGCCCTGGTGTGGGGGTCCGTATGGGCGTGGGCGTCGGGCCAATCTGTGGCAACCCCACCCGCTGGCCGTAGAGGTCCCGCCCGCTGAGGGCCTCGTTGCGGAAATCCTGCCAGGTTACCAGGTACTGGTTGGCGGCACCATTGTAGGCTACGGCAGGGATGCGCTGGTCGGCCCCTGCAGTGGAGATGGCGAAGTCGCTGTCTATCAAGGATCCATCCCTCGACACCCGCTGGCCGTAGATGTCCAGGCCGGCCGTCCCCGCGTTCCGCCCCTCGGTCCAGACCACCAGGTACTCATTGGCCAGGGCGTTGTAGGCCACGGCAGGGTGGCCCTGATCGCCAGCAGGCGTGATGAGGAACTCGCTGCCCAGGAGGGCTCCCTCGCTGGACACCCGCTGGCCGTAGATGTCGGCGTTGGACACATTATTCTGGTTGTTGCGGTAATCCTTCCACACGGCCAGGTACTCGTCGTCTGTGCCATTGTAGGCCAGGGAAGGGGACCACTGGCTGCCCTGGGCGGCGACGGCGATGGCGAAGTTGTCGCCCTGTAGCTCCCCGTTGCTGGCCACCCGCTGCCCCATGATGCCCTCACCGCTGGCCCAGGCCACCAGGTACCCATTGGCGCTCCGTCCGTAGGCGATGACAGGCGTTCCCAGCCAGCCCGGCGCGGCCGAGAGGACGAAGTCGCCGCCCAGCAGGGCCCCGCTGCTGGACACCCGCTGACCGTAGACCTCGGAGGGAGCCTGGTAGATCTCGAAATCGGCAGCACTGAAGCTGCGATGGTCCTGCCAGACCACCAGGTACTCATCGGCCAGGTTGTTATAGGCCACAGCCGGGCTCCTCTGCTCGTTGGCTGCCCTGGAGATGGGGAAGGCATCGCCTAACAGGGCTCCACTGCTGGATATCCGTTGGCCGTAGATGTCGGGGCCAGAGGTCCGCCAGTCGCTCCAGACCACCAGGTACTCGTCGGCCAGGCTGCTGTAGGCCACAGCAGGGGTCATCTGCCAACTGCCCTCCGTGCAGATAGGGAAGTTGTCCCCGATGAGGGCGCCGCTGCCAGATACCCGCTGGCCATAGATGTCGGGGTTTCCCGCTCTGCGATCCTCCCACACCACCAGGTACTCGTCGGCCAGACTATTGTAGGCCATGGCTGGCGGCCCCTGCCATCCCTCGGCGGTGGAGATGGGGAAGTTGGGGCCGATGAGCTGCCCCGGCAACTGGGGGGTCGGAGGCGGGGTAGGGGAGGGCCCTGGCAGCGTGGCCGTGGGGGAGGGCACCAGCGTAGGCGTGCTCGTGGGCGGGGGGGAGGGGGTAGGCGTCGGAACCAGGGTGGGCGTGGCTGTGGGGGATGGGATGGGCGTGGCCGTCGGACGCGGCGTACCGGAGGTGTAATTGATCCGCAGCATCGGCGGGCGGCCCAGCCCCCCCACACCGTAGCCACTATCCCAGGAGAAGACGTTCATGATCCCTGCGGAGGGGCCATCCAGGCGGAAGGAGGCTCTGCCCGTGGTAGCTACGCGCTCCCCTAGGGCCGGCAGTTGGTCAGGGGTGAAGGAGAAGGTGTTGACCACGCCTTCGCCCAGGTCGGCGTTGTACAGGGTGGGGGGGATGGTGTAGGCCACGGTGGCCTCGTGGATGTCGGCGTAGGTGTGGGAGGGCCAGTCGGCGTCAACGCTGGCCTCCAGCAGTTGAAGGTTCCATTGGCCGCCCGACCCCATGAATTCCCGGGTCTGGCCTGTGAGCTCTACTGAGGCGGAGTGGATGGTGGAGCCGGGCGGGATGGCGGAGAGGTCGAATTGCATGGCGCCGTGGTACAGGCGGCCGATGAAGAAGCCGGTGTACATATCATCGTCGCCGAAGTGGTTGCCTGTGGCCTCGTTGCTGACCACCCAGCCCACCGAGTCCTCCCGGGGGATGATGAGGACGGTGCTGCTGTTCAGGCTGGCCCGCACGTTTGGTCCTGTCAGGGTGAGGCCGGCCCAGGCCAGTCCTGCTGAGAGGAGAACCAGAGACAGGCCCAGGATGACCACCACCGGAATGAGGCGTTTCATTTCCTTCCTCCCTGCGCGACGACTCCTGTCGCGCGGCGAAAAATCAAAAGATTTTTCGCTTCAAAGCCTTCTATCCATAATAACGAGGCGGGACCCCTCTGGATACGGACTTTAGAGGCTCCTACTTGAGGATCTCGGTCAGCACCCGCCCCTCGGCGGTCTCCGGCGGGGCAAAGCCCAGAAGCCGGGCGGCGGTGGGGGCCAGGTCCACGAGGCGCACCGGGCCCACCGTCACCCCCTCCTTGATCCCCGGGCCCGCGGCCACGAAGATGGCCCGCATCCAGGGCAGGGTAGCGTTGTAGCCGTGCTGGCCGTAGAACTCAGTGGGTTGGAAGATCTCGGTCCGATCGCGATGGAAGTCAGGGTAGTAGCCCGGACGGGCCTGAGCGAAGACGTCGCCGGCGTTGGAGGCATCCAGGTGGAGGGCGGCCAGGTCCTGGCGCTTGAGGATACGGGGGAAGACAGGCTGGCTGTTCAGAGGATCCCTGATCTCGGTCAGCACCCGCACGATCTCCTCCTGCACCTCCTCGTAATCCTCGGGAGGCACGATGCCGCCTTCCTCGCGGCCCTGCAGGTTGATGTAGATATGCACCGCCCCGCCGGAGGTGACGGCGTTGGCTCTGGTCTTCGCCACGTCTATCCGGTATTGTTCAGTATCCTGCAGGACCAAGAGCCCGGCCTGGATGAGGGCCACGTTGACATTGACGTAGCTGTGGATAGGGGCCATGCCGTGGTCCGAGGTGACGAAGATGGCGGTGTCGCTCAGGTCCACGGCCTCCAGGAGCCGGCCGAGATTCTCGTCGGCCAGTTGGTAACCGTAGCGGTAATACCGGGCATATAGCTCAGCCCGCTGGGGTGAGTAGCCCCGCTGGTGCTCGTCCAGCAGCAGGAACTGGTGGCCCGCCTCGTCGGTCTGGGGCTGGTAGGTCAGCACCAGGTCCCAGTCGTAGTGGGCCAGAGCGTAGAGGGTGGCATCCATCAGGTAGTCGGCCAGACGCGCCATCTGCTCCAGGTAGGTGGCCTCGTCAATGCGGCCCGCCTCCAACTGGAAGGAGTCCGGGCTGCCGGGCCAGAAGCCCACTTGATGATCAATGGCGGCCACGAAGCTGGGCGGATAGCCCGTGTTGTGGTGGCTGCCCCCCAGGTAGACGTCGAAGTGGGCCAGATCCGGCGACAGCCGCAGCAGCTTGACCCAGGCCCCCACTAAGCCGGGGCCAAGGGGCAGAATCACCGTGCCCCACTCCCCTTCCCTGAGTTCGGCCTGGAACCCGTTGCTCAGGTCCTTATCGAAGTCGAGGAAGGCGGTGTCGTAGCGCTCCAGGCCGTCGAAGACCGTGTCGGCCACCAAAATGTTAAGGTCGAAGTCGCCGTGCTCGAAGGTGCGGAAGAAGAGGCGGTTAGCCGTGCGGGTGCCCAGGTTGGCCCTGCTGTGCTCGAAGGTACGGTCACCCGGATCCCAGCCCTCGGCCTCCCCGAAGTGGCTGGCGGTCATGTACTTGACGAAGGAGTAGCCGTCGCGGACGCCGTAGGCCAGGGTCAGTTCGCCCCGGCGGGCCGGCTCAGTCCCGTCGGCGCCGGGGAAGGCGATGGTGATGACCCGCTGGCCCGCCCGCCGGGCTGTGACCCACAACGGCTCGGCCTGGAAGGGGGCGTTGAAGCCGCGGGTGGTCCTGTAGATAGGGTCGGTGACGGTGTGGAAGGTGTTGGCCACGATGCCCGTCCTGGCGGGGTAGGCCCCCGTGGCCAGGGAGATGTGGGCGGGGGCGGTGAGGGAGGGGTCCACGGTCTGAGCGTATGCGGCTTTGACCCCCTGCGCCACCAGGTGGGCCAGATGGAGCATGGTCCCGTCGGCCAGGAAATGATCAACGCTGTCGGCTCGCGCCCCGTCCAGGGAGAGGAGGATGAGGCGCGGGCCTGGGGTGGGCGTGGGCAGAGGCGTGGCTGTGGCCGAAGGCTGGGGGGTGAAGGTGGGGGTGGGCTGTGGCGTGGGGGTCGGCGTGGGCTGGGTGCAAGCCAGAGCCAGCAGACAAACAGCCGTGAGGAGCCATCTCTTTCCCGACATGTTCCTCCTCGCTAGGGTATTGTAGCAGAAAAAGGCGAGGCGGTCAAAGGGGACGCTAGCGATCTTTGAGGGTGAGGGGCAGGAAGATGTGCTTGGGCACAGGGGTGCTGGTCGGGGTAGGGGTGGCCGTCTCCGTGGGCACAGGTTCCGCTTCATGAAAGCGGCTCACCCCTCGGTCCCAGGTGCCGATCCAGACATCCCCGTTCGCGTCAACAGCGATGGTGCGGATATCGTTGCTCGCCAGGCCCGAATTGGCCACGGTGAAAGCCAGCCACTGGCTTCCGTCAAAGATTTTCATCCCGCTCAGGGAGGTGCCAGCCCAGACTCGACCACTATGGTCAACCGCGATAGCGGAGATGTAGCCCTCGCCGGGAAATGCGGTAGCCGTCCAGATGGCGCCATCGAACCGATTGACCACGGCATCCACATAGGGCCAATCATATGGCAGGGTGTTGCCCTCGTAGTTCCAGGCCCCGATCCATCCAACGCCGGCATGATCAACGGCCACGGCCCGGACATCGTTGTCATAGGCTATCAGGTCCGTGCTGGAGGGCTCATAAATCTGCCAGGTGGAGCCGTCCCAGATACTCACCCCGCCGCCTGCACGCCAGCCGCTGATCAGGTAAGGTGCTCCTGCGATCCAGACCCTGTCCCGGGCCCTGTCCAGAGCGATGGCGGTGATGTTATCGGAAGCCACCGTGGGGTGATGATAGGTCGTCCAGGTGTGACCATCGAAGACGTTCAGTCCAGAGCCGGTGAAGTCGTACAGGTCGCCCGTCCCGATCCAGACGTTTCCCCCATCATCAATGGCCAGGGCTGAGACATCGTTGCTGGCCAGCCCCCTCCAGGGCGCTCGGCCATCGTCGTCCGTGTTTTTCTGCGTGTACACCTGCCAGTTGTGGCCATCGAAGACACTGACCCCCCCATCTAGGAAGGTGCGCTTCTCGGCATCCCAGGTGTCTTCCCGTGTCCCGATCCAGGCTCGCCCCTGCCCATCGAAGGCGATGGCGCTGATCCTGTTGCTGGCCAGCCCATCCCAGGGGTATGTGCCGTCGGAGTCTGTGCTCTCCTTGGTATAGGCCGTCCAGGCGTCGCTAAGGGGATCGAAGACGCTCACGCCGCCCCCGTCGGTGCCGAACCAGGCGCGACCGTGGGAGTCAAAGGCGATGGCTGTAACACGGTTGCTCACCAGCCCTGTGCTGGCCGTCGTGTAGGTCTGCCAGGTGGCTTCGTGAAAAAGGCTCAGCCCCTGGTCCGTGCCAAACCAGACCTTCCCCGCGCCGTGGGCGATGGCCCAAACCGTGTCGGAGGTCAGCCCGTGGGCCGTGGTGTAAGTCATCCAGGCTGAGCCGTCAAAGGCGCTAACGCCACGACCGGTGCCTCCGGAGGTGCCTGCGGCCAACCAGACCCGGCCCGCTTCGTCCACATCAATAGCCCAGACGTAATTGGAGGCTAGGCCATCATAGCTGGTGTAGATTCTCCAGGTACGACCATCGAAAACGCTCGCTCCGCCGCCGAAGGTTCCAAACCACACGCTTCCGGTTTGATCCGCCGCAATAGACAGGACCCTGTCGGAACCCAGCCCCGCACTCTGCCTGGTATAGGTGGTCCAACCGCCGTCGTAGCGGCTCACCCCACCGCCAGCCTTGCCGAAACCCACCCACACCCGGCAGGCACTGTCCACGGCTATGGCCACCACGTCATTGGAGGCCAGACCATTGGTGGTGGTATAGCGCTGCCAGAGACCGCCATCGTAGCGGCTCACCCCACCCCCCTTGGTGCCGAACCACAGGTTCCCCTCACAATCCACGGCCACGGTGGTGACATCGTCAGAGCCCAGGCCGTTGTTGGTGTTGGCGCTGGTGTAGGTCGTCCAGGTGCGGCCATCGGCGGATAGCATACTGACCCCCCGGCTGGTGCCAAACCACTTCCGGCCCAGGCCATCAATGGCTACAGCCCGCACATCGTTGCCCGCCAGGCCCGTCTGAGGGTGTAGGTACTGCACGTAGGTTCCAGCAGAGGTATTCCACTGCACCACCCCACCCCCCTTGGTTCCTGCCCAAAGGGTGTCTCCCTGGATGGCCAGGGCCCGCACATCATCGCCGTTGGCATAGGTGGTCCAGGTCCCCTCTATCTGTCCCGGGGCTACAGGCGCGCTGTGGAGGGCGCCTACAGCCATGAAGAGCAGGGAGCTCCAAACCAGGATCAGGCACATCACAGGAAGCAGCGGCCTTCCGGCTGGCCCTCCATTTTTCATGTTCATCTTCCTCCCTGAAGATTAGTGCTACAACGTTACTTTCTCGCCCGTCCGCTTTTTTCCCGCTCCTGAGGGGCGTCCGCGCCCCGTCAGATGCGCCTCTAATCTGCCTGAAACGGGGCGAGGACGCCCCTTTGCAACAGTTTATGTCAAAATCACGTTGTAGTACTGGAGAGGGGATGGCAAAAAGCCACCAGGGATTCTCCTAGGTGGCTTTTATGCACTGATCCCGAGCCAGCAGAACTTAGGGCTGCCCCGGGCACTCGGGGGCTTGCGGGCCCTCGAAATCGAAGGGGCCAAATATGGGAACCCCCTCGAAGCCCTTGCTCTCATCCCCCAGGATGTCGTTGGACAGGACGGTGCCCACCCGTTCGATGGCTATGGCCGCCAGACCGTAGTTGGTGGCGCCGCCCTGATTGGTGTACGTGGCCCGGATCACCCACGAGCCTGCGAAGCCGGGATTGATGTAGCCCCAGCTATCCAGGTTGATGTACTCCACCTGCTTCTCGTTGAGCTTCTCGCACACATAGCCGAGCAACCCGTTCTGGTCATAGAAGTAGATGGCGAAGTCGGTGAAGCCGGGATTGGGGTTGACGTTCTGGATGGCGATCTCTGAAGTCACCCCCTGCTTGTCCTTCAGAGCGGAGGGGATGCCGATCAGGCCGGTGCCCATGTTATCCCCCGCCTGCCAGCGGAAGACCTCGGGCTCGCTGAACAGGTTGTAGCTGATGGCTTCCAGCGTCTGTGTTCGAGCCGGTCCCTCATACCGAATCAGGTCCGCCACCGACAGGATGTAGGGTGCCTCTACCGATGGGCCCCCTGGCGCCCACCAGTTCTGGGACTCCACGCGCACGGTTCCCACATAGTGCCCCGGCAGGTTGTTGATCACCGGCAGGTAGAAGGTCTGGGAGCCCCGGGGGCAGATCCAGTCCACCAGGGTGGTGATGACGTCTCCACTGGCATCGAGGAAGTACACCTTGACCTGGGCATTGACCACGGAGCTCAGGTTCTGCACGTGGATGGCCGAGTCCCAGCCGTTGAACTCGCGGTAGATCAAGGGCCCATAGTTCACCGTCGAGCCGGGGCTGAATTCGGGGGGCGCGTCAAGCATGGACTGGAGCTGGGCGGGGAAGCCCCGGTAGGTCATCAGCACGTCGCGGCCCACATGATCAACCACGATACCCAGGGGCTGAGAGGCCCGGATCCAAGCCGAACCCTGGAAGTCGGAGCCGACCACCGGGTTGGGATCAAACTGGTAGGTCTCCCCCGGTGCCAGAGCCGGGATCTCCGCTACCTGGGCCCGCAAGCAGTTGTCCTGCTTCTGGAACCACAACTCCACCGAGGTGCACTCATTCCCTGAGTTCTGGATGTAGATCCAAGAGGTGAAGTCCTTGGGTGGATCGTCGGGGTAGGTGGCATAGATCAGGGGCGTGTAGTAGGCGAAGCCGCCGAACCAGGGATCGTACACCCCTTCCATGAATTCGGAGACCCCTGTGTAGGCTCCATTAACAGCATAGGCGGGGTGATCATCGCCAGGTCCCTTGCGGTTCACCTCCACAGCCAGAGGGCTCCCCAGGAAGGCACCGAAGTCAACGTCAGGGGAGGGGGCGGTCCAGACCAGCCGTTCACGGAAGGCTTTGTCGAAGCGGCGCCATTCATTAGAGTCCTCTACGACGAGTTCGAAGAGGTTCTCGCACACGAAATCGGCAAAGATCTCCTGTCCGCCCCCACCGGTCTCGAACTGGGCTGCGCTCAGGGAGTAGGCGATGCCTGATTTGGCCGCCGCCGGGAGCTGGGTACCCTTGAAGAGCCAGGCGCTGCCGGGCTTCAGCAGGCCCGTGCACTCCACCTTGATGGGCCCGGCCGCCTGGGGAGGGCAGGGGCCAGCCTCACCCCACAGGACCAGGGCCGCCTTGGTAAAGGTGGCACCCACATTCTGGATCTCGATCCAGGTCTCGGCTCCGGGCTGGTCCCCGATCCAGTTGAGGACCGGCAACTGGATGCGCCGGCCAGGGGAGATGGAGGCAGGTGGGGTCTCAACAAGGATCACGCCGGTCGGTGTGGGGGTCGGGGTCCTGGTTGGTGTAGTGGTGCTGGTTGGCGTAGCAGTGCTGGTCGGGGTCCTGGTTGGCGATCCCGTCACGGTCGGCGTCCGGGTGGGGGTGACTGATACAGTGGCAGTAGGGGTGGGAGAGGGGATCCCCGAACGGTCGCCAAAATTGCGGTAGATCGTGTGGCAGACGACGTTGAAATCCCGGGCGTAGAGGAGGTATTCGTCAGGGGTGGTAGAGACGTAATCGGGGGGGTTGGTTTCCACCAGGCGGCAAGGAGTGCATCTTTCTATTTCGATGCCCTGGATGAAGTAGATCCCGTTGGCAGCGGAGACATCACTGCCCAGAACTGCTCCGTCCCCGGCATAAAGGGTCACCGTTGCTCCGGGCAGGCCCGGCTCATCAAGCTGCCGTATCCCATCGCCGCTGAGGTCCTCCCAGACATATCCGCCCACCCGACCCAGGGTGCTCAGAAGGCCGGTGCCCTCAAGACAGGCCTGGGGTTCGCCCGATAGCGCCCGGTAAGCGTTGATGCGCCCATATCCGTAATAATCGTTCCTGCCGTTTTCATCGTAAGGATAGCCCCCAATTTTATCGGCCGAATCCTCGATGATCCTCTCTATCTCGTCAGGGAAATAATCCGGATAGATCGAGAACACCAGAGCCGCCACCCCCGCCACATGGGCTACCGCCGCCCGGGTGCTGCTGCTTACACCGTAGCTCTCGCCGGAGCCCCGCCAGAAGGTGCTGACGATGTCCTCCCCTGGCGCCGAGACATCAACGTACGGGCCGTAGCCCGAGCCAGAGTGGACATCATTTTGATCGCTGGCTGCCACACCCAGGACGTAGGGGAAAGCGGCAGGATATGGAGCATAGGTGGGCGCGATCAGCAAGGAGCCCCGGAAATAAGCATAGTACACGGCGTCCAAAGCCGTCTGGGAATAAGCCGGGCCAGCCGCGCCGATAGCGACGATGGGCACCTCTCGATCAGCCGCATAGACGATGGCCTGGGCCAGAGATACCATGGTGCCGACCCCATCCCTACCCAGGGCCTTGAGGGGCATGATGCGAGCCCCCCAGGAGATGC
>JBHIEC010000082.1:0-9872 GCA_046760425.1 Anaerolineae bacterium
CTGACAAGCGGTCACCGGGCTCATCTCAAGAGCGCCCTCTGAGTAAAAACGTAGGTGACCGCTTGTCAGAGGACGCCCCTCTGTAGCAGGGGAAAAGTTGAAAGAATGGGCGACCTGCTTAGCTGTCGGACCGCGATTTTGATCACCTGCCCGTATGGTTTTGGGCTATTTCCCGTCATCATAGATGGGCACGGCAGGAAAGGAGTCCGTGGCTTTGAGTGACGACGAGGTCCGCCTCATGGAGCGCGTCCGGGCCCATGATCCCAGCGCCCTGGGCGAGATCTACGACCGCTATGCCAGGAAGATCTACACCTATCTCTACCATCGCCTGGGTGACCGCCATTTGGCCGAGGAGCTGACGGGCGACGTCTTCGTCAGGATGGTGGAGGCGGCGAGGGCGGGCAGCTTCGCCCGCACCTCTCTGTCCGGCTGGCTGTACCGCATCGCCCACAACCTGGTGGCGGATCACTTTCGGTATCAGAAGGAGGAGGCAGTGCCTCTGCACGAGGGCCTGGTGGCCCCCTATGGCGAACCAGGCGTGGTGACCGAGGGGAAGCTGGCTCAGGAGGAGCTACGGGCCGCCCTGAGGAACCTGACCGGGGAGCAGCAACAGGTCATTGTCCTGCGCTTCGGCGAGGGCTTGACGGCCTCTCGGGTTGGTGAGGTGCTGGGCAAGAGCGAGGGGGCCGTCTGGGCGCTGCAACATCGAGCCCTGGCGGCCCTGCGCCGCGCCCTGGAAGGAGGGGCGGCATGAGCCAGAAGTTCGAGGCCCTCCTGGCTGAGGCCCTCTCCCGCCTGGAGCAGGGGGAGACGGTGGGGGCCTGCCTGGCCCGCTACCCGGAGCACGCCGACCGTTTGGCGCCCCTGCTGCGTACAGCAGCTTTCAGCCTCCAGGCCCTGGCCTACGTGGAGCCCCCTTCAGAGGCGGCCCTGGCCGCCGGCCGACGCCGCCTCCTGCGCCAGGTGGCCCGCCAGTGGGCGACCCCCGAACCGTGGTGGCGCCGTCTGCCCTCCCTGAGCCTGCCTCGCCTGGCACCAGCCCGGGGCCTGGCCACGCTGGCCTTGGTGATCCTGCTCTTCGTGGCCCTGGGGGGCGGGGCGGCCGTGGCGGCGGTCAACAGCCTGCCCGGCGACCCCCTGTACCCCGTCAAGCTGGCCACGGAAAGGGCTCGCCTGGCCCTGACCCTTGATCCAGGGGCCAGAACGGCCCTCCAGGCCCAGTTCGCCCAGGAGCGGCGAGAGGAGGCCTGGACGGTGGTCGCTCTGGGCCGACGGACTCAGGTGCGCTTCCAGGGCACCCTGGAGGCCTTCGATGCCCGGAGGTGGACGGTCGGCGGACTGACCCTGCTGATAGAACCAGACACTATGGTTGAGGGGCAACCGTCCCTGGGCGCGACAGTCGTCGTCGAGGCCCTGTCGCCCGGCGATGGCACGTTGCGGGCGCGTCACCTGACTGTGCGGGCCCCTGAGGGGCCGGGCGAGGCACTAACGGCCACGGCTCACCCCACCGAGACGCGCAGGCCGACGAGAACGCCCTATCCGACGCATACCCGGACTCCCTACCCGACCGAGACGCATGAGCCGCAGCCGACCCATAGCCCCATGCGGCCGCGCGCTACCGAAAGGCCCATGCCGACCATGACGGCTCACCCTACGGAAGAGCGTGGCCCGATGATGACACCACAGCCGGGGGAAACCCATGAGCCGCAGCCGACCCACGAGCCCATGATGACGCCCCCGCCAACGGAGCCCCCTGAGCCGACGCAAGAGTCACCGAGGGAGACCCGAGAGCCTGAACCGACCCACGAGCCGATGATGAGCCCAGAGCCGGAGGAGACCCACGGCCCCATGATGACGCCGGGCCCCCATCGAACGCGCGACCATCACTAGGGGTTCCTGATGAGTGACGTGGGAGCAAAAAGGCGGGCTCTGCTCCCTGCCCGTGCCTGAAATCCTAAACCCAAGGAGGAACCGATGTCTACTAAAGCGCGAATCTTGACCAGCCTCGTCCTGGCCGGGTTGCTGTTGAGCCTGGCGGGACCTACCCTGGCTCTGGCCCATGGCGGCGGCCACGGCCACCGACGGGGTGGCTGGGGGCAGAACGCCATGCTGGACGTCGCGGCCCGAGAGCTACGGACCACCCCGCAGCGCCTGATTGATCAACTGCGCCGGGGACGCGCCCTGGCCGACCTGGCCCAGGGGCGGGGCATGGACCCCCAGCACCTGGTTGACGCCTATCTCCATCACATGGATGACCTGATGGCTCCCTGCCTGGAGGCCGGCCACCTGGGTCAGGAGCAGGCCGACTGGATGCTGGAGGAGATGCGGGAGCACGCCGAGTGGCTGCTGACCCACTCCATGGGCCTGGTCTTCGGCTGGGACCACGGCCCCATGCTGGGCTTCGGCTGGGGCCACAGCGGGCTGATCCAGGCGGCGGCCCAGGTGCTGGACATGAGCCCCTGGGAGATTCGGGCCGAACTGGCCCAGGGACGCACCCTGGCCGAGCTGGCCGAGGAGCGGGGGGTTGATCCCCAGGCCATCGTGGAGGCCTTCATCGCCGAGCGAGCCGAGATGCTACAGTGGGCCGTGGAAGCCGGCTACCTGACCCAGGAACAGGCTGACTGGATGCTGGAGGAGATGCGGGAGCACGCTGAGTGGCTGCTGACCCACTCCATGCCCTTGCTGGGCTTCGGCCATGGCCACGGCGGCTGTCATTGAGATAGACGATCCTCAACCGCCACGAACCCGAGGGGGTGGAGCTTTAACTCCACCCCCTCGCTTATCTTTGTTCCAGCAGTCCCATTCCGTGCCAAATAGCCTGGATCACCCGGCGGCGTAAGGGGGCCATTTGGCGGGCGTTAAAACAAGCTGCCAAAAATTGACCGCTGTTCGGTTCTCTGCTATACTTACAATCTAGGGGAAGTCAGAGAGCGAGGGGGTTTGAGATGAGCGAGAAGATCCGTGTGGTCCTGGCTGATGACCATGCCGTGGTGCGCAAAGGCATTCGGGACTATCTTGAGGAGGAACCAGACATCGAGGTGGTGGGTGAAGCCGCCGATGGACAGGAGACCCTGGACTTGGTAGCGGAGCACGCCCCGGACGTGGCCATCATTGACATTCAGATGCCTGGGGTCTCGGGTGTGGAGGCCACCCACCGCATCAAGGAACGGCATCCCGACACCAAGGTACTGATCCTCACCTCCTACGACAACGACCCATACATCTTCGCTCTGCTCCAGGCCGGCGCCAACGGGTATGTCCTCAAGACGGCCGGGCCCGATGACCTGGTCCGTGCCGTGCGCACCGTCTATCAGGGAGGATCGGCCCTGGACCCGGCCGTGGCCAAGAAGGTGGACCGGATGGCTAAAGGCCATCTGGTCCCCACCGAGGAAGCCACGGCGGAGCCCTTGACCGCACGGGAGGTGGAGGTGCTGCGTCTGGCAGCCAAAGGGTTGACCACCCAGGCCATCGGCTACGAGCTGGGCATCAGCGAGCGGACGGTGCAGGGGCACCTGGCCAACATCTACGGCAAGCTGGGCGTCAACACCCGCACCGAGGCCGTGCTCCAGGCGGTCAAGCAGGGCTGGATCATACTGGAGTGAGGGACCCATGGCTTTGCGCCGCTTGCGAGGCTTGAGCGTCCAACTGGTCCTGTGGACCGTCCTGCCCCTGACCGTCATCCTGGCTGCCATCGGCCTGGGCAGCGTGTACGCCCACCAGCGGTCCATGCGGGCTCTGGTGGAGGAGAGGAATGCTGGCCTGGTTAAGGTCGCCGCCGACCGGCTGTCGGGGGAGCTGGCCCATCGCCTCGCCGTTCTTCAAGCGCTGGCGGACCAGGCAGGTGGAGAGACATCGAGCCAGGAGTTGTTGGAGCGTTCCAGCAATCTCCTTACCGGCTTTGAGGGGGGCGTGGCCGTCTTTGATGCTGAAGGAAAGGCTGTGGCTGCTTACCCTTCAGCCATGGCATGGAGGAGCACATCCACGGTTGGGTCTCTCCTGGAGCAGGCGTCGTCATCCCGGGGGCCCGTCTTCAGTCCCCCGTTTCCGGACCCTATCACAGGCGAGGAGGTTGTGCTGGCCGCCGTGCACCTCACAGGGGGGGAGCTGACGGTTGTTGGCGCCTTCGCGCTGGAGAGCCTGGGCTTGAGGGACCTGAACGCGGGCCGGCGGGCGATGGTCTTCCTGGTTGATGAGGGGCGGATCATTTATCACCCTGACCGGGCGCAGCTCGGGCAGGATCTGGCCAATTATGCGGGCCTCATCGAGGTGCAGAAGGGCGTAGCAGGTGCCACCTATCACCGTGACCCCAGCGGCGAGGAATGGGCTGTGGGCTACGCACCGGTGTCGCCCACGGGATGGGAACTTATCATACAGGAGCCCTGGATGGACGTTATCGTGCCAGCGATGCGCTATTCGTTGTTTGCCCCTCTGATCGTGCTGATCGCCGCCGTGATCTCCCTCGTCGCCCTCTATTTCGGCGTCCGGCGGGTGATCCGCCCCCTACAGGCTCTGGATCAGGCGGCCGGCAGGGTGGCCTGGGGCGACTTCAATGCCGCCCGGCTGCCGGTGGGTGGTGTCCAAGAGATCGAAGACCTGCGCCACACGCTGGAGCAGATGGCAGAGCAGATCCGCCGCTATCAGGCGGGGATGCAGAGCTACGTTGCGGCCATCACCCAGGGTCAGGAGGAGGAACGCAAGCGGTTGGCTCGGGAGCTCCATGACGACACGGCTCAATCTCTGGCCGGGCTCATCCAGCGCATCAAGCTGTGTCAGCGCGACCTGACCCGCAACCCTGAGCGAATCGCCGCCCGCTTGGCCGAGCTGGAGGAACTGGCTACGATGGCCTGGCAGAACGTGCGCCGCTTCAGCGAGGATCTGCGCCCCTCGTACCTGGAGCAGCTCGGGCTGGTGCCGGCTCTGGAGACCCTGGTGGAACAGACGAACGGTGTGGAGGGTTTGCAGGTCGGTCTGCAGGTACGGGGCAGGCCGCAGCGGCTCTCTTCCGGCCTGGAGCTGGCGCTCTTCCGCATCGTCCAGGAGGCACTGAACAACGTGCGCCAGCATGCACAGGCCAGGCACGTGGCGGTACATCTGGAATTTGGTCCCGAGGGGGTTACGGCAACGGTGGAGGATGATGGCGTAGGATTCGACGTGCCGGAGCTACCCCACGAGCTGGCCGGGCAGGGGCACTTCGGGCTGATGGGGATGCGGGAGCGGGTGCTGCTGTTCGGCGGGCAGCTTTCCATCCATTCTGAGCCGGGAAGGGGGACGAGGGTGATAGCGTATCTGCCCACGGCGGCATCCGGCGGTCCGGCAACAGGGGAAGGAGCGGAAAGGGTCGGCAGCAATCAGAGGACGTGAGGAATGAGTCCACAGGACTCGCCCTGACATGGCGCACAACCGAGGGCCTACTGAGAGGTAGGCCCTCTTTGCTTGGGGTCGGATGGGGGGACAAGCGCTGTTTAAGACCATGGTGACCCCATCCGCCAGGGGGCCCAGCGAGGAACAGGTTGATTTACCTATCCCGGGCTTGCGGCGGCGTGGGGTCTTTTGCGCGGCTCCAAACAGGCCAAATGGCGCTGTTGCGCCCTCGGTGTGGGTGGTATAATGGAGTCGAAGTTTACAGTGGAGGATAGTTACCATGATCGAATTTTTGCAAGCCTATGGTTCTTGGATCCTCTTCGGGTTGTTCTTTCTGGTCCTGATGCGCATGCACGGCAGCCGTGGCGGCATGGGCTGCGGCATGGGCGGCCACCAGCATCAGGCTGAGGAAGACCAGGAGACGCCAGCCGATGATGGCAACCCGGGTAACGGCGCGGGTTGCCACTGATCGCTCTGTTGGTGATCTGCTGGGCCCTGTGCGCCACGCGGATGCCCGGTTGAAAGGAGCCTGCCAGGATGCTAAAAGACCCCGTGTGCGGCCGACGTATCCACCGTGGGCGAGCACACATGGCCATCGAGTATGAGGGCGTGATCTACTATCTGTGCTGCCCGCGCTGCCAGGCTGAGTTCGAGGCGGCTCCGGAGCGTTACGCCCGGCCGGAGCTGGGCCAGAAGGCAAGGGGCAAGGCCAGGCGGCGAGGGCATCGGAGGGCTCCACGTCGGCCGACGGGCTAAAGCTTGTACTGAGCCTGTCGAAGTAAGGGTCCGCTGGCCGGTGAAGGGCCGTGTAAAATAGTGGCGGGCTGACTGTCCGCAGGAGGTGAAGTACGATGAAAGGATTGAGTATCAAAACCGTGGGCCTGTCGTTGAGCGTGCTCTTCGTCGCGACCTACGTGCTCTGCGTGATCTGGGACCTGGTCTTCCCCGGCTGGGCCATGTATCCGGTGTGGCAGGGGCTGTTCCCGGGCTTCAGTTGGAGCGTGGTCGGCTTCCTCATCGGCCTGGTCGAGACGGTGATCTACGGCTTTTACGCCGCCGTGGTTTTCGTCCCCGTCTATAACTATCTCCACCGTCGCGAGGTGGAGGCCGAGCCAGCTCAGACGCAGTAACCCACGCCCATGGCTCACCACTGATGGTGGGGGCGGGCTGCCGCTCAACGGTGAGGGACAGTCCGCCTTGCTCTGGGGATGAGGTCTCAGCGGTGCAAATCCCATTTATCGGTCGTAAGGGAGAATGCAAGCATTTGACCCACGCCGGGGCCGGCCCGGACGTAGGTCGTTTTACCCGACCGTCGGTGGGTGAAATGTCGCTGGTGCAGAGGCCGGGAACAGGATATACTGAAGGTGAGAGGGACAAGGGGGATGAGACCATGAAAGGGCACGGAGTGAGACTGGCCTGCTCGTGTGAGGAGGCTGTGCAGCGGATCGCAACCGCCCTGGAGGGCCAGGGCTTCCGGGTGGCGCGGGGCTTTGACCTGCGAGAGGCCCTGGCGGCTCAGGCGGAGGAATGTCCCTGCCCTTACCACGGCACCGAGCGCTGCACCTGCAGCTACACCGTGCTGCTGATCTACGGGCCGGACGCGGCCGGGCGCTTCGTGCTGCTACCCCAACGCATTGCCGTCCACAGCCATCAGGACGAGACCTGGCTGACCCTGTTGCCGACGGTTCGGCCGAGCGGCTCGACTGAGCCCGCCGAAGTCTCACCGAAACCCTGGGAGGCCAGGGATGAGAACGATCCGCTCACTGCGGCGCTGGAAGCCCGGTTGGCACGGGGGTTGGCCGCAGCCGTGTCTGAAGCGCCCGCCTGAGAGGGGGTGTTGCCGTGCGCTACGAGGTCATCGTCGCTGGAGCGAGCTTCGCTGGGCTGAGCGTCGCCGCCCAGCTCCGGAGCAGGCGCGTGCTGCTCCTGGACCGCAAGCCCATCGGCACTGGGCAGACCTCGGCCTGCGCCACACCCCTGGCCACGACGCGGGCCGTGGGCGCCGAGGACGCCATCCTGGAGGTTCACCCCGCTCTGGTGCTGCACGCCGCCGGGCGCGAAATCTCCTTCCGGCTGGAAGACCCTTACGTCACCTTCGACTACCGGACCTTTTGCCGGGCCATGCTGACCCACACCGACGCCGAGGTGCTCATCGCCCGGGCCACCGGCTACCGTGATGGCACCGTGTTCACCGATCAGGGCCCGGTTCACGGGCGTTACGTGGTGGACGCCACGGGTTGGGCCGCTGCCCTGAGCGGAGGCCCCCGCTCCCGGGGCGTGGACCATCCCGTCGCCTACGCTATAGAAACCGAGATCCCCTTCCGCCCCGACCTTTCACCAGGCCTGCATTTCTACTTCGAGAAGCGCTACGCCAATTGGGGCTACGCCTGGGCTTTCCCCTGTGGCAACGCGACCCGTTTTGGCGTGGGAAGCTTTCAGGGACCGAAGGGCCTTGCTCCCGCCCTCAGGCAGTTCGTTGATGATTTTGGCCTGTCGGTCGGCCGCACTTATGGCGGCCTGCTGGCCTACGGCTTTCATGAGCCGGTGATGGGCGACCTCTTCGTCGTAGGCGACGCGGCCGGCCACTGCCTGCCCCTCACCGGCGAGGGCATCCGCACTGCCATCTACCATGGCCTGCACTGCGGCCGGGCCATCCGGGGTGCCCTGCGAGGCGAGTTCAGCCCCAACGAGGCCCGGGCTTTCTATCGGGACCTGGTCCTCTGCCATCAGCGCACCTATCGGCGTCTGGGGGCCGCTCAGCGTGGCGTGGCTCTTCTGCCGGAACGCTGGCTGGCCATAGTGGCCCAGGCAGCGGCCCGCCTGGGGCTCGGGGAGTGGCTGATGAACCGGTATCTCAGGGACACGGGCTGGTTTCTGGGCCATCGGCGGGGGCTGGAGCCGCCGGTTCGGCGCCGCTCGACCACAGTTCGCTCTTCTCGAAGTGCCTTGGCCTGAGCCCTCAAGGGTTCTGCATCCGCCGCTGTGAAAGGAGCAGCTATGAGCGCGATTGCCCTGCGACCTGGACGCCCGCTGTGGCCGGTCGTGGGCGGGCTGCTGGGCGCCCTGGCCCTGACCGCCCTCTACCTGGCCCTCGTCACCGTCGCCGAATCCTGGTCCCACGCCCTGGAGCTCTTCCGCCAGGATGCCCCCTTCGTGGTGCCCATCATCCTGGGCTTCGGGCTCCAGGTGGGGCTCTTCGTCTATCTGAAGCGGGGCCTGCACCTGCCCGACGGCACGCGCACGGTCGGAGCTTTAACCGGGGCCGGGACCGGCACCTCGACCCTGGCCATGGTGGCCTGCTGCGCCCACCACGTCACCGATCTGTTACCTCTGATGGGCCTCTCAGCGGCCGCCGTCTTCCTGGCCGAGTACAAGGCCTGGTTCATGGCCGTCGGGCTCGTCACCAACCTTATCGGCATCGCCGTCATGCTGCGCCTGCTGCGGCGCCAGCGGCGGCGGGCCCTGGCCATGCTCTATGCTCAGGAGGTGTCGGCAGAGCCATGAGAAGGTCGTACGTAACAGGACGGATCTTTGTAAGCCTGGCCGTCGTGCTGCTGGTAGGTTGCACGGCGCCAACTCCCAGGCCGCAGCCCACCGCCACGGTGACAGGCTCCCACGAGACGGTGCAGACGTTCCCCACCCGCTTCAGCGATGCCGGCCGCGTGGTGGTGGATGTCACGCCGCTGAACCTGGATCGGCCGGAAGACACGCTCCACTTCCGGGTGGGGATGAACACCCACTCCGTGGATCTGAGCTACGACTTGGCGCAACTGGCCGTGCTGCGCACCGACCGGGGGGATGAGGTGGCGGCGCTACGCTGGGATGGGGCGATGGGCGGCCACCACGTCAACGGTACCCTCTATTTCCCCGCCGTGAATCTGGAAGGTGTCCAGTGGCTTGAAGTCGTTATCCGGGGCGTAGCTGGAGTATCGGAGCGGGTCTTCCGCTGGGAGTTGCCCTAATTCAGCAAGCCTTCACGGGTCAGAATTACTTGGAAATCCCGGCTACTGACTTGACAAATCGGGTTTCTTGTGTTATACTATTAGCTGTATAATCCCCCCCCTAGGGGGAGGGGATTTAAGAGCGGAGGTGGGAGCATGCCTCAAGACCACAAGCAGCGAGTCTTGTCTCGCCTCAAAAGCATCGAAGGTCACGTGCGGGGCGTGCAGCGGATGGTGGAGGAGGATAAGTACTGCATCGACATCATCAAACAGACTTTGGCCATCCAGCGGGCCATAGATAAAGTGAACACTTTGATCCTGGGCGACCATTTCAACACTTGTGTGACCACGGCCATCGGCAGCCAGGACCCCGCCGAGAGGGAGCGGGTCATCGGCGAGTTGTTGGATGTTTTCGATACTACCGCCAAGCTATGATCCCCCCAGGCATTGGATGGGGCAAGCTTGGAGTATTTTGCTCCCTGGCCTGAAGGAGGCCAGGAGTAGAGAGGAGGTTGATGGTTTATGGCTACCAAACAGATGACCTTGCCGGTGCAGGGCATGACCTGCGCC
>JBHIEC010000083.1:0-9812 GCA_046760425.1 Anaerolineae bacterium
ATGAGCGTCTTCGAGCGCACACGAGAAATCGGTGTGCTGCGGGCGTTGGGCTGGCGCAAAGGGCGGGTGCTGAGGATGATCCTGCTCGAATCGCTGGCCTTGAGCCTGCTCGGCGGCGTGGCGGGCCTCGTGGCCGGCATCGTGGTGGTTGTGCTGCTCAATAGCATTCCCCTCATGGCTGGCTTCGTGCAGGGCCGCTTCAGCCTCGGCCTCTTCGTCCAGGCCCTGGCCACCGCCCTCGTGCTGGGGGCCGTTGGTGGGCTCTACCCGGCCTGGCGCGCGGCGCGCCTGCAGCCCGTGGAGGCGCTTAGATATGAGTGATCAGGGACAAGGGAAGGGGACTAGGAACAAGGGACTAGGGGGCAGGAATCGCCGATCCCTGATCCCTAGTCCCTAATCCCTCCAAGGGGGTAAAGATGACGACGACAACCGACATCATCGTCGAAACACGAGACCTCACGAAAATCTACGGCGACGGGACCGAGGTAAGAGCCTTGGACGGGGTCAACCTGATCGTGCACGAGGGCGAGTTCCTGGCCGTCATGGGCCCCTCGGGCAGCGGCAAATCCACCCTGCTCAACATGATCGGCGCCCTGGACCGCCCCACCAGCGGCCAGGTGATCGTGAAGGGCCAGGACCTGGCGACTGTCAAGGATTTGGATCGCTTCCGGGCGCGAACGGTGGGCTTCGTCTTCCAGTTGCACAATCTGATCCCTACGCTGACCGCCCTGGAGAACGTCGAGGTGCCGATGATGGGCCAGCCCATCTCCCCCCGGGCGCGGCGGGAGCGGGCTGCGGAACTGCTGGATCTGGTGGGCCTGGGCGATCGTCTGCACTTCCTGCCCGCCCAGCTCTCCGGCGGCGAGCGGCAGCGGGTTGCCATCGCCCGAGCCCTGGCCAACGAGCCGGCCATCGTCCTGGCCGACGAGCCCACGGGCAACCTGGACAGCCAGAGCGGCGCCGAAGTGATGGCCGTGCTGGGAGAGTTAAATCGAACCCGGGGCACGACCATCATCGTCGTCACCCACGACCGAGCCGTGGCCCGGGCCACCCGACGGAGAGTGACCCTGCAAGACGGCCGCATCGTGGATGACCACCTGGTCGCCGAGCCCCTCATCGAAGACCTGCGCGAGTTCGCTCACACCCGCCTGGGGGAGCTGATCAGGGCCGGCAAGGTGGAGGAGCTGGAGAAGTTGGGGTTGGTCGTGGGTGGACAGCCCTCCCTTCAGGGCGAGCGGATACGTCGGTTGCTGCGAGAGCTGGTGTGACCTTCCCATCATATGGCATCCATATGGCATCAACCCGAAGAGGGCCATCCTTGGCAAGGAGGAGGGCAAATGGAGCGCAGAACAATTGTCGGGATCATCGTGATAGCCGCGCTGCTGGGCCTGGGCTACTATGGCTACACCCGGTACGTGGCTCAGGAGCCCCAGGTCCCCCCATCCGAGACGATGGAAGAAGAGATCCCCCGCGTGGTGTCGGCTACAGGGGTGGTGATGCCCGCCCGCTGGGCCAATCTCAGCTTCCAGACGGGCGGTCGGGTGGAGGAGATCGCCGTGGAGGTCGGGGACGAGGTGAGGGAAGGGCAGTTGCTGGCCCACCTGGACGCCACGGCCCTGGAACGCCAGGTGGCCCAGGCCGAGGCGAGGCTGGCTGCAGCCCGGGCTCAGTTGGCCCGGGTGCGGGCCGGCGCTCGCCCCGAAGAGATCGAAGCTGCCCGTCAAGCCGTGGCTGCGGCCCGGGCCGGGTTGGCCGCCGCTGAGGCCCAACTGGCTCAGGCTCAGGCGGGGTTGGACGAGGCCCGAGCGGCCCAGGCCAAGCTCCTGGTCGGCGCTACTTCGTACCAGCGGGAACTGGCCAGGCTGGCCGTTGATCAGGCCAGGGACCTGCTCTGGGGCGCTCAGGCCGAGCGGGATGGCGTTAAGGGGAACAAGGCCAACCCCGACTACCTGAAGGACGCCGCTGAGGCCAACGTCCTCAGCGCCGAGGTGGCCGTCCGCATGGCTGAGATAGAGGCTGCCCAACTGGAGGCCGGCCCCACCCAGGAGGAGAAAGCCATGGCCCAGGCTCAGGTAGACCTGGCCCAGGCCCAGGTGGATGCCGCTCGGGCCCAGGTGGAGGGAGCCCGGGCACAGGTGGCCCAGGCCGAGGCCCAGCTGGCCGCCCTGGAGGCCGGCCCCACGCCCGAGGAGATCGCCCTGGCCGAGGCCCAAGTCCGCGAGGCGGAAGCGATCCTGGCCCAGGCCCAGGCTGCCCTGCAGGATGCCAGCCTCTTCGCCCCCTTTGACGGTACAGTGGGCGAGGTGCTGGCCCGGGAAGGCGAGATCGTGGGCATGTCGTTGGGGATGAGCGAAGGGGGCCTGACGGCACCCGTCCTCGTCCTGGGTGACCTGTCCCGTCTTCGGGTGGAGACCACCGATCTCAACGAGGTTGACATCGCCAAGGTCCATGTGGGACAGCGGGTGGAGATCACTTTTGACGCCCTGCCGGAGCGAAAGCTCACCGGACGGGTAGCTCGGATCGCCCCCAAAGCCAGCCTGGAGCAAGGAGGCACCAATTACACCGTCATCATCGAGCTGGACGAGCAGGACCCTGACCTGCGCTGGGGGATGACAGCCTTCGTGGATATCGTGGTTGAGTAACAAGAAGGTTGAAGTACCTGGGTCTGGAGCAGGTGATCCCCCAACTGCGCCAGGTGTTCAGCACAGTGTGAGAAAGGGATAGGGCGAGGATGTCATCGAGCGAAAAAGCTATCTGGGAAGCCAGGAAGGTCTTGCGAGCCGAGGGTGTGCGGGCCACCCCACAGCGGGGCCTCGTGCTGAAGATCATCCGGGAAAGCAACGGGCACCTGGATGCCGATGAGCTGTACCGTCGGGCCAAGGAGGAGGACCCGCATATCAGCCTCTCCACCGTGTACCGCACCCTGGGCCTGCTCAAAGAGGTGGGCCTGGTCGAGGAGCGCTACTTCGACAAGGACCACCACCACTACGAGCTCAAGCCCGCCAAGGAGCATCACCATCTGATCTGCGCTGGCTGTGGGGAGATTGTGGAGTTCGAGAGCCCTCTGATGGCGGAACTGAAGGCAGAGGTGGCGCGCCAGTACGGCTTCCAGATCACCCATACTAATATTGACATAACGGGCTACTGCGCCAAGTGTCGGGATAGAAGGTGAGGAGGGTACTAGATGGGAAGAAGCCACTTGCGCCTGACACAAGTGGCTTCTGTGCTTCCCGGGTTATGCGCTTGTCAGGGCCTACGCCCTGCCGAGCATCCTCTTCATCTGGGTCCGCGAGGGGAGGACATTGGTGGGTGCTACCACATCGTACAGGCCTGAGGCCGTGGCACCGCCGAAGAAGCCTGTTACAGCTCCCCTGACCACGTCCCTGCCCGTTGCCAAATTGTACCCCGCCCCAATGAGGACGCCCAGAAGGAGCGCCATAAGGGGGATGGCCTTGGCCCACTCGTCCGGGACCAGCCCTTTGATGGCCTGAATGATGATGCCCACAGCCACGGTTATGCCCGCCTGAGTGGTCAGATCAGCTATCATTGGGTCATTGCCTCCTTCATTGATGTGCTGATGTCCTGAGGCATCATACTACAAAAGGTTGAGCATGTCAAGTCAGTGCGGAGTCTCTAATGATAACTACTGGAGTGCGGGCGCAAGCCCGCCTGGGGGCAGCCGTTCGGCTGCACTCCGTACAACTTAACCCATCGGTTATGCACTAATGAAGTTTCCCGTCATGTTGCAATTTTTCCCAAAAAGGTGTATAATGTTAGCGTCTCTCCATTAGGGACGAGAACGGGCCTGTTCTTCGGAAGGGAGGAAGGAGGGGGAAATGAAAGGCTCGCTATCCTTTCGACGCAAAGTCGTGGTGGCGCTGGTGACTGTCCTGGTACTCCAGCTCCTGCTGGGGGCCACGGTCAGCCTGGCGGCGCCACCAGCCTCAGATCCAGCTCATGTGGTACGGTCGGGGGAGACGCTCTTCTCCATCGGGCGGCGCTACGGCGTCAGCCCCTGGGCCATCGCCCGCGCCAACGGGCTGCGAAACCCCGACCTCATCTACGCCGGCCAGGTGCTGTACATTCCGTCCGGTGGATCCTGGGGTAGCGGATCCTGGGGCGGCTATTGGGGCAGAGGGTGCTGGCGTGGCGGCTACTACTGGTGTGGTTACCCGTATCGCTACCCTTACTACTATCCCCGCTACTGGTACGGGTACGGCTGCTACCCCTGGTGGTACCCCTGCTACTATGATCCATAGGACCCATGGCGGTAATCCATAGCCTTCCGTGGCTCGGGGCCCCGAGTCCCTGGAGAGACGAAAAGGGCATCAGGTACTATCTGATGCCCTTTACCTATGCTCTCACTGGCGGTTGAACGTGCTCCCCCGTCTGTCGAGCGCATGAGCCCAAGAAGGGCTTGTGAGGGTGAGCACGTTCAAAGATGTCAGCGCACGAAGACGATGGCCTCCTCCTTGGACACCCGCCGTGGGGGCGCCGGGTGCTCGGCCGGGTAGCCCACGGGCACGATGGTGATGGGGCGCAGGTGGGGAGGGAGGCCCAGAATTCGGCTGACCTCCTCTTCGCGGAAGGCCCCCACCCAGACGGTGGCCAGACCCAGTTCGTGGGCCGCCAGGAGCAGGTTCTGGATGCTGGCGGCCACGTCCAGGAGGCAATACAGCCTCACCCCTCGCTCCCTGTACCGCCAGGCCACGCGGTCGTGGTCAGCGCAGGCCACGATGGCCAGGGGAGCCTGGGCGATGAAGTCCTGGTTCAAGGCCGCCCGGGCCAAGCGCTCTTTGACCTCCTGGTTGAACACGAAGTAGAAGCGCCGGCTCTGGAGGTTGCCCGCACTGGGGGCCCAGATGAGGGCTTCGCTCAGGGCCTCCAGAGCCTGGGGCGGGATCTCTTTCCTCTGGAACTCGCGGATGCTCCGCCGCTCCTTGATGGCTTGCAGCACGTTCATGGCAGCAGCTCCCTACCCCTCACCACGGCAACTGTTCCAGGAAGTGGATGGCCTGGGTGCCGGCCAGGGCCACGGCCAGGGTCTTGAGGGTCTTGCCGGCCCAGCAGCTCAGCAGGAAGCGCCACAGGGGGAAGCGCAGCGCCCCGGCGGCGATGCCGGCCACGTCGAAGACAGGGTTGGGGATGGCGGCGAAGATGAAGATGGTCAGGTCGCCGTGGCGCTCCATCCAGCTCACCAGGCGTTGGTACAGCCGCTGATCCTCGATGATGGCTTGGCCTCCGTAGCCGGCCAGGTAACCCGTCAGCTCACCCAGGGTGTGGCCTGCGCCTGCGATGAACCCCACGATGAGGGGGTTGAAGAGGCCACCCCCTACGAAGGTGGCCAGCAGGCCAGGGACAGGGAAGAGCAGGGTGGCATTGCCCAGGATGCTGATGAGGAAGATGCCCCCATAGCCATAGACGGCCAGGCCCTTGAGCTGATCGCGATAGGCCAGGATGGCAGCGGTGATGAGGAGGGCAAAGGTCAGAGCAGCCAGGCGCATGAGGGTCGTCCGGGTGCCGGAGACCCTGGGCGCTTCTTTTGCCTCTTCCATGGTGGCCCTCCCTGTATGACACTGCCTGAGTCCCCCAGACGGCTTCTCAGGCTCACGTCCTCCGATTGTGATCTACTGAATTTGGCAGGATGAAGCTCTCAGTTCCAGCCAGGCGAGGGCGCTTCAGGGCATGCTCTGATGTGGTGATTGGTGACGCATCTGCTCGTGGCGCGGAGCGAGCAGATGCGTAGGGGCTCGGACGCTCACTTCTCGGCGATTTTCTTCAGGCCCTCAGGACTGAGGATCTCCAGCCGCTTGCGCCCGATGCTCAGCAACCCCTGGCGCTTGAAGTTGTTCAGCGTCTGGGTGGTGGTCTCGCGGTAGGTGCCGATCATCTCCGCCAGATCCTGGTGGGTGTAGCCCACGATGCTCCGGCCGTGCTCCTCCATGAGGCGCAGCAGAAGGGAGGCCAGTCGGGCCGGGATGCTCTTGAAGGCGATGTCCTCCAGGCGCGCTTCAGCCTCCTTCAATCGCTTGCCCAGGGTCTCCACGATGCGCAGGGCCACCTTGGGCTTGTCCAGGAGTATCCGCTCCAGATCGGCGCGGCTCATGACGCACAGGGTGCACTCCTCCACGGCCTCGGCAAAGGTGTTGTGCATCCCTGTCCCGGTGAGAGACATCTCCCCGAAGATGGTGCCAGGGCTGAGGGTGGCGATGACCAGTTTCTTGCCCTCAGGCGAGATGCGGTAGATCTGCACCTTGCCCTTTTTGAGCAGGAAGAGGGCCTCGCCGGTCTCTTCCGGCATGTAGAAGACCTTCCCCGGCTCGCAGGTGGTCATGGTGGCAATGTTCGCTACCCAGTCCATCTCCTCCGGGGTGAGATCACGGAAGATGTCGATCTCCGACAGGTAGCTGAGCTTGCTGATCATCTGTTGTCGCTTCAAGCTCAGCGGGGAAACGGCAGCCATATCTGTCCTCCTTTTTTATTCAGGGCCTCCTCCTAAGCGCTCACAACGGGCCATGGCGATACGAGCGCTTACGACCTCCAGGCCCTTATTGGCTGGCAGGCTGGTTCAGCACCTCGGCCAGGTACTGATAGAGCCACCCCCGTTCCGGGTTGCCCAGGCACAGCACCTGGCCATCCCAGAGGTAAGTAGGCACAGCAATGACCTGAGGGGGTTTCTCGCTGGCCTCATCGTCCACATCAATCACCTGCACAGTCAGGCCAGGGAACCGGGCCCTTACCTCCCGGGCTATCGCCTTCGCCTCCCGGCAGCCCCAACAATGGTCGGAGACGAAGACCTGGAGTCTAGACGGCATTCTCTGCTCTCCCTTCTCTGATAGCTCATATTAGCATAGGGAGGGCAGAGTGTTAGTGACTCAGCTTACCTCGGGAGTTCCGGAGCTGACCATCCTGTGGCTCAAGGGCCGTGGTGCGTAACAATTATACCCTAGATCAACAGAAAAGGCAAATTGACGCAGAAGCGGTAATGGGTTATAATTGGGCCGCTGCTGAGAGACACACATCACCACAGAAAGGAAGTCGTCATGAGCCCCATTGCCTTCAAGATAGGCCCTTTCACCATCTACTGGTACGGCCTCCTCATCACCATAGGGGCGCTGGTAGGCGCCTACGTAGCTACCCTGGAGGCCAGGCGGCGCGGCGAGGACCCGGATCACGTCTGGAACGGCCTGATCCTGTGCCTCATCTTCGGCCTCATTGGCGCTCGCCTGTATCATGTGATCTCCAGTCCCGTGGGCGGGGTAGGGTGGGACTATTACCGCCAGCACCCCCTTGACATCATCGCCTTCTGGAAGGGCGGTCTGCGAGGCCTGGGCATCTACGGGGCGGTCGCCGGCGGCATCGCCGCCATCTACCTCTACGCCCGGCTCAACAAGCTGGATTTCCTGACCTGGCTCGACATCGGCGCGCCGGGCCTCATCCTGGCGCAGGCCATCGGGCGCTGGGGCAACTTCTTCAACCAGGAGCTGTACGGCTACCCCACCACCCTCCCCTGGGGCATCCCCATTGACCCCGCCTACCGCCTGGAGCAGTTTCGGAACCTCCCTCCGGATGCCCGCTTCCATCCCACCTTCTTCTACGAGTTTCTGTGGAACCTGCTGGTCTTCGCCGTCCTGCTGGTCGTGGGCCGCCGCTACAGCGATCGCCTGCTGAAAGGCGACATCATCCTTCTGTACGGTATCCTCTATCCCCTGGGGCGTTTCTTCGTCGAGTTTCAGCGGCCGGATGCCTGGACCGTGGGCGGTATCCCCGTGGCCCAGATCATCGCCGTTTTTTCCATCATTGTCTGTGCAGCTATCATGGCCTATCGGCACCGCCAGAAAGCCGGGCCTCGCAAGCGCACACGGCGGTGATAAGCACACGCAGCAGTGACAAGCGGCCACCTGGCAAGCGGTCGCCGAGCTTGTCTCAACAGGTTATGCCTTCCTCCAACCGCACCATCCGCTGGGTCCTCTGCCTGGCTCTGTTCCTGGGAGTGGCCCTCCTGGTGGATCAGCTCTTCCGGCCAGGGCAGGAACGAGCCCTGGCCGGCTATGTGCCTCTGGGCTCCTTCACCCTGAGCTCTGCCGGCCTCTCTCGACAGGTGCCGGCCCCCTTCGACCCGCTCGATGTGGCTAGTCGAGCACGGGGGCCGTCGCAGCCCCAGGACGCGGATCTCCCCTTCGGTCAGGATTTCCCCATCTCCCAGGAGGCCGGCGAGCAGAGGAACCCCACCCTGGCCTACGATAGCCTCCGTGATCGCTACCTGGTGGCCTGGGAGGACCAGCGGAGGGGAGGGTGGGACATCTATGGGCAACTGGTCGCAGCCGGCGGCCAGTTGGTGGGCGACGCCCTCCCCATCTCCACGGCCCCAAACGATCAGCGGGACGCGGTGGTGGCCTACAACAGCCTGGCCGGCGAGTACCTGGTGGCCTGGGAGGATCGTCGTGGAGGGGAGTGGGACATCTACGTCCAGCGGGTGTCCGCAGAGGGGGAGCTCCTCGACGAGGCTGGGGACCCCGGCGCTGACCCGGCGATCAATCTCCCCATCGTCACTGAGATCGGCGACCAGATCGACCCCGATATGGTCTACAATCCGGCCCAGGACGAGTACCTGATCGTCTGGAAGAACTACTATGAGGAGTTCGATGAGGGTGGCCAGCTCGTGGTCTACGATAAACGCATCTACGCGCGGCGTATATCAGCGAGCGGCCAGGGGCTGGGGGAGGGGTTCATCGAGGTCTCTATGGGGGGAGGGGACCATACCTATCCTGCCGTGGCCTACAACAGCCGGAACGATGAGTATCTGGTGATCTGGCGGCGAGATGACATCGGGATCTATGGGCAGCGAGTGTCAAGTGTTGGTGGGCTGCGTAACAGCAGGTTCACCATCTTCTCGCAGTTCAACCCCTATCCGGCTCCGGTCCCCGCTGTGGCCTACAACAGCGGGGACAACGAGTATCTGGTGGTCTGGGAGAGCGAGACGGCGGAGAACGTCTATGGACAGCGGCTCTCCAGCGACGGCGAACGGTTGCTCGACGAACCGCTGGAAATCGCGGCTGAGGAAGATGGCATTGGAGAGGGGATCAGGCCCAAGGTCGCCCATCATCGGCCTGAAGGAGGGAGCGAGGGGTATCTGGTGGCCTGGAGCGATGGGCGATACAGCAGCACCGACCGCGACATCTACGGCCAATTCGTCTCTAACATGGGCAAGCCCTTAAATGAGGAGGGGACCCCTGTACCCTGTGGGCCCTGCGCTAATTTCAGCATCTCCAGCGCAGCTCAGGATCAGAGCTTCCCCGCCCTGGCCTACAACAGCCTCAGACGGGAGTATCTGCTGGCCTGGCAGCAGGCCGCCGCGGGCGGGGCGGACATCTACGGCCAGCGCTATCGCTCGGCGGCCCTGGGCCCAACCCTGACCCCTACACCTACCGATACGCCGACCGCCACGCCCACGCCAACCAACACCCCCACCGCAACACCCACCCTGACGGCCACGCCGACCACCACGCCTACAGCTACAGCCACGATAACGCCAACCCCCACTTCCACACCTACAGACACACCCACCCCGACGCGGACACCCAGCCGTGCCTATGTGCCCTTCGCCTACAAGAACTACTCCCCCGGCCGGCGAACCCTGTACCTGCCCCTGGTCCTGGTGAGGCACACGCCTTAACATTTGACGGCGGGGAGCAGTTCACCTCGTAACTCGAGTGATGGATATATTATGGATCGTCGCCTGCCTGGCCCTCTTCCTCCTGCCCGGCTACGTGCTGCACAGCCTGCTTCTGCCCCACGAGGAGCCGGAACCT
>JBHIEC010000084.1:0-9767 GCA_046760425.1 Anaerolineae bacterium
ATGCACCTACTTACATCCCGGTGATGTGCCGGGAAGTCGGTAGGCCGCCCGATCCAAATACAGTATACTACGAAAGGCTAAGATTGTCAAACTGAAGGAAGGGAAAGATGCTGGAGAGATTGCGCATCGCCAAATACCGCTTCTCTCTGGAAGCCCGGGATCGTCTGGAGCTGCCACCCTACAAGGGCAGTACCCTGCGGGGCGGCTTCGGGCACGTCTTCAAGCGCACGGTCTGCTTCCAGAAGGATGTGCCGACCTGTGATGCCTGCCTGCTGAAGAACAACTGCCCCTACGGCTATCTCTTCGAGACCAGCCCGCCGGCCGACGCCGAAGTGCTCCGCACCTACTCGGACGTGCCGGTGCCCTTCGTCATCGAGCCGCCGCTGGACCATCGGACCCGCTACCAGCCGGGCGAACTCCTGGAGTTCGGCCTCGTCCTGGTGGGCAGGGCCATCAACTACCTGCCTTACTTCATCGTCGTCTTCCGCGAACTGGGAAATGTGGGGATCGGGCGGGGGAGGGGAGGTACACCCTGCAGGAGGTGGCGGCCGTCCAACCCCTCGAGGGGACGGAAGCGACCATCTACTCGGCAAGAGAGGAGATGGTCTGCGACCGGGACCTGAGTGTGGGCTATGAGGAGATCGAGGCTCAGGCGGCCGGGATGGGAGAGCACAAGGTGACGGTGCGCTTCCTCACCCCGACCAGAGTGAAGTACCAGGGGCATTACGTCTCCCGCCCCGAGTTCCACGTCCTGATCCGCAATATCCTGCGGCGGGTCTCGTCGCTCTACTACTTTCACTGCGGCGAGCGCTGGGAGTACGACTACCAGGGAACGATTGAGCGGGCCAAGGAAGTGGAGATGGCCAGAGCGGAGACGGGGTGGGTGGACTGGGGGCGCTACTCTAAGCGGCAGGAGATGAAGATGAAGCTGGGCGGCTTCATGGGGGAGGTGAGCTACAGAGGAGAGCTGGCCCCTTTCATGGCGCTCCTTCTCCTAGGTCAGTTGGTGCACGTGGGCAAAGCCTGCGTGTTTGGGCATGGGAAGTACGAGATAATCAACGGATAGGGAACGGATAAACGGATATGGGATACCACGTTAAATTTAAGGAGGGTGAGTGGGATGACGAACGCTTCTCAAGAGATGAGCGCTGGGGAAGGCCCGCGCCTTTCCATGAAGAGCATCGCTGCTTCGGTGGAGAGGGAGCTGGCACCGAGGAAGGAGGAGCAGGAGTACCCTCAGTTCTCCTTCAATGGCCTGGCCACGGCGCCCGAGCAGGTTGACCGCAGCCTGCTCAACCTCTTCGGGCAACTGACGGTGCTCCCCGGCACGAGCGCCGTGCTGACGGGCAGGGGGGGTCCAGAAGGTCTATGGCCCAGGCACCTACAGCCTCTTCGAGGTGCCCCTGGGCCGGGCCATGGTGCAGGTGGTCAACATGACCTCTCAGACGCGAGAGATCCCCCCTGTGACGGCCCTCAGTGTGGACAAGTGGAACGTGACCCTGTGGGTGGCCGTGGATTTCCGGGTGGGCGACCCGGTGGAGATCGCTCAAAGCCTCAACCCCCTGGAGGCGCTGACCACGGTGGCCACTTCCTGCATCCTGGCCCAGATTGAGGCCATGCCCCACGACGCCCTTACGGGGGTGCCCGAAGAGGTGTCCGGGGGGGTTGACCAGGTGGCCAAGCAGATCCTGGAGCGCATGAGGGGGAATCCCAGCCTCAAAGGGTTGGAGATCATCAACGTGACCATCGCCCAGCGGAAGGGGGATGAGCGGCGTATCAAGATCATCCAGGATGCCACCGTGGAGAAAACCCGCATCGCCGAGGAGAAGAAGCTGCAGCGACAGCGGGATGAGGCCCAACTGGTCCTCCTGAAGGCCCAGAAGGAGATCGCCAAGCGGGAGCAGGAGGTGGCCCTCGTCGAGGCAGAGACGGCTCGCCGCAAGATGGAGGAAGAGGAGAGGGTGAAACTGGCCCAGGCTCAGATGGAGGCCGAGGTGGCCGAGATGCAGCGGGCCGAACGGGAGTGGCAGGCGGAACTGAAACGCCGGGAGGAGGAGTGGCGCACGGCCAAGGAGCTGGAGATCCTCCAGACAAAGAGCCAGCACGAGGAGAGGCTCGAGGCGATCAAGGGCATGGCCCAGATCACCACTGCGGCGGCCAAGAGTGGTACCTTGGGGAGCCTGGGCGTCTCGCCGCGGCGCAGGCCGGAAACGGTGATCAGTGAGGTCGAGCCGGTGGTGGAGCAGGGCATCCAGGCGCTCAGGGCTTTCCAGGAGAGCACGACCCCGAGGAGCTATTTCTTACCCCGTCCTGAGCTGCATGACCCCTGTCAGCGCCTGCGCCTGGAGGAGGCGAAGCTGGCCAAGATCAAGGGGGCAGAGTTCGAGGTGACTTTGCGCCATGGCCGCATAGCAGTGGTCACCGTGACCTACCAGGGGTATGAGCTCCGAATCGAGTGTCCCCCCGAATATCCTGAAGGTGCCCCCAGCACCACCACCATCGGCCCCGAGGGGAGCGAGACGCCCTTTGAGTTCGCCTGGGACGAGAATTGCTACCTGAGCGACCTGGTTCGGGAGGCCCTCTTGCAATTGGCTGTAGGGACGGCAGCGGATGAGGATCAGTAGATCCCGTTTTTCTAAGGCGAGGTGGGTTGGTTTATGGGATCTACGGGTTAGAAACCTGTAGTTGTCCTGGAGCTGCTCTTGCGAGGCTATCCGGCGCAGACTACACCTTTCCAAGGTGTAGTGCCCGCTAATCGGCTAGGCGAGGTGGGTTGGTTTATGGGATCTACGGGTTAGAAACCTGTAGTTGTCCTGGAGCTGCTCTTGCGAGGCTATCCGGCGCAGACTACACCTTTCCAAGGTGTAGTGCACACTAACCGATCAGCAGCGTTTTGACTGATGCTCAGCGCTCACTAAACCGGAGGAGAAACGACGTGAACGAACAACTGGACTTTCGCCAACTCTTCAAATATCGCCCCAACGCCTATCACCACGTCACTTTCCCTACCAAGCGCCGTCGCCCGGTGCTGGCCGGTGAGGTGCGACAACGAGTGCACTACTGGTTCGACGAGATTGCCCGTCAGCATGGCTTCCAACTGGTGGAGCGGAACACCTGGTTGGATCACGCCCACATGCTGATCTTTGTGCGCATCGGAGAAAACCTGAGTGATGTGATGCACCAACTGAAGGGCGAATCGGCGCGGCGCATCTTTCTGGAGTTTGATGGGCTCAAACAGCAGATCGGTCTCAACAACCTATGGGGGCGCCGTTTCCGCGCTGACGAGATACCGCCCGAAGCCGTGGAACAGGTGCGGCGATACATCCGCGACCAGGAGGCCATCCACACCGGTCGTGCTGGCTATATGCCGTTGGCGCGATTGGAGCGCTGGAGAGAGCTGGAACTGTGATTCGCTCAGGGCGCGGCCTGAGGAGCTGGTAGAGCTTTCGGTTTGGGAATTGACGAGGACACTCAGCGCAAGCTACACCTTTCCAAGGTGTAGTGCCCGCTAATCGGCCAGACGAGGCGGGTTGGTTTGAGAGGGTCTACAGGTTGGAAACCTGTAGTTGACTAAGCGCTGCTCTTGAGAAGGATGCCTCACGCAAGCTACACCTTTCCAAGGTGTAGTGCCCGCTAACCGAGCAGCAGCGTTTTGACCGATGCCTAACACTCACCAGACCAGAGGATGAACTCCGTGGACGAGCAGCAGATGGAACAGCCCTACGTCTACGTCTCGGACAGGGAGGAGACGGAGGTCGAATCGGAGGAGTTTGATGACCTGGGGGTGGTGCCCCGGGTGATGGAGGGGTATCACGCCATCTTCGCGGCCAGGGTGCGACCAGCCCTGTGGAATAGGGCAAATTCCACAGGGCCAGCAGTGAGCCCTGGTCAGCGGGGCACAGCCCGCGAAATTCTGGGGCAGCAGATCCAGTTCATCGCCAGCCTCTACCAGCCCTCAGAGGACGATCTCTGCCCCAACCCCAGCCTGCGCACCCTGGACCTGCGCTTCATCGGGCAGGGGACAGGGGAGGAGGTGCGGGTTGCTCTCCTGGGGAAGGCGTTTGATCCCCACCCGGAGCAGGCCTGGGAGCTGGCTCTGGAGTTCTGGGAGGAGGTGGCCCTTCTCTTTCCCAGGGACTACCGCCTGGTGCCAGCGGCAACTGAAGCCGAATTCGAGGCTTGCTTCCTGGGGGACCTCATTGATGACATCGCCCACAGCCGCCAGATCGCGGACATCCGCCGCTACGAGGAGTTTATCCCCCTGGAGAGGGAGGAGCAGGTGTGGGAGCAGGATTATCTGGTCTATCCTTTCGTCTGGAGCCGGCAGGCCCTCGATCCCCTGCCCCGGCTTCTCCGCTCCCTCCCCGGCCGCTACCTGGTCAGCGCCAGCCTCCGCCAGACTAAGCTCTACGAGGCGGAGGAGAGGGGCCTGAGCGAGCTCTACGCCACCTTCGAGGAGCTGGAGAAGGTCAACTGGTTGAAGGCCAAGGTGCAGGGGAAGATCGGGATGCAGCTATACACCGAGTACCTGCGACGGCTGAGGCGGCCTTTCCTCCTGAAGATACAGATCGCGGGGGAGCAGCCCCTACCCCAGGGGCTGATCCACGCCCTGGGGGCCGGTTTGACGGGGCTGCCTGACCGGGTGTTGCAGGGCGAGGCCAACGACTACGTGGAAACCAGCTATGTCCCCGTCTTTCCCGAAACATCCGATGAGCTGGCCGTAGCCAAGCGGAACCTCAAGCTCCTGGAGCACGACTTCTGGGGACGGGACCTGCCCCTGGCCAAATACCGTCGCTTCCGCTATCTGGTGGATGCGCGATGGGCGAATTGCGCTTTCAGAGTACCCATCTCCTGGGACTGGAATTCTGATGCCGAAACACTACAACGAATCTAGAAAGAAACAAATTGGGAGCAAAAGACCTGACTGAACTGTCGAAGTATTCGCTCCTTTCTCAATTCGATGTAGTGCGGTTGACAGAGCCTCATGGGGGTGGTATAGTGTTAGCAAACCGATGGCTCTTGTACACGAGGAGGTGAGAATGATGAGCACAGACGAAATCTTCATTGACATCCCCCAGATTTCCCTGGAGGAGCAGGAGAAGTACGCGGGCATGGATGTGGCCATTGTTGATGGCAAGGTGGTGGCTGCCGGACGCAACTCCTTGGAAGCTTTCCAAAAAGCGAGGGCGCTGTTCCCTGACAAGGGCGTGGAGGAGATTTTAATTAGCTATATACCCAAACCAGAAGCGGATTTCCTGGTTCTATGACGATTTTCACCTTTGCCCCGTAGCCTTCGCCGAAAAAGCGAAGGTACCCCGGCTGCTGGGGCGCAGTGAGGTGTTCAGCCACTTTGAGGTGTGCTACGATGACGAACGACGGGTGACCCGCTTCATCCTGAGATAAATGGAAAGTGAGAATCATGTTTAGATTCGGCAGGCGCAAGAAGAAAGAGCCCTCTCTCTTCAACCAGGTCTACGATGTCAAGAACCTGACGGACGCCTGGCGCAAGGTGCGCTCCAACGTGCGGGTGGCCGACCGCCGCCACTCCCGGGGCGTTGATCTGGTCTCCCTCCAGGAGTTCGAGGCTGACTGGACAGAGAACATGGCGGAACTGGCACTGGCCCTGGAGGAGGGGACATACCTGCCTATGCCCATCAAGCAGGTGTCCATCCGCAAGAAGGGGGGCGGAAAGCGGACCATCAGCATCCTGGCCGTGCAGGACCGCATCGCTCAGCGGGCGGTGCTCAACGTCATCGAGCCCCTTTTCGAGGCGAAATTCCTGGACTGTAGCTACGGCTTTCGCCCCAACCGCTCGGTACAGGATGCCATCGAGCGCATTATCGAGTACCGGGCGGAGGGCTACACCTGGGTGGTGGATGCTGACATCAAGTCCTGCTTCGACACCATTGATCAGGAGATCCTGATGGATCTGGTGCGCCGCACCATCAAGGACCGAGAGATCCTGCGGCTCATCAAGCTGTGGCTGGAAGTGGGGGTGCTGGGGCAGGCCGCCGCTGAGGAAGAAAGCGCCCGGGAGGGCCTGACCATCCCCTTCGATACCCTCTTCGGCCTGACCAAAGAGTACATGGAACGGGCTGTGGATTGGGGCATTGAACACCTCCTGGACCGGGAGGGGATAGGACCCGGTTACTCTTTCGTCGAGGAGGATCTGGCTCTGGAGGAGGGAGTGGCCGAGGGGGCGGCGCGAGAAGAGGCCCTGCGCCGTCTGGCGGCTGATCTCCTGCTCCTGCTGCTGACCTTCTCCCGACCCGTCCTCAAGCGGGCCAAGGGGCTGCCTCGCCTGAGGCCGCAGGTGAGTCGGCTGGCTACGCCCCGCAACGTGGCCCTGGGGGTGGCGGTGACCCTCCTGGGAGCCCTCCTGCCCCTGGTGCGCAAGGGATTGAGCAGGGAGACGGGCGCCCTGGGCACGCCCCAGGGTGGGGTGATCTCCCCGCTTTTGGCCAACGTCTATCTCCATGAATTCGATGTGGCCATGACCAAAAAGGGATACAGACTGGTGCGCTACGCCGACGATTTCGTGATCCTCTGCCGCGACGAGGGGGAGGCCCAGCGGGCGTTGGCCGAAGCTGAGAAAGCCCTGGCGAGGTTGCGCCTGAGCCTTAACGCAGCCAAGACCCACCTCGTCCCCTTCGACGAGGGGTTCAGCTTCCTGGGGGCTGTCTTCGCCGGGGAGGAGGTGTCGGCGGTCCCGCCACCAAGCCCTTTGGCGGAGCGGCTGCGGGCCTTTGTCGAGAGGGGCTATCAAAGAGCCAAGGAGCGAGGGGGGAAGGTGGTGAAGAGGGGCCAGGGGGTGGCCCAGCGATCCGGGAAGTGGGCCGGGAAAGCGGTGCGGGCCGGAGGGGATCGGGCAGGTCAGACTCTGGCAGGGGTGAGGGAATACCGGGGATTGAAACCTTATGGGGCAGTGTTGTCCCTGGACAGGCTGCCCTTGTGTTTTTGAAGGGGGTGGTCATGGAATCGCTTTTGGAGTACCTGTTCAGGTTCGTAGCCCTTGGGCTGGTGCAGAAACTGGGTTCATCTCTGCTGGTCTTAGCCTTGGCCATACTTGTGGGGCGGCTGGCCAGTCGGGTCATAATGAGGTATGGCCTGGAGATCACCAAGCGGACTACTACTGGCACTGATGACTACCTGGTGCTCTTGGCGTCCAGGGGGATTGAATACGCCATTTACCTCATCGGTCTTATGACCATCCTCTCCATCCTCAACATATCAATCACCCCTTTGCTAACCGGGGCCGGTGTAGTGGGCCTTATCATTGGCCTGGCGGGCCGGGAGGTCCTCGCCAACATCCTCTCGGGCATCTTCATTATCGCCGACCGACCATATGACATCGGCGACCGCATCCTTCTGCCCCGGAGCATCGGTGGAACGTATGGCTCCTGGGGCGATGTCATTGACATCGGGCTCCGGAGCACACGGGTGCTATCCACTGACGGGGTGCTCCTCACCGTACCCAACTCCATGATGACCAACGACGTGGTGGTCAATTTCAGCCATTCCAAAAGCCCTAACCTGCGGGTTCGTGTGCGTATAGGGCTGGAGCCGGAGTGGGACAATATCAAACGGGCCGTGGAGACCGTGCGGGAGATCGTGGCCACCAATCCCCATGTCTCGAAGTCCCCCCGTGAACCTCAGGTGGTGCTACGAGACATCCAGGAGTACGACGTGCTGCTGGAGGCCCGGTTCTACGTGGACACCCCGCGTAAGATGCGAACCACCAAGTCTGAGGTGATAGAGGAGGTCCTACGCGTCTTCGAAGAGCGCGACATAAAAATGTCAACCCCCGTCACCGCCGTGCAGTTGGCGGAACGGCCCTCCCCTGAAACCAGCCTCCCTCCTGAGGCCACATAGAAAAGGTTCGTAACCAAGACCCGAGGAACAGGGGATGAGACGATTGACGATTGACGATTGGCGATTGGCGATTGTCAATTGCAAATCAAAATCGTCAATCGGCAGAGTGGACTTGACAAACCCCTGGTATGTGATATAATATGTGAAACCCAATGGGAACAAGGAGAGGGATGACTATGGCAACGAAGATCATGTCAGCTACGAAAGTCCGGCGCAACTTCACGCAGGTGGTGGAGGCTCTGGGCACCGAAGGGGGGCCGCTGTACATCACGCATCGGGGGGAGCCCACGGCCGTCTTGGTGGGCTACAAAACCTTTGAGGCCCTGATCGAGAAGCTCGAGGACCTGTCTGATATTGTGGAGATTTACGAGGCCCAGGGGGAACCGGCGCGGCCGTTAGAGGAGGTCATGGCGGAGATGGCAGGGGAGCATGTACCGAGCCCTGCTTAAGCCCAAAGCCGAGCGCGATCTGAAGAAGCTCCGTCGTTATGCCCCCTCGGAGTTTAACAGGATTCACCAGGCGATCCTGGATTTACGCGAGGATCCACGCCCGCCCCAGGCAAGGCGATTGAGGGGGCCAAACTTTTGGAGCAGGCGGGTGGGCGATTATAGGATCGTCTATACCATTGACGACGATGCCAGGATGGTCACCGTCTATCGGGCCTGGCATCGCCGAGAGGTTTACCGAGATCTTTTCTAGCCATCTACATATGACAAATTCTTTGACAATGAGTCAAGTTAATGGGTGTTATCATGATAGCCGTGAAGAAAACCTCCACAGGAGTAAAGGGATGGAACAGATTGGGGGGCTGACGGCTGAGATGTACAGGGCCGTGGTGGCCATCGTGGATGAGAGGGTCAAGGAAATCCGGGTGACGCGGGAGGATTTCAACGCCCTGAGGGACGCAGTGTTGGAGCTGGCCCAGGCTCAGGCACGCACCGAGGCCCGCCTGGAGGAGCTGGCCCAGGCTCAGGCGCGCACCGAGGCCCACCTGGAGGAGCTGGCCCAGGCTCAGACGGAACTCGCTGAAGCGCAGGCTCGCACTGAGGCTCAGATGAAGGAGTTGGCCCAGGCTCAAACGCGCACCGAGGAGGCTTTGCATCAACTGGCCCGCCAGGTGGGCACCCTAGGCGAAAACATCGGCTTCGGCCTGGAGGACATCGCCCGCGTCGTCCTCCCAGGCTACCTGGAGCGCCATTACGGATTGAAGCTGGAGGGCCCGCTAGGGGCTGAATTGGGAAGGAAGATCTTCGATGTGGAGGGTTATTGGGTGGAATTAAACCTCTATGGCGAGGGGGTGAGGGATGGACGGAAGGTGATCGTCCTGGGCGAGGCCAAATCGCGCATCCATGGGCGCGAGGTGGAGAAATTCGCCCGTGATGTGGCATTGGTGGAACCCTTGATGAAGGGAGAGATTATGCGGGTGATGTTCGGCTTCTACATCCATCCTACCGCTATGGAGGAGGCGGAGAAACGCCAGATCCTGCTGGTGGCATCCTACCAGCGGTAGTTGTAGAGCAGGGCTGACAGAGACTTCTTCAGGGGACATAACCATTCACCTTGTCACTCTGAGGCGGAGCCCTTCACTTCGTTCAGGATAAACTCCGCGGAGACGAAGAGTCTCCCCGTCGCGAAAAGGAGAGATTCCCTTCGGCCTGGCTCAGGGCAGACTTCGTCGCTGCGCTCCTCAGACCTGTCCTGAGTTTGCCGAAGGGATGACAAAGAGGTGAACAGCTACTAAGGGATGGCAATAAAAAGAGCCGCCTGTGCATTGGCACAGACGGCCTTTTTCTGGGTCCTATGCTCAAGACGGCGGCTCAAAGCACGCCGCCTGGCTCCCCAGATCGAGCCAGGCGCCGTCTTTATGCGGCGCTCAAGGGCTCCGTCCCAATCTC
>JBHIEC010000085.1:0-9749 GCA_046760425.1 Anaerolineae bacterium
TCATCGTCGGCCTGATCCTCATCCTCTACTTCCTCGCCGACCTGAGTCGGATGGTATTGACCATCCACGACCTGCAAAGGGTGGAGGAGAGGCTGACGCGGGACATAAAGGGGCTGGAAGCTGAGATCGAGAAGCTGAAGGCGCAACTGACGAAATTGCAGACCAGGGAGGGGGTGGAGGAGGCCATCCGAAATATCCTCGGCTGGCTGCTGCCTGGGGACAAATCCGTGGGGGTTGTGGAGGGCTCCCAGGAACCCGGCCCACCGTCAGGAGGTCAGCCCAGCGGCAGGTCCCCTTGATGAGGCCAACAAACGATCTCATGCTTGACCTCGAAATGAAAATGTTGTATAATTTTAATGCGATGCGGGGTGGAGCAGTGGCAGCTCGTCGGGCTCATAACCCGAAGGTCGCAGGTTCGAGTCCTGCCCCCGCTACTAGATCGGCATATGTAGAAAGCAAACTCAGTAGATCACAATGACCCGGAGCGACGGCCGGAGAGGTTTAGGCGGATTCCGCCTAAGACACCGAGATACCAGGGAAAGACGGATTCCGTATAAGAAATAGTTAGCCCGCACAGGTTAGTGCCGAAGTCTTACCATCACTCGAACCAAAATGCTCAAAAAGAAAAAACTATGCCTGTTGTGTTACGAATCAAGGGCTATCGATTTTGGTTTTACGAAGCAGACCTCGATGAACCGCCCCATGTCCATGTTGGGAAAGAAGGCAAGGAAGCAAAGTATTGGATGACTCCTATTGCATTAGCAAAGTCGAGAAGATTTCGAGATCACGAACTGAACGAGATTGAAAGGATTCTGCTAGAATATCAAAATGATATCCTAGAAGCATGGCGAAAGGAGCAGGAGAAACGTGGTCACCGCTAAGGCTAGAGTTAAGACGTATGAGAATTACATCTCTATCATACCTATCGTCATTCCAGACCTTGATGAAGTCAGAAAGTTTGCGGCCAAGTTGCACGCTGAGGGGAAGCCTTGGAAAGGTGAGGCCTTTGGTTGGCCAGCGGAGTACAACCCTGAACGACCAGAGCCACCACTTGATTCCAAGATGACTTTCACACCCGCGGATTTCTGTATTGGAGAGAGTGGTATCTGGTTCTTCTCACTCATGTGGGAGCATGGCAAGGATGCTGCCCCAGTAGAGTTTTTAGATGATAGAAATATTGTGGCGGGAACAATCAGAGCAATAGAGGGTGCGGGCTAATATGTCGCTGCAGCGGACGGCGGCTACCGCGCGCGACAAAAACCACTTTGACCTACCCGCCGCCGTAGCTCAGTTGGTAGAGCACCGAGCTCATAATTCGGGTGTCCCCAGTTCGAGTCTGGGCGGCGGCATCCACCAAGACGGCCCTCTCAGAGGAGGGCCGTTTTTGCTTTCAAGGTGACCAGCGGAAGCGGCGGGTCTCGCTGCGGGGGCTGATGGCGATGCCCTTGTTCAGCCCCGGGCGCCGCAGGACGATCACGTCCCACTGGTAGACCCGGGAGGGTTCATCGGGCTGGGGGCCCAGGGAAGGGGGCAGGCGCCAACTGGTGGCCTTGACCCACTCCTCCACCTCCTCGATCTCGCCCTGGCGGGTGTAGCGCACCTGTACCACGTACCACTCGTCCTCGGCCAGGATGCCCACCGAGGCCCAGTTGAGCAGGATGGTGGTCTCGCCCCGAAAGGCGCTGTTGTCTGGCGGGCTGAGAAGGACGGGAGCGGGGTAGGGGAAGCGGGGTGTGGCTTTGGGGAGAGGCGTAGGCCACGGCGTTAGCGTCGGGGTGAGGGTAGCCGTTGGGGAGGGCGTGCTGATGGGCGTGGCGGTGGGGGCTGGCGTCCCGGCGGAGATGATCAGCACCTGGCCCACCCGGAGAAACTCCTTGGGATCGGTGATCCCGTTGGCCTCCATGATGGCCTCCACCGTCGTGTCATACTGGATGGCCAGGAAGTAAAGCGTGTCGCCCTCCTGTACGGTGTGGGTGATAAGACCCGTCACGGGGACAGGAGTAGCCGAAGGCTCAGGCGTCAGGGCCTCCGGCTTGAGGGGGATGCGCAACTCCTGACCGATCTGGAGCAGTTCCTCCGGGCCAGAGAGGCCGCTGGCGGCTACGATGGCCTCCACCGTCGTACCGTACTCCATAGCGATGCCGATCAGCGTATCACCCGCCTGGACGGTATAGGTGATGAATGGGGGCAAGGGCGTAGGGGTGATGGTGGGCGTGGAGGTGACTGTGGGGGTGGGCGTCTTGGGCGGTCTCGTGGGGGTAGCGGTGGAGGTGGGGAGGGGTGTTGGCAGAGGACCCGCGGAAGGCTGAACTTCCCGGGGGCGTAGAAGCCAGATGGAGCCCAGCAGCACAACCACAGCCAGGGCGACCAGAAGAGACTCGACGGCTGCCAGGAGCAGGGAGGCCTCACCCCTCTCTGTGAGAACCGCCCCACACATGTCGCAGGTCTCCGCCTCCTCAGCCACCCTGGCTCCGCAGGCCGGGCAGCGGTTGCCCCCCCGCTCCACGGGCAACTCAAACCCACAGGCAGGGCAGAGCCCCGGTCGTCCTTCGATCTCCGCCCCACAGTTAGGGCATTCCATTCTAACCGAGCACCTCTCGCTGGATAACCAGCAACTCCTGGATCCCCTTCTCCGCTAGATCTAGCAGGCGATCCATGGTCTGGCGCGCGAAGGGAGCTCCTTCGGCCGTGCCCTGCACCTCTACGTACTCCCCCTGGGCGGTTATGACCACGTTGAAATCCACCTCAGCCCGGGAATCCTCGTTGTAGCACAGATCCAGCATGGCCTCTCCATCTACCACCCCCACGCTGACGGCGGCCAGAGCCGTCCTGAGGACGTGGGGCGGCAACAGCCCGCCACGGATCAGTTTGTCCAGGGCCAGAGCCAGGGCCACGTAGCCTCCCGTGATGGCCACAGTGCGGGTGCCCCCGTCGGCCTGGATGACGTCGCAGTCCACGATGAGGGTCCGCTCACCCAGGGCTTCCAGGTCAACGGCGGCCCGCAGGCTGCGCCCGATGAAGCGGCGGATCTCCTGGGTGCGGCCCCGGAGTCTCAGGACCTCCCGGGGGGTACGGGAATGGGTCGAGCGGGGGAGCATAGCGTACTCGGCGGTGAGCCAGCCCTGCCCCCGTCCCTGCAGCCAGGAGGGCACCTTCTCCTCCACGCTCACGGCGCAGAGGACCCGTGTGGCGCCCATCTCGATGAGCACCGACCCCTCGGCGTAGTCCAGGTAACCCAGAGTGATGCGTACCGGGCGAAGTTCATCGTTAGCCCGGCCGTCGTGCCGTGCCATCGTCTCCGTTCCCTCGCAACTATTCCCCTATCGTCAGGGATCAGCCCTACAGAATTCCCAAGGGCTTCCCTGAGTTCCTTGAGTAGGCTTGTGGGAACTCACAGGGACTCCTAGGGCATCATCCAGTCAGGTAGGTGAATGGTTACGTTCCCTCTTACTCGATCTTCGTCCCGCAGTTGGGGCAGAACCGTGAGCCAGCCGGCACGTCGGCCTTGCAGTTGGGGCAGATGAGCTCCTCGCCGATCTTGGCCCCACACTGGTTGCAGAACTTGGAGCGGGCCGGAATCTGGGCCCCGCAACTGGGGCAGAGCATGGTGGCCGCGCCGGGCTGCATGGCCTGACTCACCATCTGGGCCATCATGGCCCCCATCCCCACGCCGGCCCCCAGGCCCACGCCCATCCCCGCTGCCCCACCGGCGCCGGCCTGGGCCGCTTGGGTCATGGCCTGGGCCGTCTTGAACTGGAGATAGGCCTGCAGGTTGCCAATGGCCCCCATGGCCGCCCGCTCGTCAATGGCCTTCTGGGTCTCCTCGGTGGGGCTGATGGCATTGATGTACAGGGTCTTGAGATCCAGCCCCAGGGCGGCGAAGTCGTCCTGGGCCTTGGCCTTCAGGCCCGCGCTGAGCTCGTCGTACAGCCGGGGCAGCTCGAAGAGGGACTTCTTTGTCTCGCCCAGCAGATCCGTCAGCTTGGTGACAAGGATGCCCCGCAGGAACCCCCCGATGTCGGACGTGTCGTACAGACCCTGGGTGCCCACGATTTTATTAACAAAGAGCTGGGGCTCCTTGACCTGCATGGAGTAGGTGCCGAAGGCTCGCAGCCGCACCATCCCCAGTTCAGCGTCCCGCAGGGAGATGGGCTCTGGCGTGCCCCACTTCTGGTCGAGGAACTCCCGCAGGTTGACGAAGTAGACCTCGGCCTTGAAGGGGGTCTCGCCGCCGAAGGGGATCTTCAGGAACTCCACCAGCAGAGGGATGTTGGCCGTGGTCAGGGTGTGTCGTCCCGGCCCGAAGGTGTCCAGGGCCTTGCCGTCGCGGAAGAAGACGGCGGCCTGGCTCTCCCGCACGATCAACTGCGAGCCTAACCGGAAATCACCCGAGCCCCACTCCGGGATGCGGTGCACCAACTCCCTCCCCGTAGGGTCGAACCACTCGATCACATCGAAGATACGCGCCATTTGTGTTCCTCCAGACAAAAGACGCCAGACATCAGACGTCAGCCTTGCTTGCCCAGGACCTTGGCCTTCAGGGCGGCGAGTTGCTCCTTGAGGGCGGCGTCCTCCTCCAACTCCTCAAAGCGCTCTTCCACGCCTTCCTCCGCCAGCTCGGCCATGGCTGCCGCTCGGGCCTCCTCCTCCATGATCCGTCGCTCCATGCGATCCAGCTCAGCGCCGTAGTCCACGGTGGAGAGCCGGGCCTCGACAGCGGAGATCTGCCGCTGGGCTATGGCTCGCTTGCGGCGGGCGATGAGCACCTCTTTGTTGCGCACCGCAGCCTCGTACTTGGCCTCCAGTTCCTGGAGTTGGCTCTTCAGCTTGGCCACGGCCTCCTTCTGAGCCGTCCACTGCTTCTCGTAGACCTCAACGTGGGCGTCGTAGTCGTTCTTACGGCGCAACGCCTCCAGGGCCAGGGCGTCGGAGCCCTTGCTCACGGCTAACTCGGCCTTCTTCTCCCACTCAGCGGCCAGTCTGCGGCTCTCCTCCAGGTCAGCCTTGATCAGCTTCTCCTGGGTGATCATCTCCGCCACCTGGGACCTGGCCTCCTTGATGGCCCCCTCCATGTCGCGGATGATCTGATCCAGCATCTTCTCCGGATCCTCGGCGTGATCCAGCAGGTCGTTGATGTTGGCCCGCAGGATGTTCGAGATGCGATCCAAAATCCCCATTTCCTTTCCTCCTTATGTTTTTTAGGGTCTCAGATCCAAAATTGCTCTGAGGGGATTGCCAAACTTATCGTGAGCGAAGTCGAACGATCCCCGCTTTTGGCCTGGATCTGACGATCCAGGCTGAGCGAGAGTTCTGTGTTCTTCTGCTCTCTGTTCTTCCTATTTCTTCCTGGGCCAGAGCTGTAGCTCCTCAGCGTCAATGGCCTGGCCTCGGCTCACCCTGACCTCTTCACCCCAGCGCTCCACCAGGAGCCATTCGCCTGAGGCCGAGGCGTAGCGCCAGGATTCCACCCTCCCCCTCCGCCGCCCCGTCGGCCCCTCCACGGTGGCCGTGGCCGAGCTGTGTCCCACCTGCTCGAAGCTCTCGCCTTCTACTTCGATGGTCTCCGGTGGCGCTGTCCTGAGCCTGTCGAAGGGCGGCGTCGTCAGGGGCAAATTGACCTCGTCGTAGATGGCCAGTTCCCTATCCCCCACCCGCAGCCAGCGCCTTGGCCCCTCATCCTGCAGGAGGTAAGCGTACCATCGGCCCTCTCGCGCTGCGTAGGTGATCTTGCCGATGATGAGGTAGTCGGTTCCGGCGTAGGTCAGGGCATCCTTCGGGCGCAGGGCGGCCATAGGTCCCTCGGCGGGGCTGGGTGGCGGTGGGGGCTCCAGCACTTTCAGTAAATCGGTCGGGGGGAGCTTCTTGCCCCTGGAGAGCAGCTCCCGCCGCTGATCGAAGCGGGTGTTGAGGCCATCCAAGGTGGCCGTCAGACGGCTCAGGACCTCTCCTATCTCTTTGCCTTTCTCCAGAGCTGAGGCTAAGCCATCAATCCCCTGGGCCACCTGGCCCACGCCCTCGGCCAGGGACTGGTCGAAAGTGTAAAGCTGGTCCAGCTCCTCTTCCTGGATCGTCGGAGCGTCGAACCAGCCGGCGTAGCCATAGCTGGCCGTCCTCAGGCGGTCAATGAAGCGCTGCAGCTTCATCACGGCCCGCTCCAGGTCGTCGAGGGCCTCCAGTTGTCCCTCCCTCACCAGTTGAGCCTGAAGATCGCCCAGCCGCCCTCGCTGCTCGTCGTACCGTCGGGCCAGCTCCATGCGGAGCCGTTTGTCCGCCTCTCGCCGCCGTTCCCGCTGGCTATAACCGATGTAGCCCGGGATGGAGGTCGCCAGTTCCTGTACGCGCCACCCTATGTTCTCGAATTCCATCCTTCCCCCTCTTGCAAGATGACGTCCTGTCGGCGGCTGAAGGCCGTGTTGATCTCCTCCAGCGTGGCCAAGAGGTCGCTGGCCAGGGAGCTGGGGTTCTCCTCCCTGGCGGCCGCCTCGGCCAGCAGGTCAATGATGCGGGTCACCTGGGCGAGGCCCTCGGTCAGGGCGCTGTCAAAAGCGTAGAGGGCGTCCAGCTCTCTCTCCTCGACCTTGAGGGTGTCGAACCAGCCGGCGTAGCCATAGCTGGCCGTCTTGAGGCGGTCAATGAGGAGCTGGAGCCGCAGCATGGCCCGCTCCAGGGTCACCACCGAGGCCAGCCGACCCTTGTCGGTCAACTGGGTCTGGATCTCGTTGATCCGCCTCCGCTGTTCCTCAAACCCCCGCGCCAGGTGCATCCGCAGCAGCTTGTCCGCCTCCCGGCGCGCCTCCTTCTCCTTGTAGCCCTGGTAGCCGGGGATGATCGCCGCAAGTTTCTCCAACCCTCCCTGGGCCCCTCTGACTTTTGCCATTACGTCCACTCCCTTCGCCTCCTTCCCATTTGGGTCAAGCCCAGATCATCCACCACCACGATGCCATCCCTCAAAACCTCCGTGATAGCCGAATTGCGCTTACCCAGAAGAGCGCGGAGCTCGGCAGGCGTGTAGCCCTTTGGCTCCAAGGGCGGCTCGTGACAGGAGTAAAGCACCTCCATTCGCTCCAAAGGGTGGGAGGGTAACCCCTCGGAGATGATCAAGATGTCCACGTCGCTGCCCAGATTGAAGTCGCCTCGGGACACGGAGCCATAAACGATGGCTGTTAGTTTGCCCAACCTCCGGCGCAGCTTTTCGGCGTAGGTCCGAGCCATGTCCACAAATTTCTCCCGTTCCCTTCTCCTCTCTTCCAATGCTTTAAGCACAGCGTTCCTTTGCCTTCACAAGAAGATCTCCGTCCCACAGTAAGGGCACTTGACCACGCCCTTGCCCACGACCTCTCGCTCCCCGCCGCAGTTGGGACACTTGGTGGTCTGCATCTCCTTGGCGTCCCTGGCGTAGAGGACGCCATCGTCCCAGTTGATGTAGCCGGTGAAGAGCCCCTTGCCCACCAGGTCGTAGATATAGGCCTTGACCTGATCCAGGGTGAGGTGCATCTCCAGGGCCACCTCGGCCACTCTGATCTGCCCCTGGGTCTGCACCATGTTGAGGATCCGCTTCTCCTTCTCCATCTGGGCAAAGGCCCGCGCCTCCCGCGTTCCCCGAATAAAAAGGAAGCCGCCAACGCCGAGGAGGGGCAGGACCAGGATGAGAACGAGGACCAGCCCCAGGGCGAACCCCGAAGCCCGCAGGGTCCCTTCGGTCAGGCCCGAAAGAAGCCATATGGAAATCGCCAGGCCGATGATCAGGCCCACGACGACCAGGATGACCCCCACAACCCTGCCTTGTCCGATCAATCTATGCTCTCCTTGCCCTCACCCCTACCCCCCATCCCCCCTCCCCCTCTCCCAAAGTTGGGAGAGGGGGAGGGGGTGAGGGCTATTAGCCAGCGCCACCACCGCCTCCTCCCCCACCCCCACCACCACCGAAGCCGCCACCGCTCCAGCCCCCGCCACCGCCAGAGCTGCGGGGCGCGCTGGAGAGAACGCGGCCGGCCGCGTTGAGCATGGAGACCAGGCCATCGCTCATACCCTGCAGGGAACGGGCCATGCTGTCGCTGCCCTCCTGCAGGGTGGGGAGGCGCGGCCTCCCACCCCTGGCACGGCCTGCCCTGGCCACAGGACGTTGTCCTGAGCCTGCCGAAGGACGTCCCATCGGGCCGACGTACGTCCTCGGCCCGCGGCGACGGGGTCTGCCGCCCCCGGTCAGGATAATGGGCGGCAGGGGCTCGTACCAGGTGGGGGCGGGGGTGTCAACGGAGGCGAACTTCTCCACCCAGCCCCGCTCCAGGTCGAAAACGATGGCGTAGGGCAGGTACTTCTCAAAGATCTCCTTGGCCTCCTGCAGGTTGGTGTACTTCTCGATGTTCTCCAGGTAGCGCTTGAAGGCCCGCCACCTGGCGGCCGCAGTGGCCCCCTCCCGGGTCTTGCGGGGCATGAAGCGCCCTACGACGATGAGGCCGCCGGAGATGACGCCGAAGGCCAGGGGCAGGCAGATGGCTGCCTCGGCGTAGGGCAGCAGAACCACCAGGGCCAGGATGCCCACAATGATCGAAAGGATGAGACCCGCGATGCCCAGGCCGACGTAGATACGGCGGATTGACTCCGGGCTGCGGTGGAAGAAGCCAGCCCTCACCACTTCGTCATAGAGTTGCTCCTGCAACCTGGGGATGGCCGTGTAGAACTTCTCCTTCAGGGCCGAGAGCTTCACTTTATCGCGCCGGCCGAAGAGCTTCTTGAGCAGCGTCTTCTCGTACTCGCGCAGGGGCTGATCCCCGTCTAGCCGCTCAAAGATGAAATCACGTCGCGCTCCGATGCCCAGGAAGCCCCTCTCCTCGATCTCCGTCATCTTGATCACCCCCCGCCGGGCCAGGTCAACGATGCTGGCGATGATGTCCTGCATGTCGGCCTCCTCGTCCAGAAGGGTGCCCACCACGCCGGCGGGGAGGTCATCCGGAGGCTCGGCCAGGTAGTCGGCCACGGGGCCCACGGGCACGTCGCGCCCCCGGGTGTACCACAGGAGATACAACCCCACCGAGCCCGCGACGAAGACCAGGAGCCCCAGGAAGCCCAGGCCCAGGTTGGCCAGGGGCTTGTACTGCTCCTCGTAGGCCGTGCGACGGTCGGCGGCCGCCTGCCAGGCGGGCGGGGCACCCTGGACAACGCCATGGGGGAACTGCACCCGTACCTCCAACTCCTCGCCCGGGGCAATGTCGCGGGCCTGGAAGACGACGGTACGCGAGTCAGCGATTTTGCCCTCGGCCGGGGCCCCGTAGGAGGCGATCTTCAATTGGTCGGCACTGAAATCAGCGGGCAGGTGGACGGTGACCGTCGAGGAGCGCACAGGGACGGTGCGATCAGGGAAAACGGCCTTCCACCACACCTGATCGCCGCCTTCGTAGATCCGCAGAGCCCCCTTGACCGTGTACTTGAGGGTGAAGGTGCGGGACATATCGCTGGTGGGGGGATACCACCATGTGATTCGGAAATCGCCTTTCTCGCGGGAGGTGCGGTAAGTGTACGCGCTCTCCCCCCCTCGTCGGTACTGGCGATCCCCCTCCCAGACCTCGACGTCAGTGATGGCCTCCAGCTTATCGGTGGGGATGTCGCGGTAGACATAGCGGAAGGGGCCACCAATGAAGACGAACTTCTGGGTCTCGATGATCTGCATGTCGGAGTTGGGCAGGACGGTGATCTCCACGTCCAGTCGCTCCCAGTAGTAGCTTTTACCCTGAGCCTTGTCGAAGGGCTTG
>JBHIEC010000086.1:0-9583 GCA_046760425.1 Anaerolineae bacterium
CTGGTATCGTGCGAGAACCAGCCATCCTCCCGCAGAACGTGACGGCCTACGTTCGGAACTTCGACGCCCCCTTGCCTGCGGACGCTATTCCACCATGTTCCAAGCGCGGAGCTCGCCTTTGTGCCTCCGGCCAGCTTGAACTGCGACCGGATCACGACCTGAAGGTGCCTGGCTTCATCCCGTGTGTTGCGCGGAGCGAACGGTGGCTCTTCCTCCACTTCGAATAGGACGTCCAACCACATCGTAACGTGAGTTCGCGCCGTCAGTATCTCCTCGAAGTCCCGCCCGCTCCACCGACGTAGCGGCACTGACGTACGGGTGCATAGGAGGGCAATTGCCTCGTCAACGACGTTGCGAATGACACCGCGCTCACCCACTGGCGGATACTTAGCCTGACGAGCGCGGTCGATCGCACCCCGGATCTCAGCAAGGCCGCTCTCTACGAGGCGATCAACGACGTCGTCGGGAGCCACTTCGTAATTCAACACCGCATCCCAAGAAACGTGCTGAGCGTAGTCACGAGATTTCCTGAAATCAGGAGACTTCTCGACTCGGAGGACCTCATCTTGTCCGACGTCCCCAGGGGCGAGGTACAGGCACACAATCGTACGATCCGGCGATCGGGCACGCTCGTCCATGTAGTAGCGAAGAAGCTGGCCTTTCTTCTTTGCGGCCGAGCTGATCTTGTTCTCTATGAGGATAACGATGTCGTCCGATTCCATGCGAACATCCACATCGTGTTCCTCGACGGAGAGCTGCCACTTGCGTTGCTTGAGGCTGTCGGCCAGTTCGGGGGAAGCTACAAGTGACAGGAAGTAATCCCGGAAGCGATGACAACCCTCGAGAGCCATGGCCAGAAACGCCGACGCGACCTCTTCTCTCCCTAGCGATCCCCGAAAAAAGTGTGTCAGACGCATATTGGCTCTTCGGTTCACCTGCGGGGTGGCCTAACTATTGAGTATACCGAATAGGTACACCCAGGGCTACTCAGGTATCCTCACGGTCACTCCGGGTCACCTTCCAGGGTGACTACCCCCTCGACCCACAACCCTAACAACGCCACGATGACGTCCACCAACCGGCGCCCGTTCAGCTTCTGCACCGCCCGCCAGAACGACGGCTGATTAACGACGGTCGTATACAGGTCAATCGAGCGCCGGCACATCTCGGCCCGCGACATGCCGATACGCCGGGCGTGACGGCTCAGCAGTTCGTAGTGTTCCTCTCCAATCTTTACGTGCTCTGTCATACGATCACTTCGGCTACGCTCAGTACAAGCATACTGTGGCTCGCCAGGTTGCCTCAACCGCCCGATCCAACCGCATCAGGGTCCGTGCCTGACTGGGGAGTATATGGGGTGTCTTGGCTGGAATCCATGAGGTCCTTCACAAAGAGCTGGATAGCCCCATTATGGTCAAGATGATCAAGCGTCGCGGCGCCGGCTTCCGCAACGGCTCGGCTGAGCCTTCGGGCCGAGCCTCAGGCCGAGGGCTCGCCGAAGCCTTCGACAACTTCCGCCTGCGGGTCTTTCTTGGCCGGGTGCGGTCTGCCGCTCTAGCACACTAAAGAAGGACAAAGAATCACATAAATCATACCACAATTCTCTGGAACGGGCAAGGGTAAAAGGCATCAACTTTCCGTCCAAATGGTACCTGGCGGAGGCACACTAGATCAATCCCCGCCGGATCGCTTCTGCCACCGCCTGGGTCCGATTGGCCGCCTCCAGCTTGGTGAGGATGTCCTGGATCTTGCGCTTGACGGTCACCTCACTCCAGTAGAGCTTCTCAGCAATCTCCTTGTTGGTGGCGCCCTCCGCCATCAGGGCCAGCACCTGTAACTCCAGCTCCGACAGCCCGGATTGGTAGCGCGCCTCCACCTTGGCCAGTTCCTCGAATCGCTGCAGGACCTTGCCAACCAGCTCAGGGCTCAGCAGACGCTCCCCCCTGTGCACGGAGCGGATGGAGGAGGCCAGCACCTCGTGGGAGATGCTCTTCAGGAGATAGCCATGGGCTCCGGCCCGCAGGGCCCCGTAGAGGTACTCCTCGTCGTCGTAGGTGGTCAACATGATGATCTTGGTTTGGGGTCGGACCCGCCGCAACTGATAGGCGACCTCGATGCCGCTGACGCCGCCCAGACGGATGTCCAACAGGACCACATCCGGGCGCACGTCAGCCACCTGCTCCAAAAAGACGAAGCCGTTGTCAGCCTCGCCCACGACCTCGATGTCCGGGTAGCTAGACAGCAGGCTGCGCAACCCCTGCCGCACCACCGGGTGGTCATCCACGACGAAGACCCGTATCGCTTCCATAATCCTACCGCTTTTCGTTCACAGGCACAGTCAGGATGATCCTGGCCCCCTGCCCGGGTGAAGACTCCACCTCGATCTGACCGCCAATGCTCTGAGCCCTCTCCTTCATGCCGATGAGGCCCAGATGCTCGTTGGCCTGGCGCAGCACCTCCTCGTAATTGAAACCTCGGCCATCGTCCTGCACCACGACCTTCACGTGGCTGGGGCGGAAGTTGATAAGGACCTCAACCCTGGTGGCCTGGGCATGGCTTTCCACGTTCTGCAGAGCTTCCTGCACCATGCGATAAATGGCCAGCTCCACATCTGTGGGCAACCGGAAGGAGGTGCCGCTAACCCGTACCGAGCAAGGCAGTCCGAACAGCTCCTCATAGCTGGTTGCATATCGCTTCAGAGCCGGGACCAGGCCCATGGAGTCGAGGATGAGGGGGCGCAGATCATAGATGACGCGACGGGTCTCGGTCTCCACCTTCTTCAGCAGTTCCTGGGCCGTCTTCAGCCTCTCCAGGGCCACTTCAGGGCTGGCCGGCAGGCTCTCCCTGGCCGCCTGGGTCTCATACAGGGCACCGATGACCAACTGGATCACCCCGTCGTGCATGTCGTGGGCGATCCTGGCCCTCTCCTCCTCCTGTACCTGGATGGTTCCGGCCAACAGACGTTGCAGTTGATGGGCCTTCTGGGCCAGCTCCCTTTGAGCGGCCATCAACTCCGTCGTCCGCTCCTTCACCTTGTGCTCCAATTGTCGGCTGAAGCCTTTCACCTGAGAGAAGAGCCGCGCGTTCTCCATGGCGATAGCCGCCTGGTTGGCGAAGGCGAAGATGATCTGGGCATCCTCCTGGTCATAGCAGTGGGCCCTGGCGCTGAGGACGATCAGCAGGCCGATGAGTCTGTTCTTGGCCCTCAGCGGAACCCCCAGATAGGTGCGGATGCCCTTCAGACCGGCCTGGCCCTCGAAGGGACAGGCTCGCCTGCCATCGCTGAAGATAAGCGGCCGCCTCTCCTGGACGAGACGGCGGAGGTGAGCATTCTCCTCCAGGCCAAAGGAGAGTTGCACCACCTGTTCCTTATCGGGGAAGCCCCGCGCTGCGGTCACCTTGAGGACACCATCGGTCAGGAGGAGGATAGCGCTGGCATCGTAGTCCACCACCTGCTCCAGTTGCTCCAGGATCAGGTGGAGGATGGTACCCAACTCCAGGCTGGAGGTGATGACCTGCAGGCTCTCGTTGAGAGAGGCCAGGCGGGTGTTGATCCGCCTCAAGGTCCGCCAGTGCTCGAAGATGAAGGTGCGACTGAGGGACCAGGCTATGGCCAGAGCGCACAGGGTACGCAACACCTGGACGGGGAAACCCACACGGGCCGAGAGGGTCTCGCTGTTGAGGAAGGAGGCAGGGAAAAAGGGGGCCTGGGGCACGACCAGTCCCGCCAGCAGACCGTAGAACACGAAGGCTACCCCCGCCCTCATCAGCCCTCTGGCCGCCTGCTGTTTGCCCGTCCGGCTCAGCAGCCGGGCCCGGGAGAGCAGGACATAGGCCGTCAGGAGGGAGGCCGGCAGGCCCAGGCTGTAGCGTGCCCAAACCTCGCTGCGGATCAGGGACTCCCCACCCAGATCCGCCCCCATGATGGCCGGCGCCAGGGAGGAAAGGCCCCACAGGAGGAACAGGATGGGGGGCAGGGCTCGTGGCCAACGGGGGGCGGATAAGGGGGGTGGGAGGAGCTCCAGGCCGAACTGCAGGAGGCAGGCAAAGGAGAGGGCCATGAGGGTAAGTTTCGCCACCTCGGACAGGCCCAGGCTCATAGGTCCCACGTATTGGGCCTGCATCTGCCCGAACATGGTGGCCCATTCGGACAGGCCATGCAGGAGGCCGAAAGCGGCCAGCAGCCACAGGTGACCGATCAACCGGTGCCGCCGCACCATGACCGCCTCCACAGCAATGGCTAACCCCATGACAAAGAAGGATAGCCCGGAGACGAAGAAAACGAAGATCATGTTGGCCCCCCAGAACGCCAAGGGTCCCTCCTTTCCAAAAATAGCACAGGGATGTCTTCGCCTGCACGGCGTTGACATCCCTGCCACATTCAGGTTACCGCCTTCTTCTCCTTGGCCAGGTAGGCTTCCAGGTAGGCCACCGCCTCGCCCACGGTGGTGATCTGCTGGGCCTCCTCGTCGGAGATCTCCCCGCCGAACTTCTCCTCGAAGGCCATGATCAGCTCCACCAGGTCGAGGGAATCGGCCTCCAGATCCTCGCGGAAGCGGGCGCTGGGCACCACCTTGCTCTCATCCACGCCCAACTGTTCCACGATGATGGCTTTCACCTGCTCGAACACATCGCTCATCTTCTCACCCCCTTCCTTGCGTGTGCTTTGTGCTGTGCATAGGTGATAAGCCTCAACTTGTGCCCAAGTATAGCAGGTTTGGAGGACATAGTCAATATCCACCTGCTTTTGTTGAAAGAGCTACGGTTCGTCAGGCTTGACAAGAGGGGACGGTGCTGGTAATATTCAGCCAATCCTCTAGCTATCCAACTGTACCAACACCGAAGCCCGCCAAAAGTTACGGAGGTTCGAAGGCCCATGCATCCTCAACGCAAGCTCGACCATCTGCGTATCATCCTGGAGGAGGATGTCCAGTTCAAGAGCCTCACCACTGGCTTCGAGAACTATCGCTTTGTGCATCAGGCTCTGCCAGAGCTCAGCCTGGAGGAGATCAACCTGGTGACCACCTTCCTGGGTAAGGAGCTACGGGCACCCCTCATCATCTCCTCCATGACCGGTGGGGCCGAGTCCCTGGAGGCCCTCAACCTCAACCTGGCCCGGGCGGCCCAGGCCAGCGGGGTGGGCATGGGCGTCGGCTCTCAACGGGCAGCCATCGAGGACCCCGCCCAGGCTTACACCTACCAGGTGCGGGCTGTGGCCCCTGACATCCTGCTGCTGGCCAACCTGGGTGCGGTGCAGCTCAACTACGGCTATGGGGTCCAGGAGTGCCAGCGAGCGGTGGACATGATCGAGGCCGATGGCCTGATCCTGCATCTGAACCCCCTGCAGGAGTGTTTACAGGAGGGTGGCAACACGGACTTCAGCGGTCTGCTGGCCAGGATCGAGGCTGTGTGTCGAGCACTGTCCGTGCCCGTCATCGTCAAGGAGGTGGGCTGGGGCATCTCCGAGGAGGTGGCCCGGAAGCTGGCTGCGGCTGGCGTGGCGGCCATTGACGTGGCCGGGGCCGGGGGCACCTCCTGGAGCGAGGTGGAGCGCCATCGGGCACCCACGGAGAGGTTACGCCACATCGCCACCGCCTTCGCCGATTGGGGCCTGCCCACGGCGGAGGCCCTGCAGATGGTCCGACGGGGGGCGCCAGGAGTGCCCTTAATCGCCAGTGGCGGCATGCGGAACGGGGTGGAGGTGGCCAAGGCCATCGCCCTGGGCGCTGACGCCGCAGCCCTGGCTTCCCCGTTCCTGAAGGCAGCTACCGTGTCGGCCGAAGCGGTGGTGGAGCGCATCGAGGAGATCAGCCAGGAGCTGCGCATCGCCATGTTCTGCATCGGCGCGGCCAATCTGGGGGAACTCAAGGACACGCCCCTCCTGAAGCGACGGGCAGTGCCCTGAGCCTGTCGAGGGGACGACGAGTAGACCCCTTTTGACCAAACCTTGACCTTTGGGGAGATGCTTATGACAACTATAACGGGGAACTTCGAGAAGCTCAAAGCCCAGGCCCTGACCACGCTGGCTGCCCGGCCCGCCGAGCGACCGTGCATCTTCGTCGCCATGGGCACCTGCAGCCGGGCCGCCGGCGCGGAAGCCGTCCTGGCCATCATCCGTGAGCGGCTGGCCACGGACGGCATCGAGGCCGATGTGGTGGAGACGGGCTGCAACGGGGCCTGCTGGGCCGAGCCCATGGTGGACCTGGCCGTGCCCGGCCGCCCCAGGGTCAGCTACGGCCCCCTCACGCCTCCCATGGCCGTGGCCCTCATCAACGACACCCTGCTGGGCGGTGACCCCCACCCCGACTGGGCCCTGGCCGTGGTCGGCAAGGAGCCCTGGCAGGGCATCCCCTCCTGGCGGGAACACCCCTTCTTCGCCGGGCAGGAACGGATCGTCCTGGCCAACTGCGGCCTCATTGACCCCACCTCCATCGAGGAGTACATCGCCCGGGACGGCTACGCGGCCCTGGCCAGGGCCCTGGCCGAGATGACCCCTCAGCAGGTCATCGCCGAGGTCAAGGACTCGGGGCTGCGGGGCCGAGGCGGGGCCGGCTTTCCTGCGGGCCTCAAGTGGGAGTTCACCGCCCAGGCGCCCGGCGACGTCAAGTACATCATCTGCAACGCTGACGAGTCGGAGCCGGGTACCTTTAAGGACCGCCTCATCATGGAGGGCGACCCCCACCGCCTGGTGGAGAGCATGGCCATCGCCGGCTACGCCGTGGGCGCGCACCACGGGGTGATCTACATCCGAGGCGAGTATCCCCTGGCCGCCGAGCGGCTGGAGGTGGCCATCCAGCACGCTCGCGAACGAGGGCTGCTGGGGGATAGGATCCTGGGCTCCGACTTCACCTTTGACGTCGAGATCCACCGCAGCGCGGGGGCCTACATCTGCGGCGAGGAGACGGCCCTCATCGAATCCCTGGAGGGCCGGCGCGCCGAACCCCGCGTCCGCCCGCCCTACCCGCCCACCTACGGTCTGTACGGGAAACCGACGGTGGTCAACAACGTGGAGACCCTGGCCGCTGTGCCGCCCATCCTCCGCCGGGGTGCCGGGTGGTTCAGGAGCTTCGGCACGGAGAAGTCGGCGGGTACCAAGGTCTACACCCTGCTGGGCGACGTCAACCGCCCTGGCGCCGTCGAGGTGCCCTTGGGCCTGACCCTGCGCCAGGCGGTGGAGGAGTATGGGGGCGGCATCCCTTCGACAGGCTCAGGACAACGCCCCGAGGACAGGGAGCTCAAGTTGGCCCAGGTGGGAGGGAGCGCCGGAGCCATCGTGCCCGCTGAGCTGGCCGACGAGCCCATGGACTACGAAGCCCATCGGCGTGTGGGGCTGACCCTGGGCTCCGGCGCCGTGCTGGTGGGCGATGAGGATCAGGGGGTTTTGGACCTTCTGCAGGCGGTGATGGAGTTCTTCGTGGCGGAGTCCTGTGGCAAATGCATCCCCTGCCGCGAGGGGACGGTACGGGTCAACGAGATCCTGGCCCGGCTGGCCCAGGGGACAGGCTCAGCAGACGACCTCATCCGCCTGGAGGAGCTGACCGAGTTGCTGGAGCTGGCTTCTTTCTGCGCCCTGGGACAGTTCGCCGCCCTGCCCCTGGCCAGCGCCCTGACGCACTTCCGCGCCGAGCTGGAAGCTGGCATCGGCCAGGGAAAGGGGGGACAGGCCCTGTGGAATGAGTGCTATTCCACAGGGCAGGCCGGCGCGCCGCTGCGCCCGCTATCTCCCGCTGACGATGGGCGGAAGGAGGATTGGCGGGAGCTGGTCGCCCGATGCCCCGCCGGGCCTGAGGCCCTGGTGGACGCCTTACGGGAGGTGTACGCCACTCGGGGCTACATTCCCCGTTCCGCCATGGCGGCCGTAGCCGAGGCCCTCAAGGTGCCTTATAGCCTGGTCCACAGCGCGGCGACCTTTTACGACAAGCTCTCTGTCGTCCCTAAGGGCCAGCACATCGTCCGCTACTGTCGAAACGCCCCCTGCCACCTGCGGGGCGCCGTTGAGGTGCTGGAGGCCCTCCAGGATGTCCTGGGGGTCAGGCCCGGCCAGACGACGGAGGATGGGCGCTTCACCCTGGAGCCGGTCAACTGCCTGGGCCTCTGCGCTGTGGCCCCCGTGATCATGGTGGACGATGTGGTCTACGGCAACCTGACGCCAGAGAAGATCCGAGCCGTTCTGGGAGAGCATCGTTAGGAGGATACGAAAATGGCTCAAAATCCAGCAACTGCCTCAATTGAGCAAATGGTAGAGGCCATCTCCACCCTAAGCCGCCAAGAGAAGGAAAAACTTCTGGAGTTCCTTCTCACCTCGGATCAACTGCCTGAGGGATGGGTGGAAATCCCAGCCGAGGTCATAGAGAAAACCATTGATGAGGATTCAGCCGATGAGCTGGAAAACTGGCTTCTGGCCCACGATCCAGATTTCATTGCCAAGATGACCAAGGCCAGAGAGAACGACTTGGCGGGAAGGAGCGTCCCGTGGGAGACAGTCAAATGGACACCATAACCCTCACCATCAATGGCCGAAAGGTTGAGGCCCAGGAGGGCATGACAGTTCTGCAGGCGGCCCAGGCGGCGGGCATCTACATCCCCACCCTCTGCGCCGATCCCCACCTCAAGCCCTACGGCGCCTGCCGTGTCTGCCTGGTGGAGGTCGAGGGGATGGCCGGGTTGCCAGCCTCGTGCACCACCCAGGCCGCCGAGGGCATGACAGTCCATACCCAGAGCCCCAGGCTGGACAGGATCCGCCGCCACGTGGTGGAGTTGCTGCTGGCCCACGGTCACGAGGATTGCGTGACCTGCGCCCTCAACCAGGCCTGCCAGCTCCAGGAGGTGGCGGCCTACGTGGGCGTGCGGGAGCGGCCCTATCGGGGCGCCGTCCGCACCTACCCCATGGACGACAGCAACCCCTTCTTCGTCCTTGACCTCAATAAGTGTATCCTCTGCGCTCGCTGCGTGCGCGCCTGCGACGAGCTCCAGGGGCGCGACGTCTATCGCTTCGCCCACCGGGGCTTCTGGACCCAGGTGGCCCCCGGCCTCGGCCAGGCCATGATTGACTCGGTCTGCGAATCCTGCGGCCAGTGCGTGGCCCACTGCCCCACCGGGGCCCTCTATGATAAGGCCGCCTACACCTGGGGCCGCCCGACGCGAGAGGTCCGCACCATCTGCCCCTACTGCGGCGTGGGCTGCGGCCTGTATCTACAGATGCGGGACAACCAGGTCATCGGCATGCGGGGCGATCCGGACAACCCGGTCAACTGGGGGCGAGCATGCGTCAAAGGGCGCTACGGGTACGAGTTCATCAATCACCAGGAGCGGCTGACAAAGCCCCTGATCAGGCGAAATGGGCGCTTCGAGGAAGCCACGTGGGATGAAGCTCTGGATCTGGTGGCAGAGAGACTGCGGGAGATCCGCGACACCTACGGGCCTGATGCCCTGGCCGTCCTCTCCTCGGCCAAGTGCACCAACGAGGAGAACTACCTGCTTCAGAAGCTCGCCCGGGCCGTGCTGGGCACCAACAATGTAGACCACTGCGCCCGCCTCTGACACAGCTCCACCGTGGCCGGTCTGGCCACAGCGTTTGGCAGCG
>JBHIEC010000087.1:0-9494 GCA_046760425.1 Anaerolineae bacterium
AGGTGGCCGGAGGGGCTCTCACCGCCGACGCCTACCACATCACCGCTCCGGAGCCCTCGGGCGATGGGGCCGTCCGGGCCATGCAACAGGCTCTCCAGAGCGCCGGGATACAGGCAGAGGAAATAGACGTCATCTTTGCCCATGGCACCAGCACCCCCCTGAACGACGTGGTGGAGACCAAGGCCATCAAGATGATTTTCGGGGAGCACGCTTATCAGACCCCCGTCAGCGCCACCAAATCCATGGTGGGCCACCTCATCGGAGCAGCAGGGGCGGTCTCTGCCCTGGCCGCCGTGCTATCCATCCGAGACAGCGTCATCCCGCCTACCATCAATCTGGAGAACCCTGACCCCGAGTGTGACCTGGATTACGTGCCCCAGGTGGCCCGGAAGCAGTCTGCCCGGGCGGTCATGGTCAACAGCTTCGGCTTCGGCGGCCAGAATGCTGTGCTCATCATCAAGAAATATGCACCTGAGGTAGCCTCATGACCAGATACGCCCGCCTCACCGGCTGGGGCAAGTACGTCCCAGAGAGGGGTCGCTTCAAACGACGCGACCCCTCTCTTCGAGCAGTGCCGGTTTCAGCCTGCGGCGCTTCGATGATGCCGTGTCTTTATCTGTGGATGCCTGGAGCGAGACTACCCGCCCAGGCTGAAGGACCAGGGCGTGGGGATGGCCAGGAACATCAACGCTGACGCCGCCAGGGCCAGGTTCTTCGTGAAGTTGACCATCTCAGCCATCTTCATCTGCGGGTCTTCCACGGCCCAGAAGTTGTGCATCATGAAGGCCACCGGCACCAGGAAGATGACGATGAGCGCCACACCGATAACTGGCTGGAACCCCAGCAGGATGCTCAGCCCGCCCAGCCCCAGGATGATCCCGCTGCCGGCGACGGCCAGCCTGGGGGACGGCACGCCCTTGGAACCGGCGTAGCCGCTCATCATCTCCAGGCGCATGAAGTGGTTGCTGGCGTTGAAGAGGTAGTAGCCCCCCAGCACGATGCGTCCCATCAGAAACAGGATGTCCATTGAAACTCTCCTTTCTTTTTGGAAGTCACTTCAGAAAGTAAAATAATTATACACAAGAACTTTACTTTGTCAAGTAAAGGTGGTATAATTAGAGGAGGCTGCTCAGGAGATGGCGTATGGAGGAGCAGGTGAGGCATTCCGAAGCGAGTTGCCCTGTGGAGCGGACAGCGCGGTTGGTCAGCAGCAAATGGACGTTGTTGATCATCCGCGACCTGATAGAGGGCTGCAAACGGTTCAGCGAGCTGCAGAAATCCCTCCAGGGCATCAGCCCCAAAACGCTGTCAGAGCGGCTGAGCACGCTGGAGCGTGAAGGGCTGGTGGTGCGGCACGTCTACGCCGAGGTGCCACCCCGGGTGGAGTATTCGCTGACGGAGAAGGGGCAGGCACTGCTGCCGCTGATCGAAGCGATGCGACAATACGGAGAGCGGTGGTTATGAGGTCGCCCCTTAACAGTAGGAGCCAACGAAGCGAAAGGCCCTCTTCTTTTGTCAGGAGAAGAGGGCCTTGAGATTATAAAGGGAGTGCAGGCGCGAGCAGGGTTGTTGACTCTGCGCTTAGGTTCCCATCGCCAGCTTCTCTTCCAGCAAGGGGATGACCAGCGGGTCGAGGAGGAATCTCTCGATCTTCACGCTCACGTCAACGGGCAACCTGGGCGGGGTGTATCTGGACTTCAACTCCTCGACCAGGCTCGACTTCTCCAGCTCGAATTCCACATCGGACAGAGCCCGCGCCTCCTCCAAGAAGGAGATGAGCCACTCCTTTTCCTCTTCCTCATTGATGATGGTACCCTTGGGCAGGTGCCTTCTTATCAATTCCATGGCCCTTTGAGCGATCTCCTCCTTCCTCCTCTCAAACAGAGGAGAAGGCATGGCCCTTATGCGTGCCAGTTGCCTTTCAGCGTGGGCTGTACCCTCCGCCTGCCCGATGCGGGCCTCACCCTCCGGAGGGATGAGGCAGGGGACAAACTGCTCCAGGGCGTAGAGTTGATGTTCGCCCAGGACCCCTTTTATCTCGAGGGCCAGCCGGGTCATCTCGCTCTCATACTCCTCCTTCAGCCCCCGGCTTGTGCTCTGCATGAGGTGGATCTGCTCTCTCAGGTCCGAGGAGATCTCCTCGCCCCGCATCAGGGTTGCCCTCAGCTCGCTCAACACCCCAACGGCGTCGCCCTCCTTCTCCTCGGCCCTGCCCCTGAGCTCCTCCCTGATCTCCTGGGCCTCTCTGGCTTTCTCGAGGATAAAACGCATCTGGTCGTCGCTTAACTCGAGGCCGTTGATCAGGTTGAGCAACTGGATTTCTCTCCGCAGCTTCCCCACGTCCGTTGTGGTCGCCTGCGCCGGGCTCGAAACCCACTCCAGGGGTGCAGCCCCGCATCCAGCGCCTCCCAGCAGGAGCGCCGTCATCAACAGGACCAGGAACCATACGTTCTTCTTCATCTTCCTCCTCCCGGGCATGGAAATGCCCATTGTGATCGCCGACGGCCGACCGCAGACCGCCGATTCGATCGAAAGTCCGGCGGTCGGCGGTCATCCGATGATGAATGTTTTGTTCGCCTCTCATGATACCGCGTACCCGTTATGAGGATGCTATCCATTTGTAAAATATCTGTAAAATCGTCCAGGGGCTTCTCTGACTTGTCCCAGAGGAAGGAATCTGCTACAATTGACCCGGAGGTTCACATCCATGGTTTATGTGCCTCTGGGTCGTCGTTATAGGCATGTCAGGCGCTATCGGGAGATTGCCCACATCCTCCTCAGACACGGCTTCGGCCATCTGGTGGAGCTCCTGGAGCTCACCCCTTTCCTCTCCCTCCCCCGTCGGCTGCTGCGGCGAGAGATCGCCGAGGGGCCTCCCCTGACGGGACCAGAGCACCTGCGGTTGGCCGTCGAAGAGCTGGGACCGACCTTCATCAAGATGGGCCAGATCCTGAGCACCCGCCCGGATCTAGTCCCCCCCGACTACCTGGCCGAGCTGGAGCGGCTCCAGGATACCGTCCCTCCCTTCCCCCTGGAAGCGGCCAGGGAGCAGATTGAGAGGGAGCTGGAGCGCCCCGTGGAGGCCCTCTTCGCCTCCTTCAGCCCTCAGCCCATCGCCGCCGCCTCCCTGGGGCAGGTGCACCGGGCCACCCTGCGCCATGGGGAGGCCGTGGTGGTCAAGGTGCAGCGGCCGGACATCGAGAGGGTGATCGAGACCGACCTGGAGATCCTCTTCGACCTGGCTCGTCTGGCCCAGGAGCGCACCCCCCTGGGGGAGACCTACGAGCTGGTAGAGATCGTGGAGGACTTCGCCGCCACCCTGCGGGGGGAGCTAGACTATCGGCGGGAGGGGCGCAACGCCGACCGCTTCCGCCGCAACTTCGCCAACGAGCCAACCCTCTACATCCCCAAGGTCTACTGGGAGTACACCACACGGCGGGTGCTGACCCTGGAGGAGATCCGGGGGGTCAAAATCAACGATGTGGAGGGGTTGGAGGCGGCGGGATTGGACCGACATCGGGTAGCCCTGAACAGCACCCGCATCATCCTCAAGGAGGTCTTCGAGGACGGCTTCTTCCATGCCGACCCCCACCCCGGCAACTTCTTCGTCATGGAGGGCGAGGTCATCGGGGCCATGGACTTCGGCATGGTGGGCTATCTGGATCAACGGACCAAGGAGAGCCTGCTGCGCCTCTTCCTGGTGGCCGTGCAGCGGGACGCGGAGGGGGTGGTGGACGAACTGCGGCGCATGGGGGTCGTGGAGCGGCGGGTGGAGCGCTGGCGGCTGGAGCGGGACATCCAGCGTCTGCTGACCAAGTACTACGGACTGCCCCTGAAGGAGATCCGGGCCAGAGAGGTGGTGGACGACGTGACGCCCATCACCTTCCGCTACCATCTCCGCTTCCCCACCGAGCTGTGGCTCCTAGCCAAGACTCTGGTGATGATGGAGGGGGTGGGCCTGCAACTGGCGCCGGATCTGGACGTCTTCGCCATCGCCCTGCCCTACACCCAGAAGGTCTTACAGAACATGAGCTCACCCCGGGCCCTGGCCGAACGGTTCCTGAAGGGGGCCACAGACCTGGCCGATTTCTTCCTTCTCTTCCCCCAGCAGTGGCAGCGGCTGGTGGATCAGATCGAGGGGGGGGAGTTCCAGGTGGTGGTGAGGTCGGAGCGGGAGGAGGCGCGACTCACCCAGTGGAGCCGCATGGCCAACCGTCTCTCGGCCAGCATCCTCATCGCCGCCTTCATTGTGGCCCTGGCCCTACTGATCACCCTCGTCTCCCCCAGCCTGTGGCAGGGCCTTATCTTTGCGTTGATCCTCCTCGGCTTCCTCACCGTGGGCGTCCTGGCCCTGTGGCTGCTCCTCTCCCTGCGGCGCCCGGGGCGCCGGTAGACAGAGGAGAAATCCATGTTCAACGTCATCATTCTGGGGCTGACCAGCTTCCTGACCGACACCAGCACGGAGATGGTCTACCCCCTGCTGCCCCTCTATCTCACCACGCGGCTGGGGGCCAGCCCGGCTATCGTGGGCCTCATCGAGGGCATCGCCGAGAGCCTGGCCAGCCTGCTCAAGGTCTTCTCAGGCTACATCTCGGACCGGGTGGGGCGGCGGAAGCCCCTGGCCATCCTGGGCTACGCCTCCTCCACCGTGGGCAAGTTCCTCCTGTACCTCTCCACCTCCTGGGGATGGGTGCTGGGGGGACGGGTGGTGGATCGCTTCGGCAAGGGGGTGCGCACCGCCCCCCGCGACGCCCTCATCGCCGACAGCACCGCCCAGGCGCGGCGGGGGGGCGCCTACGGCCTGCACCGGGCCCTGGACACGGCCGGGGCCGTGGTGGGGGTGGCCCTGGCCTACTACTTCCTGACCGCTTACCGGGGCGACTACACCGCCGTCTTCCTCTACTCCCTGATCCCCGCCGGCCTGGGGGTGGCCATTCTCCTCCTGGCACGGGAGCGGGCCGGTCGGATCCCGGTGACGTCTCAGGCCCAGTCCCCCTCCCTACGCTGGTCTGCCCTTCCCCGGCGGCTGCAGGCCTTCCTGATCGTGGTGCTCCTCTTCGCCCTGGGCAACTCCTCCAACCAGTTCCTGCTCCTCCGGGCCCAGAACCTGGGCTTCACGGCTCAGACAGTGCTGCTCCTCTACCTGGCCTACAACCTGGTCTACGCCCTGATCTCTTACCCCGCCGGCCGCCTCTCAGACCGCATCGGGCGGAAGACGTTGCTGGTGCTGGGCTATCTGTTCTATGGCTTGGTCTATCTGGGCTTCGCTTTGGTCCAGGCTCCGGCCTATGTCTGGAGCCTCTTCGCCGCCTACGGCCTGTACATCGCCTTCACCGAGGGGGTGGAGAAGGCTCTGATGGCCGACATCGCCCCCCTGGAACTGCGGGCCACCCTCATCGGTCTGCACGCCACCTTCGTGGGGATAGGGCTGCTGCCCGCCTCTCTGCTGGCTGGCCTCCTGTGGAACCTCTTTGGGGCGGCGGCGCCCTTCTACTTCGGTGGCGGCCTGGGGCTTCTGGCCGCCCTGGGCCTGTGGTTGGTGATCTAGAGAAGAGCGATAGAGGAGGGCCTTGACCATGAAGGATGGGATAACGGTCATCGGTACGGGGCAGTGGGGGACCATGCTGGCCGTGATGCTGGCCCGGCGGGGGTTGCCCGTGACCCTGTGGGCCCGTACCGCTGCCGAGGCCGAGGAGTTGCGAGCCGGCCGGGAGAACCGCCTGCGGCTGCCCGGCGTCATCTTCCCCGATGACCTGGCGGTGAGCTCTTCCCTGGAGGAGAGCCTAGCGGGCTGCTGGCTGCTGCTCCTGGTGGTGCCCGCCCAGCGGATGAGGGAGAATGTACAGCGTCTCCGCCCCTATGTCCACAAAGGGACGGCTATCATCAGCGCCGCCAAGGGCCTGGAGATGGAGACGGCCCTGCGCATGACCCAGGTCATCAAAGAGGAGCTGCCAGAGGAGCACCACGCCCGCATCGGCGTCCTGTCGGGGCCCAACCTGGCGCGGGAGATCGCGGCCGGGCTGCCGGCCAGCACCGTCATCGCCGCCCGGGACCCCTCGGTGGCCCAGTTCGTGCAGGGCCTGCTCATGAGCCCCAAGTTCCGCGTCTACACCCACGACGACGTCATCGGCGTGGAACTGGCCGGCGCTCTGAAGAACATCATCGCCCTGGGGGCCGGCGCCGCCGACGAGTTCGGCTATGGGGACAACGCTAAGGCGGCCTTCATGACGCGTGGCCTGGCCGAGATGGCCCGTCTGGGGGTGGCGGCGGGGGCTAATCCCATGACCTTCGCCGGCCTGGCGGGCCTCGGCGACCTGATCTGCACCTGTGCCAGCCGCCACAGCCGCAACCACTACGTGGGCGAGGAGTTAGCCAAAGGGCGGAGCTGGAATGACATCGAGGCCTCCATGAAGATGGTGGCTGAGGGGGTCTACACCACGGTGGCGGCGCGGAAGCTGGCCCAGAAATACGGGGTGGAGATGCCCATCACCGAGGCCATCTACCAGGTCATCTTCGAGGGCAAGAACCCGCGCCAGGCGGTGATGGAGATGATGGTCCGCGCACCGAAGCACGAGTTGGAGGGGTTAGAGGGGGATCAATATCATTCCAGATGACAAAATCCACGCGGCGCTTGGTGACCACCACGCCGTCGTAGGCGATGGGGATTTCCACCTCGCGCTGGAACTGTAGGCCACGCTTGGGCAATGCCAGCTCCAAAGCCCGCTGGTAGTTCACCTCCATGCAGTGGACACCCAACTGTCGTTGCACGTCAATGCACGCGCCGATCACGTCATAGGACAATTGCTCGAAGTCATATCCTTTGGTCGAGCGTCGGTTGGGCATGGCAAAGCTCCTAATTGTGGTGGGCGTTTGAACCACGAAACACGCGAAAGGATGCGAAAGACGCGAAAAGGCTTTCGTGCCTTTCGTGTTCTTTCGCGAATTCAGTACCGAACATAGCCCATCAGGCGGCGCTCCAGCTCGGCGCCCAGCTCCTCTACCAGGGAGGCCACGAAGCGGGAGATGAGCCTCTGCCGCCAGGGCCTGGGCGGTCGGGCGTAGACCACCCGCCGAGGCACCTTCCCCAGCTCAGCGGCCAGGTCCAGGGCCCGCTCCAGGTCGCCTATCTCATCAATGAGCCCCAGGGTCTGGGCCTTCCTAGCCAGGAAGACCTCCCCGGTGGCATACTCCTCCATCGTCTCCTGATCCAGGCCTCTGGCCTGAGCCACCACCTGGACGAAATCCTGGTAGAACTGGTCAATCAGTTCCTGCTCCTTCTGCACCTCCTCGTCGGTCCAGTCCCGCCAGAAGGCGCCCATGTCCTTGAAGCGGCCGCCCTTAGCCACGTTGATCTTGATTCCGGCCCGTCGTAGCAGCTCCTGGGCCACAGGCCGCAGGGAGATGACGCCGATGGACCCCACCAGAGCGTTGGGGATGGCTATGATCCTGGTGGCCGCGCAGCTCAGCAGATAGGCCCCCGAGGTGCCCAGCCCACGGATGAAAGCCACCACAGGCTTCTCGGCGGCCAGCTTGGATAGGGCCAGGTGCAGGTAGTTGGTCGCCGTGGCCGATCCTCCCGGCGAATCAATGTCCAGGACCACCGATTTGACGCGGGTATCCTTGCGCAGGGCCTCGAAGAGGCCAACGTAGTCCGTGGTGCGGATCGCCCCACCGACGATGCCGAACAGTTCCACCACGGCAATCCTCGATCGCCTGGGCCAAAGAATCCTCATGCTCCGCTTCCCTCCCATAATAACTCCAGCAGCGCTGGCGCGACGTCGGTCAGGTCGGAGATGCGCGCTGTCACGTCAGACAATGGGTACTGCTCTTTTACGTACTGGTGCGACATCGCGCTCCACCTCAGTGTCCATCAGTGCCGTCAGTGATTCTCCTCTTCCACCACAATCAACGTCTCCGCCATATCCCCGTGGCGCCACCGATGCCAGCCATCTACTGTTCGGCCATGGCCCAATTGTATACCAAATCGCTCCCAAAAGCAAAAGAGGCCAGATGGTGAATCTGACCCCCTTTAACCAAGACCCGCCTGACCGCTTGTCACCTCCCCTGGACGAGGGTGATCAACCGCTCCTCCAGGCCCAGGAACCAGACCTGGAGCTCGGTGGGAATGAAACGGTTGAAGAAGGTGAGATACCCCGTGATCATCATCACGCCCAGGCCGATGAACAGCAGTCCGCTGACCAAGCTGGTGGTGTGGAGGTGGAAGCTCCAGCCTCCCACGCTCACCTCCCAGCCTTTCCCCCGCAGGAAGCGCCACACCACGCTGTCCCGATCCATGCGCCCAAAGAGGGTGGAGACCAGGATCAAGGGCAGCCCCAGCCCCATGGCGTAGATGAACAGGAGTATCGCCCCCTCCAGCACCGTCTGGTTGGCCGCAGCCAGGACCAGCAGGCTGGCCAGGATGGGACCGATGCAGCTCGTCCAACCCAGGGCGAAAGTGGCCCCGAAGAGCAGGGAGCCCCCCAACGTGGCTGCGGGCTGGTTCGAGAGCTGCAGCCCCGTGAACCCCTTGCCCAGGAAGGTCATGACCCCGAAAGCCATGATGACCAGCCCACCGATGGTGGTCAGCTCGCGGATGTAGGTGTTCAGGAAATCGCCGATCAGGGATGCCGAGGCCCCCAGGAGCACAAAAATGGTGGACAGGCCCACGAAGAAGGCCACGGTCATGGCCGTGATCTGCCTGCGGCCCGCCTGGAAGGTGAAGGCGAAGTAGGCTGGCAGGATGGGCAGGGTGCAGGGGGAGAGGAAGCTCAGCAGGCCGGAGATGAGGGCCAGGATGGCCAGGATGAAGATGTTGGTCGTGGGCAACTGGGAGTTTGGCGCGTATCCCGCCCCGGCCATGAGGAGCGGTTGATGGGGATAGGCGGTCGCCGTGGGAACGGCGACCAGGAGAGCGGCAAGCAGGGCCAGGGCGATCAGAGCTCGGGCTATGGATCGCATAGCACACTTTCCTCCTTACATTCGGAGTTGTCTTGTCGGAAATTATAGCACCTTCTGCCCTCTGGTCAAGGGGCGAAGGTTACTGTTCCTCCAGCACCATCAGCAGGGCCTCCAGCCCCAGGAGATAGCTCCGCCAGCCGAAGCCCGCCACCAGCCCCACGCAGACGGGGGCGATGACCGAGCGGCGACGGAACGCCTCGCGGGCGTGGATGTTGGACAGGTGCACCTCGACGGTGGGCAGGCCCACGGCGGCGATGGCGTCGTGGAGGGCGTAGCTGGTGTGGGTGTAGGCCCCGGCGTTGATGACGATCCCGTCGGCCCAGGCGGCTGCCTCGTGGATAGCGTCAATGAGGGCTCCCTCGTGGTTGGATTGGAAAGTACGCAGCTCGATCCCCCGCTCCTGAGCGGCCTGGTGCAGCCGCTCGTTGATCTGGGCCAGGGTCAGGGAGCCGTAGACCTCGGGCTCCCGCTGGCCCAGCAGGTTAAGGTTGGGGCCGTGAAGGATCAGGATGTGATGTCTGGTCATGATCTTCTCC
>JBHIEC010000088.1:0-9464 GCA_046760425.1 Anaerolineae bacterium
AAAAGAGGAGTCGCCCATCAACCGATGAGCGACTCTGCCTCCGTGCCTTTCCCCAGTGCCTCCTTGATGGCCGCGCTACCTGTGTATTGAGCGTGCATCATAGCACCCCTCAACCCTTCTTCTCCGCCTCGTGGGTGATGATGATGGCCTGGGCGATCTCCTTCATGGGACGGCGGGTGTCCATGCTCATCTTCTGGATCTTGCGGAAGGCCTCGGCCTCCTTCAACCCCTGGGTGTCCATGAGGATACCCTTGGCGCGGTCAACGAGCTTCCGCGTCTCCAGCATCTCCTTCAGATCCGCCACCTCCTGCTCCAGAGCCCGGAACTCTTGGAAGCGGGCCAGGACGACCTCGATGGCCGGCGCCAGGTCCGACTCGCGGAAGGGCTTGACGATGTAGCCCACTACCCCCGCCTCCTTGGCCCGTTGCACCAGGTCTTCGTCGCCGTAGGCCGTGAGCAGGAGAACGGGGGCGATCCGCTCCTCGGTCAGGATCTTGGCCGCATCAATGCCGTCCAAGACGGGCATCTTGATGTCCATGATGACCAGGTCCGGCTTCAGCTCCCGGGCCTGGTGCACGGCGCTCTGTCCATCGCCTACCTCGCCCACGACCACATATCCCAGGCTATCCAGCATCTCCCGCACATCCAGACGGGTGATGGCGTCGTCGTCAGCGATGATCACTCTGGCTCGTCCCAAGGCACTATACCTCCTGGTTGGATTTGGGGAACCTGACGATGGCGGATACCCCGCAGTCGTTTCGCAGCTCGAAATGGCCGTGCAACCCCTCCTCCACCAGGGTCTGCACAATGCGCAGGCCCGAACGGCTGTCCTGCCCCAGATCGAAACCGTTGGGCAGCCCTCTGCCGTCGTCACAGATCTCGATGGCGATCTCCTGCCCCTCGTCGCGCAGGTTGATGGAGATGGTGCCCCCCCGGCGGCGGGTGTAGCCATGCTCCAGGGCGTTCTGCAACAACTCGTTGATGACCAGCGCGCAGGGCGTGGCCTGCTGGGCCGGCAGGTAGATGTCGGCCCCCTGCAGACCCAGGCGGATCTCCTTCTCCGGCGGCATCGCGCCCCGGGCCGTCAGGTTCAGGATGAGCTCACTCAGGTCCTTGATGTTCACTACATGAGAGTCAGGCTGTCGGAAAAGGAACTCGTGGACGGCGGCCACGCTCAGGATACGGTTGATGCTTTCCTCCAGCACCTGGCGCGTCTCTTCCGAGCTGGCCCGCCGCGCTTGCAGCCTTAAGAGGGCAATGATGGTCTGCAGGCTGTTCTGCACCCGGTGCTGGATCTCCTGGAGCATGGCCGCATGCAGCTTCAGTTCCTGCTCTTTGCGCCGCGCCTCCGTGGCGTCGTGCACCGTCAACAGCGCTCCCGCCGGCCGAGGCGGGGAGAGGGGCAGGGCCAGAAGCTTTCGCCATCGGACCCGCCAGCCATCCTGAGCTGTGAGGGGGATGGCCTTCTTAATCCAGATCCAGGGTCCCTCCTGCACTTCTTCTTCCAGGCAGCGCCCCTGAGCCATGGCTGCATTGACGAGGGCTTCATCGGCCGTCTCCAGGTCAGAGAGACGCTTTCTGGGCAAGGTATCCATGTAGCCCAGCTTGCGGTAGAGGTTGTTGGCCACGCCACTGGCATACTGGATCCGCCCCTTGGCATCTACGACCAGGATGCCGTCATGTTCTTCAAAGGGGGACAGGGCCGCAGCGCCCTGGACTTCACCCCGCAACACCATCTCCTGGAACTGGCGCACCGCGCGGCGGAAAGAACGACTGCGGCGCTTGTGCCGCTCGTGCTCGATCAAGGTTTTCTCGATGCTCAGGGCGCCGATCACCTGCCCTCGGGCGTTGTGGATAGGATGCACCTCCTGGACGATGGGCGCCCCCTCGGCGATCAGGCCATGAGAGCCCTGGGCATAGCGGCCCCGCCGCAGGGCCCTGAAGACGATGGGGTTGTCCTCGGGTCTGGCCATCTGGCCGAGGAGGGATTGGTCATAGATGGGTGGCACGGAGTGGGGCCGGGCCTGGGCCACCACGACGGCCTCCCCCGAAGTAGTGGGGCAGTAGATCAGCACGTCGGCACGGCTGATGTCCGCCACCAGAGGGGTGTCCTGGCCCAGCTTCCGCAGGAAGGTGATGTCGCCCTCCGAGAGGCCCGTATGTTGATAGACGGCATCATCCATGGGAGCAGATCCTTGAAATGTGGAATGGGGTTTCGGGTCTTATCAAGGTGCACCCAAAACCCCTCTCCTCAAGCCTGTGGTCGGGGCGGCCGGATTTGAACCGGCGACCACTTGAACCCCATTCAAGTGCGCTCCCGGGCTGCGCTACGCCCCGATTGGCTACGCTAATTATACCAAAACCTGACCAATTTGGCAAGTCCGTTGCCACCCGCGTCGAGTTGTGGTATCATTAGATTGTGAAGACCAGTGACTTCGACTACGAGCTCCCTCCAGAGCTCATCGCCCAGACCCCCATCGAGCCGCGCCACGCCTCGCGGCTGATGGTGCTGCACCGGGCCACCAACGTTATCGAGCACCGGCGCTTCAGCGACATCGGCCAGTACCTGAGGCCGGGCGACCTTCTGGTGGCCAACGACAGCCGGGTCATCCCGGCCCGCCTCCACGGGCACAAGGTGCCCACGGGCGGCAAGGTGGAACTGCTCCTGCTGCGCCGGCACGACGCCACCACGTGGGAGGTGTTGGTGGGCGGCAAGCGCGTCCGCATGGGCACCCGGCTGGAACTCGAGGGGCCGCCGGGGGGCTCGTCCCTGGCCACTCATCCCTCCTTGCCTCTCGCTGAAGTGGTGGAAGTGCTGAACGGCGCCCGCCGGCTCCTTCGCTTCGAGCAGCCCATCGAGCCATTTCTGGATGAGATCGGCGTGGTGCCCCTGCCGCCTTACATCCACGAACCCCTGGCCCACGCCGAGCGCTACCAGACCATCTACGCCCGGGTGGAGGGTTCGGTGGCCGCGCCCACGGCCGGCCTGCACTTCACCCCGGAGTTGATGCTATCCCTGCGGCAGCAGGGCGTCCGCTTCGCCTTCGTCACCCTGCACATCAGCCTGGACACCTTCCAGCCAGTGCAGGAGGAAGAGATCGAGGAGCATCGCATGTATAGCGAGTGGTGCCGTCTTCCCCCAGAGACGGCTGAGGAGATCAACCGCGCCAAGCTGGAGGGGCGGCGGGTGATTGCTGTAGGGACGACGGCGGTGCGCGTGCTGGAGACAGCGGCAAGGGGAAAATGCCGCCTTGCCCCCTTCTCCGGCTGGACCGACCTCTTCATCTACCCCGGCTTCCAGTTCCGCGTCGTGGACGCCCTGATCACCAACTTCCACCTGCCCCGCTCCACCCTGCTGATGCTGGTCAGCGCCTTCGCCGGGAAGGACCTCGTTGACCGAGCGTATCAGGAGGCCATCCGTCAGAAGTACCGCTTCTACAGCTTCGGGGACGCGATGTTCATCGCTTGACTTTATGAAAAGTTATGGTACAATAATGGCAGGAGCAGCGAGCTTGGAAGCGAGAGGAAAGGAGTTGGCTATGCGAGAGAAGATAGAGGATTTTCTGACCTTTATTTCCGTGGAGAAGGGGTATTCACCCAACACGTTAGCTGCCTACCGCAACGATCTCACCCAGTTCACCGATTTCCTGGAGAAGGCCTCCCCCCCCACCGCTGATTGGACGGAGGTGAAGAGGGGGACCATCATCTCCTACATCCTGCACCTTAAGGAGCGGGAATACGCCTCAGCCACCGTGGCCCGCAAGGTGGCGGCCATCAAGTCTTTCTTCCATTTCCTCGTCGCCGAGGGGACCATCGAAGACGACCCCACGGCCACCCTGGAATCGCCCAAGGTGAAGAAGCACCTGCCCAGGACTCTCTCCCGGGAGGATGTGGACCGCCTGCTGGCAGAGCCGGCCAAGGCCTCCACACCCAAGGCCCTGCGGGACAAGGCGCTCCTGGAGCTCATCTATGCCACAGGCATGCGGGTCAGCGAGGTCGTGGCCATGGACGTGGACGACGTCAACCTGGCCTCGGCCTCAGTACGCTGCTTCGGTAAGGGGGGCAAGGAGCGGATCATGCCCATCTACCCCCGAGCCGTGTCCGCTCTGGAGGAGTACCTGGAGAAGGGACGGCTCCGCTTCCTGAAGGACCCCAAGGAGAAAGCCCTCTTCCTCAACCCCCGGGGGACACGGCTGACGCGCCAGGGGCTGTGGCTCATCATGAAGAAGTACGTGGAGGAGGCTGGCATCACGGCCCACGTCACACCCCACACCCTGCGCCACTCCTTCGCTACCCACCTTCTGAACGGCGGTGCCAGCCTGCGTGACGTGCAGGAGCTGCTGGGCCACTCCAACATCTCCACCACCCAGATCTACACCCATGTGTCCAGCGATCGCCTGCGGGAAGCCTACGACGAAGCCCACCCCAGGGCCAAGTAAGGGGACGAGCGTTGATCGAAACCTACGGCAGGGCACAGATTAACGAGGCCGCTCAGTTCATCCAGGCCCGCACAAAGCATCAGCCAGCCATCGGCCTCATCACCGGTTCCGGACTGGCCGCCCTGGCTGACGAGGTAGCCGAGACGGACGTCATCCCCTACGCCCAAATCCCCCACTTCCCCGTGTCCACCGTGGAAGGACACCCTGGCGAGTTGGTCATGGGGCGGCTGGAGGGCAAGGGGGTGGTGGTCATGCGGGGGCGAGCCCATTTCTACGAGGGCTACCCTATGCAACAGATAACCTTCCCCGTCCGCGTCATGCGCGCCCTGGGCGTGGATACCCTCATCGTGACCAACGCCGCCGGCGGCCTGAACCCCCACTTCAGGGCCGGCGACATCATGCTCATCACCGACCACCTCAACCTGGTGGGTATGGCTGGCCTCAACCCCCTGCGCGGCCCCAACGACCCGACCCTGGGCCCCCGCTTCGTGGACATGTCCCAGGCCTACGACCCTGAGCTGCGGGACCTGGCCCAGCGGGTGGCCGGGGAACTGGGCTTCCAGTTGCAGCAGGGCATCTACATCATGTTGGCGGGGCCCACCTTCGAGAGCCCAGCCGACATCCGTTTCCTGCAGCTCATGGGGGCCGACGCGGTGGGTATGTCCACCGTGCCGGAGGTCATCGTGGCCCGCCACGGTGGGATGCGGGTCCTGGGCCTGTCCCATATCAGCAATGTCATCGCAGCCAGCCACGAGGCAGGGGGCAACCTGCACCAGGAGGTACTGGCCGCCGGCGCGGCCGCCGTGCCCAGGCTCATGGCCCTGATCCGGGGGATCATCCGGGAGATGTAGTAAGCCTTGCGAAGGTTTAGAACCTTCGCAAGGCTTACCGTTTGCTTGCCCCGGGCCGGCTACTGGGTGAGCACCCTCTTCAGCCAGGAGATGACCGGCCCCTGATAGCGCTTGACGACGATGGTCGTCTTGGGACACTGCCGCGCCACCCTCTCCGGGACGGTGCCGAAGACGAGCCGCTCGAATAGGCGTTCCTGGCTGGCGCCCATGACCACCAGGTTGTGCTTCTCAGCCTCCCGCAGGATGCCCGTTACCACGTCCGGCGCTGAGATCATCTTGATCTCGATGGGGAAGTTAAAGTCGGCGATAGTCCCGGCGATGGCCGCCCTCCCCATATGCACCACGACCGGATCAGGCCGAGGGGGGCAGACGTAGAGGGCGGTGATCCCCACCCTCTGCCCATACTGGTGCTCATACTGACGCGCCTGGGAGACGGCCATCTCCATGGCCAGCTCAGCGTTGGGTCCGCCGGCCGTAGGCACCAGGATGCTCTTGAGCTCCTCCCGCTCTCTGAACCTGATCACGGCCATGTCGCAAGGGGGGTTCTGGGCCACATAATCTATCACCCGGCCGAAGGCCGCCTGCTCGCTTCTGGTATACCCCGGCCAACTGAGGAGGATCAGGTTGGCGTCTCTCTTCCTCGCCGTGTCCACGATAGCCTTCCCCACGTGGCGTCCGATGCGGATCATGGTACGCACGGGCACGTCAAGCTCCTTGGCCTGCCTGATAACCTCATCGAAGACGGGCCTGGCCTCCTTGAGGAAACGACGCCCCTCGTAGATGGAGAGCTGCATGGGCACCTGAACCACGTGCAGGGCAAAGACCTCCCCATCTCTATCCTTGGCGATGGCGCTCCCCAGGATGCCCAGCAGGTGGGCCTGCCGCTCGGTGGCCACAGGGATGAGGACCGAGTACTCCTTGACGGCCACGATCTCCTCGTGGATGATGCGGTACGCTTCCAACTCCTCCCGCTCCTCGATCTGCGAGGCGTAGGTCACGTAGACCACCAGCCCTAGCCCGATCCAGGCCAGGCTGATGAACCAGGCCAGGGGCTGGAAGGTAAACTGGTAGAACCCCAGGCCCAGGCAACTGACGATGCCCAGGATGGGCGGGAGGGGGTAAAGAGGGATCTTGTAGCCCCGTTCGATCTCCGGCTCGCGACGGCGGAGGACGAGGGTCGCGGCGTTGACCAGGGCGAAGGACAGGAGGAAGAGGAGGCTGGCCGCCGAACCGACCACCACGATGGGCACCGTGGTGGCCAGGAGCAGGAGGATGGCCCCGGTGACCAGGATGGCCACATGGGGTGTGCGATGCATGGCGTGGACGGTGCTGAAGATGGGCGGCAGCATCCGATCCCGCCCCATGGAGAAGGCCACCCGCGAGGAGGCCAGGATGGTGGCATTGAGGGCCGACATGGTGGAGAAGAGACCTCCGGCCACGATGAGGGCCACACCGAACCAGGGCATGAAGTTCTCGGCCGCCTTGACCACGGCCGTCTCCTGAAACTGGCCCAGGAACTGCCAGGCGGGCATGCCACCCGGATTGATGGCCCCCAGAGAGACGAAGACGACGAAGAGGTAGATGACCACGGCGATGCCCAGGGAACTGAAGATGGCGCGAGGGATGTTGCGCTTAGGGTCCGTCACCTCCTCGCTGACGGTGGCGATGAGATCGTAGCCCTCGAAGGCGATGAAGGTCAGGCCCATGGCCACCAGGACGCCACCCAGGCCCTTGGGGAAGAGGGGCACGAAGCTGGCCGCCGCCTGCTGGGGGAAGGCCAGCACCTGCCTCAGGCCGAAGGCCACGAAGATGCTCAGTACGGCGATCTTGGCCATGGTGACCACGTTCTCTGCCTTGCCCGTGATGTTGGTGCCCAGAACGTTGAGGGCGAGAAAGAAGAGGCTCACGGCCAGGGTGATGCCCGCCTGAGCCGGCCCCTTGCCGGCCAGACCGACCAGGGCTTCATGCCAGGTAGGCAAGTACTTGGCCAGAAACTCCAGGAAGTAGCCGGAGAACCCCAGGGCGTAGAGGCTGCAGGCCACGGTGTAGGCGAACCACAGCATCCAGCCGGCCAGGTAGCCCAGCCACTCTGGCATGGCTCGTTGCACAAAGGAGTAGCCGCCACCGGCCTCGGGGATGGCCGAGGCCAGCTCGGCGTAGCTGAAAGCGGTGAAGAGGGTCACCACCCCGTTCAGAGCGAAGGCGATCAGAGCTGCCGGCCCCGCCTCGCCGGCGGCGATGCCGGTCAGGACGAAGATGCCGGCCCCGATCATGGCCCCCACTCCGATCATGGTGGCCTCGAAGTAGCCCAGGGTGCGGGCCAGGGTCACCCCCTCCCCGTTGCGCTGTCCCCTGTTCATCGTTGTCATCTCAGAAACCAAAGCGGCCAAAAGGAAAAGACCCCCGTCCCTTCTCGCCTCCTACAGAAGCCAAGAGCGAGGGCCATCCCGCGCAATAATTATATCATAATTCACCCTTTTTGGAAAGGCGGGCATGTTGTGGGGAGTGCGGACGCAAGTCCGCTCAGGCTTGCCCCTGCACTCCATATCCCCAACGTGTTACGCCCCTAATAACCCCTGAAGCGGGTGTCATGTTGTGGGGAGTGCGGACGCAAGTCCGCTCAGGCTTGCCCCTGCACTCCGTATCCTCAACGTGTTACGCCCCTAATAACCCCTGAAGCGGGTGTCATGTTGTGGGAGTTCGGATGCAAGTCCGCTCAAAAACGTTTTGCCAATAAAGCCACACTCTCGATGTGGTAGGTCTGGGGGAACATGTCAATGGGCTGCACCTCGGCCAGGCGATAACCCACCTCAGCCAGCCGCCCCACGTCCCGCGCCAGGGTAGCCGGATTACAGGACACGTAGACGATCTTTCGCGGCCCCAGCCTGACCAGCGCGTCGAGGGCCTGAGCTGCCACCCCCTGGCGCGGCGGGTCGAGGATAGCCAGATCAACCCTCTCCAACTGAGGCAGGACGTCCTCCACCGCCCCCTCGATGAGGGTCACGTTCTCCAGGTCCCCCGCGTTGTGATCGGCGTCGGCCAGAGCCTGGGGGCTCTCCTCGACGCCGATAACCTCCCCCACCCGCGGAGCCAGGAGCAGGCCAAAAGTGCCCACGCCACAATAGGCGTCCAGCAGAACCTCGCCCCCCTGGAGGTCCAGGTAGTCCATCACCGTCTGCGCCACGCGCTCCGCCTGGGCGGTGTTGACCTGGAAGAAGGACCCGGCCGAGATGCGGAATGCCCTGCCCCCCAGTTCTTCAGTGATGGTGTTGCTGCCCACCAGGCTCACGGGCGTGCCGTCCCGCAGCAGCAGGACGCAGGACAGGGGCAGGTCCACCGCCAGCTCCGGCGGCTGGTCATGGGCCGTCTCCAGGATGACCATCCGCTCGCCCGTGTTCACCCCGGCCCGCAGGGAGACCCGTTCCAGGTCGGGGAAGGCCAGATCCAGAGCGCCGAAGAGCTCGGTCAGCAGGGGGTGCATGATGTAGCAGACCTCGATGGGCACCACCCCCTGCCCCCGCAGCCCCACAAAGCCCAGGCGTCCCCCCTCGTCGAGGTGGAACTGGACGTGGTTGCGGTAGAACCAGGGGTCGGTCATGCCCAGGCTAGGCTGGACCGGCACTTCGGGCAGCCGGCCCAGGTGAGCCAGTTGGTTCCGTAGCACCTCTTCCTTGAAGGTCAGTTGGGCCTCATAGGCGATGTGCTGCCATTGGCAGCCTCCACAGGGGCCAAAGTGAGGACAGCGGGGGTGCTCCACACGGTGGGGGGAGGGGGTGACAACTTCCACCAGCCGGGCGCGGGCATAGCGCCCCCGATCCTCGACGATCTCGGCCACCACCTCCTCGCCGGGGATGCCGCCAGCGACAAAGATCACCTTGCCCTCATGACGGCCCAGGCTTTCCCCCCCGTGGGCCATAGCCGTTAGCTTCAGGGTAATCGCTTCAGAAGGCTTCAGAGAATGCGCACTCCTTCCTAATCCAGGGACTCGAAGGGAACTCAGGGAGCCATCCCCCTGAGTTCCTTCAGTTCCCTCTCAGGGGTAGATGCCCCGGATGAGGGTGGCCTGGTTGACGCGGTCAATGGCCAGGATGTAGGCCGCCATGCGCATGTCCAGCCTCCTCTCCTGGGACATCTGCAGCACCTGGGCAAAGGCCGTGGTCATGATCTGCCGCAG
>JBHIEC010000089.1:0-9196 GCA_046760425.1 Anaerolineae bacterium
GCCCACCACCTCGCCCCTTGCCACCCTATGAGTTCCAGGTTGAGGAAGGCAAGATCTACGTGGGCAAACCTTTGGGCCCCTTGTATGGCGCCTAGTGCCCTTTCACAGACTTGGGGCTGGGTTTGACAGGCCCTGTGAAATAGACATTTCACGGGGCAGGCCGGTAGGCCTTTGTACGCTGAGCCCGGTGGCGCCTGTCCTGAGCGAAGCTTGCCCTGAGCGAAGTCGAAGGGTCGAAGGATCAGCCCCAGGCGGGATGGCAATGGAAAGCCAACCTTTGTTGTGTGAAACAGTACTAGGTAGCCCAGGGGCGTCGATTTGAGGGTTGTCGGGCTACAGAGGGGTGTCCCCTGACAAGCGGTCACCTACGCTTTTGCTCAGAAGCCGCTCTAGACGGGGCGAGGACGCCCCTTGACAGCTAAAATCGACGCTCCTGCCAAGGGCTATGACAGTTGACAAATGTTGAGAGAAATGGTATACTACAAAAAGCCCCCCCAGGGGGGAGGGGTTCAAGGCGCGCAGGATTGCTGTAGCCACTTATGAAAAGGGGTGCTCAGGATGCCAACAACGAAACGGATCACGTTGCCAGTGCGCGGGATGACCTGCGCCAGTTGTGTAGGCCGTGTGGAACGGGCTCTGAAGGAGGTGGACGGCGTTCTCTTAGCCGACGTTCACCTGGCTACAAGGCAGGCTACTGTAGAGTTTGACTCACAAAGGGCGCAACTCGCCGAGCTCGTGGCTGCAGTTAGGGGAGCAGGTTATGATGTAGCTGTGGAGAAGGCCGCTCTGCCCATAGGCGGCCTCACCAGAGTCTCTGACTTAGAGCAGGTGGAGGAAGCCCTTAAGAGTGTAGATGGCGTCCTCTCGGCCAACGTTGACCTGGTTACGAAGAAGGCCGCGATAGAATACCTGCCGCAAATAACCGGCCTCTCTGACTTCGAACAGGCTGTGGTCAATGCAGGCTACGGGATACCAAAGGCCAAACTTGAAGAGAAGGGAGAGCGGCTGCAAGAAAGGGCTTTTCTCGGAGGTAGAATCCATCTGGGCTTAGGAATAGCTGTTCTTGTTCTTTCCCTTGTTCTCGTCTTAGATGTTTTGGGGGTTGTCGAGCTCACCGTCGTTAAACGGAGCACAAATGAGCCCGGGGTACCAACTATGTATTTGGCCCAACCGGCTTCGGCCGAGGAGATGTTCTCCGAGTTCATCTGCCCCTGCTGTGGCAAGCCGATTGGTGAGTGCAGTTGCGGTATGGCTGAGGAGAGAAAGAAGTTTGTAACTGAGCAGGTATCGGCAGGGAAAAATGAACTGGAAATATACCTGGCCTATGCTGATCGGTACGGGCTGGACACCTTCGCCAGCCAGCACGTCAGGGGGGAGATAAGGGAATACATTCTGGCCAATGCCCCTGAGGAACGGCCGCAGATTGTGCTTGAGCCCCAGGAGATAGACCTGGGAAACGTCAGCCAGAAGAGGGGCAAAGTAGAGACGACCATGATGATCAAGAACACCGGGCAGAAGGACTTGATTGTGGAGGGCTTAAGCACTTCTTGCGCCTGCACCACAGCCTCTGTGGTCAACAATGGCCAGGAGGGGCCCATATTCGGCGCTGATACGCCGCCAGGAGGTTGGTCAACAACTATCCGGCCGGGTGAAGCAGCAGAGTTGAGGATCTACTACGATCCCAATTTCCACAAAGACGCCAGGGGATCCATGGTGCGCGAGGTTTACATCTCTTCCAACGATCCAGTTGATCCCGTAATCAAAGCCAGGATCAAGCTTAATCAAGTTGACTAGAGGAGAACTCAACAACAGTGAAGGGAGGTGATGACGATGGCCAAGGATCCTGTGTGTGGCATGACCGTGGATGAGAAGAAGGCGGCCGGCACTTCGGAGCACATGGGCAAGACCTACTACTTCTGCTCCAAGGGCTGCAAGGTCGCCTTCGACAAGGACCCTGAGAAGTACCTCAAAGGTGAGGGCGAGGGGATGCACGGCATGCACGAGCATTGAGACACCCTTTGACAAGGGGCTTTCCCTGACAAGCGGTCACGCTCACCTTGGCTCATTTCAGCTCTTAGCTGGGAGCCGCGTGACCGCTTGTCACCGGGCCTGTCTCAAGAGTGGCCTCCAGCGAAAACGTAGGTGACCGCTTGTCACCGCCCCTTGTCAAGGCACTTATCTATCACCTGACTTAGGAGCAGGGAGAGGGAGAAGAGCGTGAGCCGGTTTACGCGTGTGTTCCTTGTCGGCCTGATGGCACTGGCATGGAGTGGGTGCAGTCGAGGGTCTGATGTGCAAGCAGCGGTCGCTCACCGCATGGCCGGTGTGCAATATGCTGCTGCCGGCGACTACGACCAAGCTTTGGCTGAATTCAATCAGGCCATTCAGATCGCTCCTAACTACGCAGCAGCCTACCTCGACCGTGGCAAGCTCTTTTACGACACCGAGCGATACGATCTGGCTATCGCCGACTTCACCCAGGCCCTCACGCTGGACCCCAAGTTGGCAGTGGCCTATGGGCAGCGAGGCAATGCCTACGCCGTGCTCGAGAACCACAGCCAAGCGGTTTCCGACTACTCATCCGCTTTGAGTTTGGCCCCTGAGATGAGCGCGTTATGGTTTAACCGCGGTGTATGCTACACCAAAATGGGGCAATTCCAGAGTGCCGTCGAGGATTTCGACAAAGCCGAGGCTCTGGGGTTCAAGACCACTTGGCTGTTCTTCAATCGAGGTCTGGCTTACGCCAATCTCGACGATGAACTGAAGGCCATCAATGAGTTCACCCAGGCCATAGAGCTTGATCCAACGAACTATGAGGCGGTGTTCAATCGTGGCGTGCTCAACTACCGAAATCAAAGGTACGAGGCGGCGCGCTCGGATTTTGAGAACTACCTGTCCCTGCAACCCACCGCCTCCAACCGCCCTCAGGTTGAGCAATGGCTGCAGAGCATTGACGCACAGCTCTCAGAGGGGGGAAGTTGATGGTGGAGCCAGGGGCCCTCGCCAGCGCATGTACCAAGAGAGCCACTCAAACGAGGAGTGGCTTTCCGTTTGGATGACAGATGCTGATTCGTACACACGACCTCAGGAAGACATACCAGCGAGGGACGGAGAAGGTTGAGGCCCTGCGGGGGGTGAGCCTGGAGATCGAGGAAGGGGAGTTCGTGACGGTCATGGGCCCCTCGGGCTGCGGCAAATCCACCTTGCTGCACCTCATCGGCGGCATTGATCGCCCCACCAGCGGCCAGGTCACCGTCAACGGGCAAGATCTGGGAAAAGCCAGCGAGGAGGAGCTGACGCGCTTCCGGCGGGAGCACGTGGGCTTCGTCTTCCAGTTCTACAATCTCCTACCCACTCTCTCCGCCCTGGAGAACGTGGAGCTGCCCCTCATCGCCCTAGGCTTCCCCCGCCAGGGTCGGCGTCGGATGGCCCAGGCGGTGCTGGAAGTGGTGGGGCTAGGGGATCGGCTCCATCACAAGCCCGGGGAGCTCTCGGGCGGGGAGCAGCAGCGGGTGGCCATCGCCCGGGCCATGGTGGCCAACCCCAAGATCATCCTGGCCGACGAGCCCACCGGCGACCTGGACTCCAAATCAACGGCCATGGTCGTGGGCTTGATGCGGGAGTTGAACGAGAACCTGGGCCTCACCTTCCTCGTCGTCACCCATGACCCGGAGGTCGGTGCCAAAGGTACCAGGACCATCTACCTGAAGGATGGCTATGTGGTCGGTGATGAAAACCGGGCAGACAGGGAAGTTGGCAGATAGCAGATAGCAGATGGTAGATGGCAGGTAGCAGGTAGCAGCCATCAGCCGTCTGCCAGGAGGCGAGCATGTTCAAATACGCCCACATCGCTCTGGGAGATATCCGCCACTATCGTTCCCGGTCGCTGCTGACAATGGCCGGCATCGCCATCATCGTGGCCGTTTTCTTGACCCTTTCCGCCGCTGCCACTGGGATGGCCAACCTGATCTCAGGCTCTGGGGGGTCACCCCGAAACCTGGCCCTGGTGGACAAAGGGGTGGTTGACTACTGCCAAGGGCAGATTTCAGCCGCAGTGGTGGGCCACCTGCGCCGCTGGCCTGGGCTGGCCTACGTGGCACCCATGTTCCACACCCCGGTCCAGGTGGAGGGGAAGATGATCTTCGTTCGTGGTGTCCCCCTGGACAACTACATGGAAGTCGAAGGGATCGAGATCCTGCGCGGCGAGGGCCTCAAGCGGGGGGATCACGTCATTGTCGGCCAGCAATTGGCCCGGCTCAACAAATGGGAGGTGGGAGATGAGTTAGAGATCGCCGGCCGATCACTGAAGATCATCGGTGTCTTCCGGGGGAACGGGTTTCTCTCAAACGAGGTGTGGATGACCCTGGAGGACGGCGAGCGCATCCTGGGGCAGAAATTCTATGGCGTGGTCTTGCTCCAAGTAGCCCCCGACGCGGACTTAAAAGCGGTGCGGGAGCGACTGGAGAACTCCTCCTATCTCGCCAAGCGAGTGGACGTGGCCACGGAGAAGGAACTTAACGATAAGATGGGTAAGTCGTTCAAGCAGATGGAGGAGACGATGAACGCCGTCTCGCTCCTAGCGCTGGTGGCCATCGTCTTCGGCATATTCAACGTGGTCAGCATGACCGTGGCTGAGAAGGGGAAGGAGATCGGCATTTTGAAAGCCGTAGGCCTCTCGCGAAGAGAGGTCGCGGGGATTTATCTACTGGAGGGATTGATCCAGGGGGCCCTGGGCTATCTGGTGGGGCTTCTGTTAGGAGCAGCGGTGGTGACGTATCTGGGTCGCTCCTCGGCGGTGGGCCTCGCTTCCGTTCCCCTGACGCCCGCGCTTTCGGCCGAGACGGTCGGGTTATCCGTAGGCTTGACCTCGATGCTCACCTTGCTGGGGGCCTATTTCCCCGCCCGCCGGGCCGCCGGGATCACCGTGGTTGAGGCCCTGCGGGAGCTGTAAAGATGATCGTTGAGATGGCTAAACTGGGCCTCAGGGAACTGCTGACCAGGAAAAGAACTGCCCTGGGCCTCGTCCTGGGCGTAAGTGTCGTCCTGCTGGTGTTCCTGTCCCTGGAGGGGATCAGGGCGGGCGTCGGGCAGACGCTGACGGCACAGGACACAGGCACCATGATGGTGCTGCCCGACGGCGCCATGGGGTTCTGGGGCAGTTACCTGCCGATGAATCTCAGGAAGCGTCTGAGGGGCCTGGGCGCGGAGATGGCCGTGCCGGAGCTCTTCGTCACCCGGGAGAGGGCCCCCGGCGAGATGCTTCTCTTCCGAGGGGTGCCTCTGAACGACTATCAGAAGGTTATCGGCTTCCGCATGGTGGCCGGCCAGCCCTTGACGCCGGGGGACCGCCACATGGTCATGATCGGTGCCGATGTGGCGGATTCTAAAGGGTTGGGCCCGGGCGACATCTTCACCTATCAGGGCAAGGACTTCGTCGTCAAAGGGGTCTTCGAGACCGGCCTGCTGGCCGACAGCGAGGTTTGGCTGGACCTGAAGGAAGCAGATCGGCTGTTCAATGCTCAGGGCTACGTGTCCACCTTCGTTCTCGAGAGCGATCCGGCTCTGGCGCGGAAGATCGAGCAGCGCCTGGATCTGGATGTGGTCACCGAGAAGGAGGTATGGGAGAGCTTCAACAGTGCGGGAGAGAGCCTTTTCGCCCTGCTGCAGTTGGTCTCAGTCATCATCGCGGCGGCTGCCGTCCTGGGGATCATGAACATGATGTTCACCGTGGTTAAACAACGGCAGCGGGAGATAGCCATCATGAGGAGCATCGGCTTTGGCAAGAGGGAGATCTTGATCTACGTGCTCTCCCAGTCCCTCATCGTCTCCACCCTGGGGTTCTTCCTGGCCTTGGCCGCCTCCTTCCTCTTCATTCAGGGACTGAAGATGGAAGTCATGGGCATGACCTTAGAGCCCACCCTGGACACGAGTGTCGTGGCCGGGGCCTTTGTCTTGACCCTGGTGATGGGTCTGCTGGCGGGTGGCTACCCGGCTACTTTGGCCACCAGACTCAACATCGCCGAGACGTTGCGGGGGGAATGATAGTGGGGATGATCGTCTGACTACTGACTACTGTTGGGACAACGTGACTTGGCATCAGGCGGATGCAGCCGACCTCTCGCCGGCCTGGCTGGCCGAGCACGTGCCGGCGGCGGCCGGTGGCGTGGACGCCGTGTTGATCACCCTGGGGCGGCCAGGACCATCACCGTGCGCTATCGCCCCGGGCCGTCGGTCCCGACGGGGTGCGGGCTGCCATTCGTGCCCCGGGGCACGCGGTGGAGTGAGGCGAGGGCGACTTGCATCTCCGCCATTTCTAGGTATAATGAGAGCCCGGATATCGAGCAGCTTCAAGGTTTCCTGCACCGAGGCATCCGGTCCCACCTGGCTCTCATCGCTCCCCCCGCAAGGCTGGTAAAAACGTCCCTCATAAAGCCCGGCATTGCTGCGCTCTCCCTGGCTCTCCCGACCTTCTGGATGGAATCATGCTGAAAAGAACGGGTCTTTTTCTGCTCCTGGGTCTTCTTCTGCTCGGCGGCTGCGTTGAAGCCCCCGATGTCGGATCCCAGGCGACCCGGCCCCCGATTCCCCCCACGCCGACGCACGTCGTGGAAGAGGACCTCCCGAGGATCACACTGGCGTTTGGGGGAGATACGATGCTGGGTCGCCTGGTGAACGACGCGATGCGGGTGCAGGGGCCGCTCTACCCCTGGGGCAACGTCCGGCCTCTGCTGCAAGATGCCGACCTGACGCTGGTCAATCTGGAGTGCGTCATCGCCGAGAGCGGGGAGCCGTTCCAGCCGCCCCGGGTCTTCTACTTCCGAGCCGATCCCAAGGCCATCGAGGCACTGACGGGCGCGGGGGTGGACTACGTCACCCTGTCCAACAACCACGCCATGGACTTCCAGGCCCCGGCGCTGCTGGAAACCATCGCGCTCCTGGACAAGTACGGGATCGCTCACGCCGGAGCAGGGGCGAATCTGGCTGAGGCCTCCCGGTCTGCGATGCTCGAGGCCAAAGGTATCAAAGTGGGGGTGGTCGCGTTCGCCGATCACTTCCTGGAGTATGGGGCCACGGAATCCCGCCCGGGCACCAACATCATCCCCATCACCCTCGATGAGCGGGCCTTTCAGCGGGTCAGGGAAAGCATCCAGTCAACCCGGGCGGCTGGGGCGGATCTCGTCGTCTTCTCCATCCACTGGGGGCCGAACATGAGGCACGTCCCCTCGCCCGGCTTCGTGGAGTTCGCCCATGCGGTGATGGATGCCGGGGCCGACATCTTTCACGGTCATAGTGCCCATGTCTTCCAGGGCATCGAGATCTACCGTGGGAAGCCTATCTTCTACGACACCGGGGACCTGGTGGACGACTACTACGTTGACCCGGTCCACAAGAACGACCAGCAGCTTCTGTTTCTGGTCACCGCCACCGCGGCCGGCGTGGAGTGGATCGAGCTGGTGCCCCTTGTGATCTCCTACATGCAGGTCAACAGGGCCAGGGGGCCACTCTTCGACGAGATCTACGAGCGGATGCGAAGGCTCTCCGTGCCTATGGGTACGGAAATCGAGCGGCGGGGGGGTCGTCTGGTGATTGACGTCAGGGAACACTAGCCTCAAATGAAGAAATCTCTCAGAACATCAATCTACTTCGCCGTCGCGGTTATCGTGGTCGGCTTGGCCCTGATGTTGGCCGAAGCGCTGACCGGGGCGACGATCGAAACACCTGGAGATGTGCTGGTGGTGGTGGGCCGCACCCTGACATTTCTCCAGTTCGGCGTACCTCGTACCCTGCCGGGCCTCCTGGGCAACCCTTCGGGCTTGAGCCCCTCAGGGCGAAGCCTGATGGTCCTGGGCGGCGCGCTGTTTCTTGTCGTTCGCCGCTGGCGGGAGAGAAGCGCCCGACCATGAATGACCGTGTTTACGATGAGGGGCAAGATGGGCCATCTAGGAGGGCACCAGCACAGGCCCATTTCCCTCGAAAGCGGCCAGGCCGCGCCCAATAAAGAGTAGCCGACAGTTAGCGAGGATACGATGGCCGAGAGATGGCGGCTGCTGGACACCGGGCCTCGCCCCGCGGCCGAGAACATGGCCCTGGACGAGGCCATCCTGGAGGCCCGCAGCCGAAACCTGATCCCCAACACCCTGCGCTTCCTGCAGTTCCGACCGCGCTGCACTCTGGTGGGCTACCACCAGGCGGTGGAGCAGGAGGTGCGACTGGACTTCTGCCGCGCTCATGGCATCGAGGTCAACCGTCGCATCACCGGCGGCGGAGCTCTCTTCTGGGATGAATCCCAGTTGGGCTGGGAGATTTACGCCCCGGTGGACCACCCCCGCCTGCCCCGACGTCTGGAGGAGCTCTATGCCTGCCTGTGCCAGGGTGCCGTGCGGGGGCTGGAGCGGCTGGGCGTCCGCGCCGCCTTCCGCCCCAGGAACGACATCGAGGTGGACGGCCACAAGATCTCCGGCACCGGCGGCACGGAGATGGACGGCGCTTTTCTCTTCCAGGGCACCCTGTTGGTGGACTTCGACGTGGACACCATGCTGCGGGCGCTGCGCATCCCCACCGAGAAGCTGAAGGACAAAGAGGTGGCCTCGGTCAAGGAGCGGGTCACCTGTCTGGCCTGGGAGCTGGGCCACGCGCCACCCTTGCCCAGCATCAAGGCAGCCCTGGCTGCCGGCTTCGCCGAGACCCTGGGCCTCGAGTTCATCCCTGGGTCGCTGACGGAGACCGAAGAGCACTTGCTGGCCGAGAAACTCCCCCGCTTCCGTTCCGAGGCCTGGGTCTACGGCCTGCGCCGCCCCCTGGCCCACCGCCGGGAGCTGCGCGCCCTGTACAAGGCCCCCGGCGGGCTGATCCGCGCCTCTCTGGTCGTGGACATGCCGGTCAGGCGGATCCGGATGGCTCTCCTCACCGGCGACTTCTTCGCCTACCCCCGGCGGGCGGTGTTCGACCTGGAGGCCCGGCTGAAGGACGCCCCGGCCGAACCGGAGGCGGTGCGGCGCATCGTCGAGGATTTCTTCGCTGGCAGGGACGTGCGTATGCCCGGCGTCACCCCCGACGACGTTGTGCACACCCTCCACGAGGCCCTGGCCCGGCTGGACTTCGGCCGGCTGGGGGTGGGCCTGGCCGAGGCCAACCACCTCTTCACCGTGGTCAGGCCCCTGGCGGAGATGCCACGCCCTTCGCACCTGCTCCTGCC
>JBHIEC010000090.1:0-9154 GCA_046760425.1 Anaerolineae bacterium
AAATTGCGATTCGATGGGAGCAGGGTAGTTACCCAAAAAGAAAGCGCCCCCGCTGGAGAAGGTCTAGGCATCTTCATAAGCCAAATCTTGGACAAATGAGTCAAGTTTTGAGACTTCGAAGTCTAGTTGGTTTGAGCGAGGCTTCGCTGGTATTGTAGCCCAGAGGGCCTCTTTTATCGCTGATGGCGCTGAGTAACACTGACTGATAGCGCTGGGGAGAACACCTTTCAGCACTCGGGTATCGAGCCACTGGGTTCCTCCAAATGCTAGCCAAGCTCCTTGTTCCGGGCACCAAGTCACGACGCCATCTGGCCCTGAGCCTCATCTTTATGGCGCTGGCCCTCCTCCTGGCCCGCTCCGCTCCCGTGCCCCCCGTGGAGCTGGGGCCCCAGCGCACGGTGCGAACCGTCAACCCCAAAATGGGCGTCCACACCCGCCTCACCGACGAGGTGGAGGAGTGGAAGATCAAGCGCACCCTGGAGATGGTGCGGGAGATGGGCGCGCCCTGGATCGTGGAGTACTTCCCCTGGGGCTACATGGAACCGCAGAAAGGTCACTTCCGCTGGGACCACGCCGATGCGGTGGTCCAGCACGCCCGCCGCCAGGGGCTGACGATCATCGCCCGCATAGATTTTGTGCCAGAATGGGCCCGCCCCGAGGGCACCACCTTCCGCTACCTGGACGAGGCCCACTACGCCGACTACGGCGACTTCATCTACGCCTTCGTGGATCACTTCAGGGGCCAGATCCGGCACATCGTCATCTGGAACGAGCCCAATCTCAGCTTCGAATGGGGCTTCCGCCCCGTGGATCCCGAGAGCTATACCCGCCTGCTCCAGATAGCCTACACGCGGGCCAAGGAGGCCGACCCCCAGGTTCAGGTCCTGGCCGCCGGCCTGGCTCCCACTCTGACTCCGCCAGGCAGCGAGTGGGGCATGACTGACCTGGAGTACCTGCAGCGCATGTACGACGCCGGGGCCAAAGACTACTTTGACCTCCTGGCCATCCACGCCTACGGCTGGAAGTTCCCCCCCGACGAACCGCCGGCCCCCGATGCCATCAACTTCCGCCGCGCGGAGCTGATCCGTCAGGTGATGGTGCGCAACGGCGATGGGGCCAAGAAGGCCATCATAACCGAGGGGGGCTGGAACGACCACCCTCGCTGGACCAAGGCCGTGCGACCCCAGCAGCGCATGGCATATACTCTGCGGGCCTATGAGATGGCCCAGGAGTGGGACTGGTGCCAGGCCCTGGTGCTGTGGGCCTTCCGTTTCCCCTGGCTGACCCACACCTACCAGGACTACTTCACCTTCGTGGCTGTGGATTTCGTGCCCAAGCCCATCTACGATGAGGTGCAGGCCTACGCCCTGGGGGAGGAGGGGGATCGAGGGCGATGAGGGAAAGAAGGGGGGAGCTTCTGGCCGTTCTGGCTCTGCTCTTCATGACCGTTGCAGCGGTGTGGATCTTCCTTCCTACGATCTGGGTGGGGGAGACGACGTGGGCGCGGATCCAGCGGGAGGGGGTCATGCGCGTGGGGCTGGACCCCAGCTTCCCGCCCTTCGAGTACGAGGTTGCAAGCGCTCGCAGCCCGATCACTATAGCCTCTGTTGGGTTCGAGCCCGCTGCGAGCGCTTGCAAAGAGGGGGGCAGCCTGGTGGGCTATGACGTGGATCTGGCCCATGAGCTGGGCCGCCGCTTCGGCGTCCGGATCCAGTTCGTGACCGTGGGCTTCGACAGCCTCTACGATGGCCTGATGGCCGGGAAGTACGAGGCCATCATCTCTGCCCTGCCTTACGATCCTCGCCGCACTGAGGACGTAGCCTACTCCTGGGTCTACTTCAACGCTGGACAGCTCCTCGTCGTCCGCGAGGGTGAGATGGGGATCGCACGGGTGGAGGATCTGGCGGGCAAGCGGGTGGCTGTGGAGTGGGGCTCAGCGGGGGATGTGGAGGGGCGGCGGTTGGCCAGGCGGATCAAGCTTGAACTGGTTCCCCGTGGCACGCCCCAGGAAGCGCTGGAGGCCCTGAAAGAGGGTGCCGTGGAGGCGGCCATCGTGGATGCCGTGTCGGCTTACGGGTTTATTGCCTCACAGGGCGGCGTCAAGATAGTAGGCCCGCCCGTGGCCGACGAGCCCTACGTCATCGCCGTGCGCCTGGACAGCCCCGTGCTGCTGAAAGAAATCAATGAGGCATTGAAGGGGATGAGGGAGGAGGGGGTCTTTGAGCAGTTGCAGGCCAGGTGGTTCTGAACGTGCACAGGGGTTCAGGTGGTCATCCCCTCGGGAGTTGGTGATGGCCTTTGCTCTTTGATTGTGCCCTGTGGACTGTAGTTCAAGTTGTGCAAGAGATTCACAACTTACCTGCGCTGAGGAAGGGCAGGGCTGAACCTCCGCGCTTGTCAGAGAGAGCGAAGCCCCCCTTTGGCAAACTCGGACACGACCTACGGGGCTGCGGATCACCAGCCCGTAGGGCTTTGTCCTTCCAGCCCGACGGCTTCAGCCTCGGGCTTCCCTACCGGACACGCCCATGCCTCAGGCGGCGTCCCGACGCGGAGGGCCTTGAAAGTGCCCAGGATGCCACAGGCGACGCATCGCTCCCGACAGTCAGGCAGGGTCTCCCCGCGCAGAGCCCGCTGGTAGTCCTGGGCCAGGAAGCGCTTGCTCACCCCCGCGTTGATGTGGTCCCAGGGGAAGACCTCGTCCAGGGGGCGCTCCCGGCGGGCGTAGAAGGCCGGATCCAGCCTTGCTTCGGCGAAGGCCTCCCACCAGGTGTCGGCCTGGAACTGCTCGGACCAGGCGTCAAATTTGGCGCCCTGCTCCCAGGCACGAGAGATCACCGGCCCCAGGCGACGGTCACCCCGGGAGAGGGCTGCCTCCAGCAGGCTTTCCCGGGGGTCGTTCCAACTCAGACGCAGGCCTCGGCCTCGCAGGTTGTGGCGCAGATACGCCTGCTTCTCGCGGATGCTAGCTTCCTCTTCCAGGGGCGCCCACTGAAAGGGGGTGTGAGGCTTGGGCACGAAAGTGGAGACAGTGACGTTGACCTGGGCCCGCCGGCTGTGCTCTCGCTGGCCGATGGCCCGCACCTCCCTGGTCAGGTCGGCGATGGCCATCACGTCCTCCATGGTCTCCGTGGGCTGGCCGATCATGAAGTAGAGCTTGAGGGTCCGCCAGCCTCGGCTGTAGACCTGACGGGCCACCTCCAGCAACTCCTCGTCGGCGATGGCCTTATTGATCACCTGGCGCAGGCGGGGGTTGGCCGCCTCGGGGGCGAAGGTGAGGCCCGTGCGTCGCCCCCTCTGGAGCATCTCCGCCAACTGGACGGAGAAGGACTCGAGGCGCAGGGAAGGCAGGGAGATGGAGAGGTGCTCATCGCCGTGGCGAGCTACCACCTCCCGCACCAGCTCCCCGATACGGCTGTAGTCGCTGCTGCTCAGGGAGAGGAGGGCTATCTCCTCAAAGCCCGTCTGAGCCAGCAGGTCGTCAATGGCGGCCAGGATCTCCTCCAAGGGCCGCTCTCGCACAGGGCGATAGATCATCCCTGCCTGGCAGAAGCGGCAGCCCCGGGTGCAACCCCGCTGGATCTCGATGGCGCCCCGGTTGTGGACGATGTCAACATAGGGCACGATGAGCCGCGTGACCGGCGGCGGCAGTTGGGCCACAATGCGCTTGGTGACCGGGAACTGGGCCTCGGGCACCAGAGGTACGACCTCGGCTATGGTCCCGTCTTCGTGGTAGTGTACATCGTAGAAGCGGGGTACGTAAACGCCCGGGATGCGGGCCAGGTGCCGCAGTTGCACCTCCCGGGGCAGGTGTCGCACCTCCTGGTAGGCCCTCACCAGCTCAACGATGACCTCCTCTCCCTCTCCGATGACGAAGAGGTCCATGAAGTCGGCCATGGGTTCAGGGTTGTAGGTACCGCTGCCGCCGGCGATGATGAGGGGGTGGCCCTCATTCCGCTCGCGGCTCAAGAGAGGCAGGCCCGCCAGGTTGAGCATGTTCAGGGTGTTGGTGTAAAGCTGCTCGTAGGGCAGGCTGAAGCCGACGATGTCAAACTCGGCCAGGGGGTGCCTGGTCTCCAGGCTGAAGAGAGGCAGGCCCTGGCGGCGCATGATGGCTTCCATGTCCACCCAAGGGGCGTAGACCCGCTCGGCCAGGACCTCCTCTTCGCGGTTGAGGATGTCGTAGAGGATCATCAGGCCCAGGTTGGACATACCCAGGTCGTAGATGTCGGGGAAAGCCAGGGCCACCCTGGTCTCGACGGCGTCCCAGTCCTTGACCACGCTGTTCCATTCGTGGCCGATGTAGCGCCCGGGCTTCTGCACCCGGCGCAGGATGCGATCCAGCTTCTCCTGTAAGGTCATCCTGGTTCCTCAGCCAGAAGATTTCGACCCCCTGGGGGCGAGATCGAAATCCGAGTTTTCTACTCTTAAAGTATAGCATAACTTACCGGGGGTGGCAAGGGGTTTGACTTTTCCTATAATCCTTGGTAGAATTAAACCACATAGTGGACAGGGCGCATTCGTCTAGCGGCCTAGGACGCCGGCCTCTCAAGCCGGTAACACGGGTTCGAGTCCCGTATGCGCCACCAAAGTAAAGCCCATCCGCAAACCCCGCTCGCGAGGCGTCCCCACCGAGCTAGAGAGGGGTTTTATTGCTGCGTAATGGCTTCTAGAGCATCACGGTCGCCTGTTTGTCAAGAAATCTCTGTCCGAGGGTGTATCCCCGATTTGTAGGGGCAACCCCTTGCGGTTGCCCTATGGGGTCAGCGCAAGGCACGGCCCCTACAAAAATGGGACGCGCCGCTGTCCGACTACTTAGCAAGGAGCGAAAGGATGCGCGGGAGAAACGAAGGCGAGGTCTTCAGCGAGATCGAGCGCATACGCTTGGAGATGGAGCGGTTCTTCGAGAGCCTCATGCCGGTGAGCCACCGACTGCCCACGCGGCACCGCAACGCCTGGCGTCCCCCTACCGACGTCTACGAGACGGAGACCTGCGTCGAGGTGAGGGTGGAGGTGGCGGGCATGCGGGAGGAGGACTTCCGCATCTCCCTGGCCGACCGCACCCTGATCATCGCCGGCAGGCGAGAGGATCCTTCGGCTAAGCGGGTCTACCAGCAGATGGAGATTGCCTGGGGGGAATTCCGCACTGAGGTCTATCTGCCCTGGTTCGTGGACGAGGACAACGTCGAGGCCAGTTACAAGGATGGCTTCCTGATCATCGTCCTGCCCAAGGCCGAGGCCCACAAGAGGAGGATCCCCGTCAACGTGGTGCTGGAAGGGGAGTAGCGAGCACAGACGGGATTGCCCACGCTGAACCAACCAGGAGGAAGTGAGATGCGTTTCTTTGGTCGAGAGAAAGAGCCTGCGGTGGAGACGAAGGAGCTGGTGAAGCAAGAGGAAGGCGCCCTGGCTATTCCCACCGAGTTGCCCATCCTGCCCCTGCGGAACACGGTGGTCTTCCCCTTCCCGGCGCTGCTGCCCCTGGCCGTTGATCAGCCTCGCTCCATACGCCTGGTGGACGACGCCGCTCTGGGGGAGCGGATGATCGGCCTGGTGGCCATGAAAGACCCCAGGAGTCCGGAGCCCGGGCCGGAGGAGATCTATCACACCGGCACGGCGGCCCTGATCCATCGCCTGTTCAAGGCCCCGGATGGGTCGATCCGACTATTCGTCACCGGGGTGGAGCGGATCAAGATCAGGGACTTCACCCAGATGGAGCCCTATCTCAAAGCCCGGGTGCAGGTGGCCCCGGACATGGTCGAGGAGACCCTCGAGGTCGAGGCCCTGATGCGCAACACCATCGAGCTCTTCCGCCGCCTGGTGGAGCTGATGCCCCACCTGCCTGAGGAGTTGGTGATGGCCGCTCTGAGCATTGACGATCCCAGGCAGGTGATCTACCTGGTGGCCGGCAGCATCCGCATGGAGGTGCCTGATGCCCAGGAGGTTCTGGAGATTGATGACATCAAAGGCAAACTCCAGAAGCTGACAGCGATCCTCAATCGGGAGCTGGAGGTGCTGGAGCTGGGCAAGAAGATCCAGTCCGAGGCCCAGTCCGAGATGACCAAGATGCAGCGGGAGTACTTCCTGCGGGAGCAGCTCAAGGCCATCAAGAAGGAGTTGGGCGAGGCGGACGAGCGGACCAGGGAGATTGAGGAGTATCGGGAGAAGATCGAGGCGGCGGGCATGAGCGAGGAGGCGGAGAAGGAGGCCCTGCGGGAGCTCAGTCGGCTGGAGGGCATGCCGGCCGCAGCCGCCGAGTACTCCGTCATCAAGACCTATCTGGACTGGCTGATCAGCCTTCCCTGGCAGGTGAGCACCGAGGACAACCTGGACATCAACCGCGCCCGCCAGATTCTGGACGAGGATCACTACGATCTGGACAAGATCAAGGAGCGTATCCTGGAGTACCTGGCCGTGCGCAAGCTGCACCTGGAGCGGGCCAGGGAGGGGGAGGGGTCTGAGCCCTTCAAGGGGCCCATCCTGTGCTTCGTGGGCCCGCCGGGCACGGGCAAGACCAGCCTGGGTCAGTCCATCGCCCGCGCCCTGGGCCGGAAGTTCATCCGCATGAGCCTGGGCGGCATGCGGGACGAGGCGGAGATCCGAGGCCACCGCCGCACCTACATTGGGGCCATGCCCGGGCGCATCATCCAATCCATCAAGCGGGTGGGCACCAGGAACCCGGTCTTCATGTTGGACGAAGTGGACAAGGTGGGCGCTGACTGGCGAGGTGATCCATCCTCAGCCCTGCTGGAGGTGCTGGACCCCGCTCAGAACGCCGCCTTCCGCGATCACTACCTTGACGTGGACTGGGACCTCTCTGAGGTCATGTTCATCACCACGGCCAATCTCTTGGAGCCCATCGCGCCGCCGCTGCGCGACCGCATGGAGATCATCCAGTTGGACGGCTACACCGAGGAGGAGAAGGTCAAGATCGCCCAGGGGTATCTCATCCCCCGCCAGATCAAGGAGAACAGCCTGCGTCCCGAGGAGATCACCTTCGAGGAGGACGCCATCCGCGAGATCATCCGCAATTACACCCGCGAGGCCGGCGTGCGCAACCTGGAGCGGGAGATCGCCGGCGTCTGCCGCAAGGTAGCCACCAAGATCGCCAGCGGCGAGGTGGAGAGCGTGGTGGTGACCAGGGACGATGTGCGCGAGTACCTGGGTCGGCCCCGCTTCTACTTTGAGGCCGCTGAGCGCACCGAGATCCCGGGCGTGGCCACGGGCCTGGCCGTGACCTCCGTAGGGGGCGATGTGATGTTCATCGAGGCCACCCGGATGAAAGGCGGCAAGGGGCTGACCATCACGGGGCGGCTGGGCGAGGTGATGAAGGAATCGGCCCAGGCGGCCCTCAGCTACGTGCGCGCCAAGGCCAGGGACCTGGGCATCCCCGAGGACTTCTTCCAGAAGAGCGACATCCACCTGCACGTGCCGGCGGGGGCCACACCCAAGGATGGCCCCTCCGCCGGGGTGACCATGGCTACGGCCCTGGCCAGCCTGTTGACCGGCCGCTGCGTCAAGCCCGACGTGGGGATGACCGGGGAGATCACCCTGCGGGGGCAGGTGTTGCCGGTGGGCGGGATCAAACAGAAGGTACTGGCGGCGCACCGGGCCGGCCTGACCACTGTGATCTTGCCGCGCCGCAACGAGCCAGACCTGGAGGAGCTCCCGGAGGAAGTTCGTCAGAAGATGAACTTCGTCTTTGTGGACACCATTGACCAGGTGCTGGAGGCGGCCTTGTACCCGGATGGCCGGACGCCGGAGCTTGAGGAGGCACCCTCCGAGGCCGAGCCGGCGCCGGGTTTGGAACCCGCGACGGCCTGACGATCATGAAGGTTCAGAATTAAATCAGGGCACACTGGCCGAGCCGCCCGCCCGACGATGAATTCGTCGGGCTACAAAACGGCGCCCCATCAATGGGGCTTTTGTGCGACACAGGCAGCGATAGCCCGATTCATCGGGCGCTGCTTCGTAGCTGGGCGAGTTTATCGCCCAGCGGTGGCTGGCTCAACAGCACGGCTCCGTTACCCGACTAATTCCCGAAAGTTCAGGCCCACATGAGCAACATGCCACCAATCATCCACATCCGCCCCTTCAACCTGTCCGATTACGATGCGGTTTACGCCTTGTGGAGGCGAGCCGGCCCGGGCATCCATCTGCGGCAGTCAGACACCAGAGCAGAGATCGAGAAGAAACTGGCCCGCGACCCGGACCTGTTCCTGGTGGCCGAGAGGGAGGGGCAGATAGTCGGGGTGGTAGTGGGCGGCTGGGATGGCCGGCGGGGGCTGGTCTATCACCTGGCCGTCGAGCCAACGTATCGCCGGCAGGGCATCGGCCGGGCGCTGATGGAGGAATTGGAGCGCCGGCTGGTGGCCAAAGGCTGCCTGCGCTGCTACCTGCTGGTGGCCCGGGACAACCGAGAGGCCATCGAGTTCTACCGAGAGTTGGGTTGGGAGGTCATGGAGGGCATCGTGCCCATGGCCAAGGCGTTTATCACTGACTGGGGAGACCTGGAGGACACGCTATGACGATTCGCGTTGGCATTCTCACCGTGAGCGACCGCTCCTATCGAGGGGAGCGGGAAGACCTGAGTGGTCCGGCTATCCGCGAGTTGATCGCCGAACGGCTGGATGCCACGGTCGAGCTGGAGGCCGTGGTGCCGGACGAGCGCCCCATCATCGCCGGCACCATGATTGTCTGGGCAGACGAAGTGGGCCTTGATCTCATCCTCACTACGGGCGGGACGGGGTTCGCCCCCCGCGACGTGACCCCCGAGGCGACCCGGGACGTGATCAAGCGGGAAGCACCGGGCCTGACGGAGGCGATGCGGGCAGCCAGCCTGCAGGTGACGCCTCACGCCATGCTGAGCCGGGCTGCCGCCGGGATCCGCGGCCGGACGCTCATCGTCAACCTGCCCGGCAGCCCCAAGGCGGTGCGGGAGAACCTGGAGACCATCCTGCCGGCGCTGCCGCACGGGCTGGAGCTGCTGCGGGAGGAGAAGGGGGCGGATCAGCGCCACGACTTCCCCCGGGTCGAGGAGTAGGACGACGAGACTGGGTCTTCACCGAGGTGGCCGTTGAGGTCGGCTTTTGCGGGAGACACGGGGGAGAGGCTACGTCGGCTCACGCAGCACCTGAGTGACGAATTCACTCGGTGT
>JBHIEC010000091.1:0-9070 GCA_046760425.1 Anaerolineae bacterium
TGCTGCCCACCCTCTTCAGCGACAGGGCCCCCAACTTCTCGCGGGCCATGGGTGCCCTGCCGGCCATCTGCTTCCTGCCCGCCCTGGGCCTCTCAGCGATCTGGGACAGATGCCCGTGGCCCATCGCACGGCGCCTGCCCCTTGTCCCCTTGCTGGTCCTGTTCACCAGCGGCCTCTGGACCGCCCACGACTACTACGTCGCATTCGCCCGCGACCCGGAGCTCTACTACTCCTATGACGTGGACAAGATTGATGCCGCAGCTTACCTCAACCGGGCCGCCAGGCAGGGTCAGGTCTATCTGACGCCCCTGTGGGCCAGCCACGCAACCGTGGCCTTTCTCACCCGCCAGGCCAATATCCGGTCCGTGGAGCTGGGCCAGACCCTGGTCCTGCCCGGCAACAGGCAGGGGGCCTACTACGTCTTCCCTGCTGAGCAGGAGGCCCAGAGCGCGGCCCTGGGCGCGTGGCTGGGGGGCCTGGCCCGGCGCGAACTGGTCACCGACCGCTACGGCGAACCGCTCCTCATCGTCTACCACCTCCCGGCCGCCAACCAGCCCCGCTTTGGACCCGGCTCCGAGGCCCAGGATGGTCCCCTCCGGCCACAGCACCTGAAGCCAGCCCGCTTCGCCGATCAGATCGAGCTCCTGGGCTTCAGCCTGAGCGGCGAAGGCTATACAGAGGAGGCTGTGATGGCCGGCCAACCTCTGAGCCTGACCCTCTTCTGGCGCGGCCTGAAGCCCATGGCTCGCAACTACACCGCCTTCGTCCATCTGGTAGACAGCCAGGGCCAGCGCTGGGGCCAACAGGACAAGGAGCCGGGCGGGGGCAGCTACCGCACCACCGCCTGGGAGCCCGGCGAGGTGATCATTGATCGCTTCCAGCTCGTCGTTGACCCCTGCGCGCCTCCCGGCTCCTATAAGGTGCTGGTGGGCTGGTACGACCTGGAGATGGAGGAGCGCTTGCCGGTGACGGGGGGCGAGATGAGGGTGGTAAACCTGGCCACCCTCCAGGTGCGTCCGGCGCGGGGGCTATCGCCCGATCAGGTAGCCCCTCAGCAGCGGCTCGACGCGGTGCTGAGGGGGGCTATCCGCCTCTTGGGCTACGATGGCCATAGTGCGGAACTGCGGCCCGGCGACGAGCTATCCTTGACCCTCTACTGGCAGGCCACGGGACGGATGGACCGTGACCTGGAGTTCGCCATCCAGGTCTGGGATCCGGCCACGGGGCGGGTCTGGCAACTGGACCGAGGGGCACCACCCGTTCCGACTTCTGAGTGGGCCGCCGGCGAGGTGATCTGCGACCACCGACGGCTCCAGTTGCCCCTGGACCTGTCGGGCGGGACCTATCAGCTTGAGGTCGCCACCGCCGAAGGGCAGGCCATAGCCCTGGAGGGGCTGACTCTCCAGGTGCGGGAGCGGCGCTTCACCCTGCCGCAGCCCCGGGTCTCTCTGAAAGCCAACCTGGGCGATCAGGTGACCCTGCTGGGCTACGATCTGGAGGAGACCCGGGTCGCGCCCGGCGGGAGGCTGCACCTGACCCTTTACTGGCAGGCCCAGGCCGATATGGACATCAGCTACACCGTCTTCACCCACCTTCTGGATGCGCAGCAGCGGATATGGGGGCAGGTGGACAACGTCCCTGTCCAAGGGACCTATCCCACCATCGGCTGGCTGCCGGGCGAGGTCGTGGCCGACGAGTACGCCATCCCCGTGGCGCCCGACGCCCCGCCGGGGGTCTACGCCATCGAGGTGGGGATGTACGACGCGGCCACGGGGGCCCGCCTGCCCGTGACCATCAACGGCCTGCGTGTCCCCGACGATCGGGTCCTGCTGGACATCACCGTGGACGTGCGGTAAAATTGGAGTTAGGCAAGACCAGTTTTTCTACCTTTTCAAGGAGGTTTCGTGATGAGCACTCAATTCAGCAAAGAACTCCGTGCATTTGCAGAGGATCACATATGGGTCAGTGAGCATCTCGAATCTCTGCTCGATAAGTATGCCGAGCAATGGGTTGCGGTCAAGAATCGTCGCGTCATTGCCAGCGATGTAGATCTGATGCGGTTGCGGGAGAAGATAGCGGACCCGGCACACACCTGCATTGAATTCGTGACCCGTGAACCGCTGGAGATGCTCCTATGATCATTCAGGGTTACTTCATTGGAGATGCCCCATATTTTCCTGTTCATCTTCGTCACGGGGAATTTGAGGGAACCGTCTGGCTATTGGCAGATACTGGAGCATCTCGAACCACGCTTCTTGACCGCGACGTGGGATTGCTGGGTCTCCCCTCCGAGGCTCTGGCACCGGCGCCGCTTCCCACCGTGGGTATTGGGGGCAGTGTCCGCTCGTTCGTGGTGCGCGATGTGGAGATAACATTGGCATCCGACGAAGGGGACTTCGTAGTGCGGCAAGAGCTGTGGGTGGCACGGCACGATCTCGACCGGTTGCCTCCTGAAGAAGTCGCACGCATCTTGAGGCTCCCCTCCGTTATGGGGCGGGATCTCATCAATCGTTTTCGCTTCACTTGCGACTATAAAGCCGGACAAGTGCGACTGGAGCGCAGGTGATCTAGTGGTACGGCGAGGACTGAGGCGATGCCGGAGGCGTTGGGGATTGATCGGATGCGAGGTTGGCACAGGTACAAGATGGGGCTCCTGGCCCTTGTCCTCCTGGCCTTCGCTCTGCGCGTCTATCGCCTGGACAACCAGAGCCTGTGGAGCGATGAGTTCATCAGCCTCTTCCGCTCCCGCCAACCCCTGCCCCAGCTCCTGGCCAACATGCCGGTTGAGCACGCCCCTCTCTACTTCGTCCTCCTGCACTTCTGGCTGGGGCTGGCCGGGGAGGGTGACTTCGCCCTGCGCTTCCCCTCCCTGGCCTTCGGCCTCCTGACCGTCCCGCTCACCTACAGCCTGGCGGCGGCTCTCTTCGACCGGCGGGTCGGTCTGCTGGCCGCCTTCCTGATGGCGGTCAACCCCTTCCAGGTGTGGTACGGCCAGGAGGCCCGCATGTACACCCTGACCGTGGCCCTGGGGCTGGGCTCGCTTCTCTTCCTGGTGCGGGGGCTGCGGGGTGGGGGGGCCGCCGATTGGCTCGGCTACGTCCTGGCCACGACCCTGGCCCTCTACACCCACTACTACGCCGCCCTCATCGTCCTGGTGGGCCTGGCCTTCGCCCTCTGGCGGCTGTGGTCGTCAGCTCAATGGCTCGCGCTGGGGCGCCGCTGGCTGGCCGCCCAGGCGGCGATCGGCCTGCTCTACCTCCCCTGGCTGCCCCGGGCCTGGCGGCTGCTGGCCTTCCCCGGCTGGCGGGAGCCCCTTGACCTGGCCCAGGTGCCGGCCCGCTACGCCACCGTCTACACCCTGGGCACCAGCATCGCCGAGAGGGAGGGCCTGCTGCTGACCCTGGGCTACCTGGCTCTGGCTGGCCTGGGCCTGGCGGCCATGGTCCATGCCGGTCGGGTCGAGGCCAGAAGCCGCGAGGGGCTGGTTTTGGTGGCCTGCTACGCCGGCCTGCCCCTCCTCGTCGGCGCTCTGCTGGCCCTGCGCAAGCCCGATTTCCACGAGCGCTACTTCATCGTGGCCACACCGGCCTACTACCTGGCTGTGGCCCGGGGCCTGGCCGCCTTGCAACGATCAGTGCCCCTGGGCCTGGCGGCGCTGGCCTTCGTGGCCCTGACCAGCGGCTACTCCCTCCACAACCACTACTTCGACATCCACTTCGCCAAGTCCGACTACCGGGGCCTGACCCACTACATCGCCGCCCACTACCAGGAGGGCGATGGCCTCATCGTCAACGGCACCGGCGAGGGGGCCATCCGCCGCTATTACCCTGGAGAGGTGCCCAAGCTCTACAACCTGCGCAGCACCCGCTATCGTCGCTACGACGATGCTCAACTGGTGGAGCTGTTCCAGAAGATCGCCAGGCGGCACCCCCGGGTCTGGATGGCGGTGCAGGGGCGAGGGCCGGACTTCGCCAAGATGTGGTTCGTGCAGCACGGCTTCCTGGCCGAGGAGCGGGGCATCACCGACATCGCCCTCATGCTCTACACCCTGCCCCGGCAGCCTCTACCGCCCATGAGCCCGCCGGCCTCGATGACGAAAACAGGACCAGCCGAGCTGGTGGGCTACGCCCTGACGCCCTCCACGGCCGCGCCGGGGGAGATCATCAACCTGGCCCTCTTCTGGCGGACTCCGGTACAACTAGCGCAGGACTACAAGGTCTCGGTGCGGCTGGTGGACGCCCAGGGTCATGTGGTCCTGGCCGTGGACCGCCCACCTCAGGATGGCTTCGCCCCCACCTCGGCCTGGGAGCCCGGCCAGATCGTCGAGGACCGCTATGGTCTCTGGGTGCCCCTGGATGCTGCCTCCGGCGTCTATCAGATGGTGGTCAAACTGTACGAGGAGCGGACCTGGGCCGAGGTGGTGGACGCCGTCCTGGGCCCGGTGACGGTGACCGAAGGAGGGGGGCCGTGACCGCTGCGCGGGGACGACGGATCTCCTGGGGGGAGGTTTTTCTGATCCTCCTGATTCTGTTCGTGGCCCTGGTCCCGCGGCTGGCGGATGTCCATGCCCACCTCCACGATCCGCCCGTGAGCGACGAGCGGACCTACGACCGCTACGCCTGGAGGTTCGCCCAGGGCGAGAGCATCAAGCAGTGGGGCAAGCGGATTTATCACCCTCTGGGCTCCTTCACCTACCGCCCGCCGGGCTACCCCCTCTTCCTGGGGCTGATCTACCGCGCCTTCGGCCACAGCCACGCCATGGCGCGGCTGACCCAGGCCCTGCTGGGAGCCCTGACCTGTCTGTGGATCTACTGGATCGGCCGGCGGGTCTTCAACAGGAGGGTGGGGGCGCTGGCGGCGCTGCTGACGGCCCTCTACTTCCCCTTCATCGCCATGCCCAGCTTCCTGCTGTCCGAGACCCTCTTCCTCTTCCTGCTCTATCTCTTCGTCGTCGTGGCCCTGGCCGCCGCCCGCATGGCCAGCCCCCTGGCCCTCCTCGCCTCCGGCCTCCTCCTGGGCCTGGCGACCATCACCCGACCCGTCATCCCGGCCTTCATCCCGCTCTTCTTCCTCTGGCTCCCCCTCTGGGGGGCCTTCCGGCGGCGCCTGGGGCGGAACACCCTGGCCGTCGCTCTGGGGCTGGGCCTGGCCATAGGGCCCATCATCGTCAAGAACTACCAGATCCACGGCCAGCTCATCCCCATCGCCACCAACGGCGGCCTGAACTTCTATCAGGGCCTGGTCACCACGCCGGGCCTGCAGCATCGGGAGCTGCTGCTCTCCAAGGAGCAGATCCGGGACATGGACCTGAGCGAGGTGGAGGAGGAGCGCTTTTTCTATCGGATCGCCCTTGATTATCTGAGACACCATCCCGACGCCATCCCCAGGATGCTGGGGCACAAGCTCAGGACCCTGTTCCTGGGCCACTCCACCTATTTCGGCCTGATGGCCGACCGGGGGCTGATCCTCAACCAGGACCCCTACGTCTGGCACGCTCTCCTGGTTCTGGGCGTCCTGGGCGTCTTCGTGCGGCCCAGGGTTCGCTGGCGGGAGCGGCTGCTCCTGATCCTCATCGCCCTGGCCCAGATGGGGCTGCTCCTGGTCTACGACAGCCAGCTCCGCTTCCGGCTGCCCTTCGTGCCCATCTTCGCCCTGCTGGCCTGCTTCGCCCTGGTCAGCCTCTTCGACCGTCAGCTCTGGGCCAGCCGACGCCGGGAGGAGCTGATCCCGGCGGCCGCCGTGGTGGTGGCCCTGGTGGGGCTATCCCTCCACTTCTATCAGATCACCGCCCAGCGCTTCGCCCTTCCAGCGGCTATCCAGCACCCCCTGCAGGTTGATCTGGGAGGGCGGGTCACCCTGCTGGGGTTCAGCCTGGCGGAGGCCACGGTCGGCCCAGGCGAGGGGTTGCCCCTGACCCTCTACTGGCGGGCTCAGGGGACCATGGGGGCCAGCTACAAAGTATTTACCCACCTGGTGGGCCCCGATGGGGCCATCTGGGGGCAGCAGGACAACGTCCCCCGGGGCTACACCTGGCCCACCACCCGCTGGCTGCCCGGCGAGGTGGTGGCCGACGAGTACGTCATCCCCGTCAGGGACGACGCCCCCGCCGGCCGCTACACCCTGGTGATCGGCATGTACGACGAACGGACTGGGGCGCGGCTCCCCATCGTGGGCGGCGAGTCGGGGTCCGACAACCGCGTCGTCCTGGCCAGCGTCGAGGTGGTGCCATGAGCCCAGGAGAGCGCATTCGCGATGCCCTGGCCCGCCTGGGCCCCGACCTGGCCGCCTGCGCCGGCCTGGCGCTGGCGGCCCTCGCTCTCTCCTGGCGGATCGTGGCCGCCCCCCGCCTGGTGGAGGGCCGGGTCTCGACGGGGGCCTGGGACGGGCCGATCCTGGGCGTCTTTCTGCTCATCAGCGTGCTCACCTACCTCTTCGCCCGCCAGGCCCTGGGCGCGCGGTTCCCGGCCCTGGTGGCGGCCCTGACGTTCACCGGTGGTGGCTACCTGGCCTCCTACCCGGCCCTGGACCGGAGCATCCTGGGGACGGTGGCTGGCCTGCCCTTGATCCTGGGGGCCGTTGAGCTGGGGGCGCGGCGGGGGTGGCTCTGGTTCATCGCCGCCGGCGCGGTCTGGGGCCTGGCCGTCTCCCTGGGCGACCCCCAGACGGCGCTCTACGTGGGCTACCTGGCCCTGGCCTACGGCGCCTTCCAGACCTGGCAGAGAAAGGCGATCTGGTGGCGGGGACTGGGGAGGCTCGCTCTGGCCCTGGCCGTGGGCCTGCTCGTGGCCGGGGCGATGTGGCTCCTGGGCTGGGGGGGTGCGCACCCGGCCCTCAGAACTGCCGAAGGCTACCAGCAGGCCAGTGGGGACCTGGCGCCGCGGGCTTTGCTCCAGTTGATCCTGCCGAGCGCCCTGGGCCCCCTCTCGCCCCTCTACGTGGGGATCCTGCCCCTGCTCCTGGCTCTGGCGGGGCTGCTCATTGGCGTCGGGTGGGAGGCCCGTTTCTGGGGCGCCGCCGCCCTGATCGCCCTGCTCCTGGCCCTGGGCGGGAAGGCGGCCCTCTACCCCCTCGCCTACCTGGCCGCCCCCGGCTTTGGGTCCTTTCACTCCCAGGAGCGGGCGGCCCTGGTCGCCAGCTTCGCCCTGGCCCTGCTGGCCGGCCACGGCGCTCAAGCTTTGAGCAGGTCTCTCTCTCCGTCGTCCATGGGTCGGCTGCGGGGACTGGCCCGTTGGGCGGGCCTCCTGGGGCTGGGGATGCTGACCCTGACGGCGGTTCTGCCCGTGGGAGGGGCTGTCCAGGGCCTGCTCCTCCTGGGGGGCGTCGGGTTGTTGACCCTGCGTTTGGGAAGGGGGGCCAATCGTCGGCAAGCAATGCCTGGGCAAGCTGTGACGGGACCCCTGGCTCACACCAGGGGCTTCCGGCGGAGAAGCGCCCAGAGATGGCTGCAAAGGGGCGTCTTCGCCCCGTTTCGGCGGCGAGGACGCCGCCTGGTCGCGGAGGAGGGGAGGAGGGCGTGGCTCTGGTGGGGGCTGGCTGTGGCCCTGATCCTGGCCGACCTGGGCCTCGCCCGCTGGGGGAGTTCTCTCCATTACGGCCCCCGAGCCGACCTGGGCGGCCAGGTCGCCTTCCTGGGCTATGAGTTGGAGGCGCCCCAGGTGGAGCCCCGAGGGACGGTGAAGTTGACCCTCTATTGGCAGGCCCTGAGCCCCACGGAGGTGGACTACACCGTCTTCACCCACCTCCTGGACGCCGAGGATCGCATCCGGGGCCAGCAGGATAGGATGCCGATGGGTGGGATGCGGCCCACGACCACCTGGCTGCCGGGCGAGATCGTCGTTGACCTCTACACCATCCCGGTGGCGCCCGACGCGCCGCCGGGGATCTACGTTATTGAGGTGGGGATGTACGACCTGGCCACGGGAGCGCGGCTCCCCGTCCTCGGTCCTGACGGGGTTCGCGTGCCCCAGGACCGGATCCTTCTGGGTATGGTGGACGTAGGCCCATGATGACGGAAGCGAGAGATCGTCCCTCAGGCTGGACACGGCTGGACCTGGCGGTTGTGGCCTTGCTGGGGCTGCTGTGCCTCCTCTTCTTCTGGCGGATCATCACCCCCAACCCGCTGGACCGGGGCTCCTTCCCGCCCGGAGACTTCCACGATCAGTTCTACGCCTTCTCCGTCTTCGAGGCCAGCCAGTTGCAAGCCCGGCGCCTGCCCCTGTGGAACCCCTACACCTTCAGCGGCCACCCCTTCCTGGCCGACGTCCAATCGGCCATCTTTTACCCGCCAAGCCTGATCACCGTGCTCCTCTCCCTGGCCTGGTGTGGACGGTTCAGCCTGCTGGCTCTGGAGTGGGAGGCCATGGGCCACTTCTTCCTGGCGGGCCTCTTCACCTACCTCTTCGCCCGCCGCCTGCTGGAGCACCGGGGGGCTGCCCTGGTCTCAGCCCTGATCTTCACCTTCGGCGGCTACCTGACCTCCTACCCGCCCCAGCAACTGGCTGTCCTGGAGACCGATGTCTGGCTGCCCCTGATCCTGCTCTGCCTGGACGTGGCTCTGGAAAGGGGTTGGAGCCGTCAGGGGGTCGCTTGGGGGGTGGCGGCGGGCGGCGCCTGGGGGATGGCCCTCCTGGCCGGCCACCCCCAGTCGGCCATGTACGTCTTCTACGTCTCCCTCCTCTACTTCGCCTTCCGCGCCGCTTCCCCTTCCCCCCCAGGGTTGGGGGGGACTGAGGGGGGGCCAGAGTTGGGGGGAACCGAGGGGGAGCAGGGGCGGCGGGCCTGGGGGCAGAAGGCGAGGCTGGGGGCCCTGTTTCTCGCTATCGGCTTCGGGCTGGCGGCGGCCCAGTGGCTCCCCAGCCTGGAGTACATGCGGCTGTCGGTGCGGGCCTCGGCTAGCTACGAGCAACTGGCCGGGGGCTTCCCCCTGGGCGACGTGGTCCAACTGCTCCTGCCCGGCGTGGTCAGCCTCTGGTCGCCCCTGTACGTGGGCGTTCTCCCCCTGCTCCTGGCGGGGGTAGGGGTCATAACGCGTCGGGACCGCCAGGTGCTCTTCTGGGGCCCCCTGGCCCTG
>JBHIEC010000092.1:0-9060 GCA_046760425.1 Anaerolineae bacterium
TTGTCAAGGAGGGTAATCTTAAAATTTCGGTAATTGCTCACCCTTGCGGGAGGGTAGGTTCTGTGGCACATTGGTCTCAGGAAACCCCCTTCCCTTACACCTCCTCGACGACGATCCGTGGCGCCAGGGTCTCAAACTTCTCCCTGGTCCCGATCCCTGTCCCTTCCTCCATGGCTGCTGCCGTACCACAGGCCACGGCCCAGCGAGCAGCCTCGGCCAAATCCCGCCCACTCTCCAGGGCCCAGACCAGGCCAGCCATGAAAGCGTCGCCCGCCCCCACGGTGCTCCTGATCTCCACCGCCGGCGGCATAGCCTGAACCACGCGCCGCCCCTGGGCCACCAACGCGCCCTGTGCGCCCCGCGAGATGGCCACGACCTGGATGCCGAAGTTCAGGAAGGCCCGCGTCGCCTCCACCAGATCATCCAGGGACGCCAGGCGATGCCCCACCACCTCCTCCGCCTCCTCGACGTTGGGCTTGACCCCGTAGGGCGCTGCCTGGCAGGCCAATCGCAGCGGCTGCCCGCTGGAATCCAGGAAGGCCCTGGCACCCTCGGACTGCACCAGGGTGATCAACCGGGCATAAAGGTCCGGGGGCGCGCCAGGCGGGAGCCGGCCAGCCATCACCCAGGCGTCGCCGGGAGCGACGCGCTCCCGCACTTTAGCCAACAGCGACTCGACGGTGGCCTGGGTCCACTGAGGCCCGGCCTCGTTGACCTTGGTGTACAGGCGCGTGGATTCGTCCAGCATGGTCAGGTTCTGACGGGTCTCCCCCTCGACGAAGACGAAATCGCCCGCAATGCCCAGTTCCTCCAGGCCCCGCTGCAGCATCTCCCCGGTCGCCCCGCCCAGGACTCCCAGGGCCAGGCTGGGGGTGCCCAGCTCCAGCAGGGCGCGGGAGACGTTGAAGCCCTTGCCGCCCACGTCCAGGCGCACCAACTGGGCACGGTTGATCTGTCCCACGCTCAGGTGCGGCAGGGCCAGGGTGCGGTCCAATACGGGGTTCAGATTGACGGTGACGATCATCTCCAGATTTCCCCCCTCACGACCCGGCCATACCGCTCCCGCACCATCCCAGCCAAATGGCCGGCCGGATCGAGGCCACACACCTGGGCCAGGACGGCGTCAAGGCCCTGGTCTCGAAGCATCTCTTGGAGACGGGATGCCTGGGGATCGCGGGGATCGTCGAAGGCCAGGCCAGCGGCGATGCCCCAGCTCAGCGCATGAGGCTCGATGCCGTGCTTGAGGGCCAGCCGGGCTCCACCCACCAGGCGGTCCGTGGGCCCCAGCTTGCGGATGGGGTCGCGGGCCAGGCGGAAGATGGTGTCGCCCAGGGGGCGGTTGGCGAAGCGGGCTACCACGTCGGCCACGTGGGCGCGCAGGGCTTTCGGATCGAAGCCGTGTTCAGCGACCAGGGCCCGGGCCGCCTCGTCCAGCGCCTGGTCGAGGAGGGGGCGGATCTGGGGATCGTCCAGGGCTTCGTAGCCGTATTCCAACCCTTTCTGATACCCCAGGTAGCCCAGTATGGCATGGCCGGCGTTGTGGAGGTACAGCTTGCGATCCACGTAGGCGGCGAAGTCCTGGCGGGGTTCCAGCCCCACGATGTCGGGGATCGCTCCCTTGAAGCCTTTTTTGTCCACGGGCAGCACTTTGTACGGCTCAACGGCGACAAAGGTGGGGTCCCTCGCCCGAACCTCATCGGGCAGGAGGGGCACCATGCGGGCGATCACAGTCTCGACAAAGCCCACCTTCTCCTCCAGGTAGCCGTGATGCTCCCCTGGCAGGTTCTCCTGGACCATGCCCCGCAACGCCTGGGATGCGTCCTTGAGGTTCTCGCAGATGATGATGTTCAGGGGCGACTCCACGCCGGCTGCTGCCCGGCGGGCGATGCCCAGCGCGATGACGGGGGCCACCTGGGGCAGGGCCCGCACCCCCACCGCTGTAGCCATGAGATCGGCGGCCACGATCTCGCGGGCCACGGCCTTCTCGTCACGCCCGTCCACGGCCCGCACGTGGGCGATAGTCAGGTCCTGGCTGAACTCGTTATCCACCATCCGCAGGGTGTAGCTCCCCTGCTGGTTGAGGCAGTCCACCAACTGTCGGTTGATCTCGACGAAGACCACCTCGTAGCCCGACTCGGTGAAGAGCTGGCCCAGGAACCCCCGGCCGATGTTGCCGGCGCCGAAGATCACCGCCTTTTTCGCTTGCGTCATCAGATCACCCCAAGTAAGTTGGCAAAAGTTCTTTCAACTTTTCCCCTGCTACAGAGGGGCGTCCCCGCCCCGATTTTCAGGGCTAAACGGCCACCAGACGGGGCGAGGACGCCCCTTGGTAGCAGTTTTTGGGGGAGGAGAAAGTGCAGAGAACTTTTGGCAGGTTGCTTAGTTCTGCGCCACGAGCTGGATGATCCCCCGCTTCCCGTTGATCAGCCAGGCGGGGTCCTCAGCGGCCAGCGCCTCCGCCTGCCCCGGCCTCAGCCCGACCATGATCTCCCCCTTCAGCGTACGCAGCACGAGGAACGGCAGGGGGAAATAGTCGGCCACCTCCTCCAGGCGCGTGGTGTGTGGCCAGTGGCGGTCGTCCAGCAGCCGCCGATAATTCACGTCCCCCTTCAGGATGACCAGATCGGAGCGCTCCAGCTCCGTCCGCAGCGACGGCGGCATCTGACGGAACATGAGGCAACTCGTCCAGAAGGGGTCGTCTTCTAGGATGAGCCGTCCCGCCGCCAGGTGCTCGTGCAGCCGTGCGCCCATCTCCCGCACTGCCGCGTCGGGCGCCATTCGCAGCAGGGCCACGGTAGCCCGCGCGTCCTTGGGCATGGCGTCGGAGACGAAGAAGGGGCGATCCTTGAGATGAAAGACCACCTCCCGCGCCATGCCCTGGACGAGCAGAAAATCGGCCAGCGCCAGGTCGAAGAGCAGCTCCAGGCCCACGTTGTCGTTGACGAAGTCCACCCGCGGCAGGCCGCTGGCCAGCAGTTCCCCCACTTCGTCGGTGTGGTCAATGAGGATGTGGCGTCGCTCCTCGCGAGCCGCCAGCCCACCGCGCACCTGCATGGACACGGTGTAGTTGCTCAGGTCGGCGCGGTTGCCCCACAGGCAGGAGTGCAGCAGCGCCTCGAAGACCACCCCCGGCTCCACGTCGGCAAGCTGGCCCCAGCTCTCGGCCAGCCGCTCCACGGCCGCCTCCTCCTGCTGCCGCTTCTGCTTCCCGAAGGGATCGTGCCCCTCCCACGGGCCGGGCTGGAAGTAGCGCACCGCTTCCAGCAGGCGGCGGTAGAAGAAGGTTTCGGCGAAGTACCAGGGCACCTCCAGCCACGTCCTGCCCTGGTAGGAGGCCAATTCGCGGTTCCAGAAGGCGACGTCGGGGGCCTGCTCGCGCAGCGGCTGCATGGGCTGCGAAGCGATCTCTTGTCTAAACGCTTCCAGCGCCCCCACGATGTGTGGCGGGTAGTCGTTGTCCTCGATGACCTGGCCGATGATCTGCGGCTTGCGCTCGACGATGGTGAAGCGGGCGAAGGAGCCGGGCTCGGAGGTCATCAGCGGCGGTGGCAAGCCGGCGTCGTGGCGTGTTGATCCAGACATGCACTCTTACTCCTGGTTTCAAGACCTGACAGGTTTTTGGAAACCTGTCAGGTCTCTATGTCTTCACCTGGGTGAAGCGTTGAATCTCCGGATCGGTGAAGATGTCGAACTCATCGCGGCTAGTGGTGGAGAACTCGGAGACGATGGCCCCCTCGTCGCCGGCCTGGAACCAATGCAGCGTGTCCGGCATCAAAGTGTACTGCTCGCCCGGCTTGAGCACGACTTCATGCCACACGGTGTAGGTGTGCTCGCGGCCTTTGGGCGGAATAGCCTGGGGATTGGGAATCGGCTCGCCGGGGACATAGAGGTACACCTCGCCCCAGCGGCAGCGGAAGGTCTCCTCTTTGCCGGGCTCCCCTGCCACGGGCGGATGGCGATGCTCGGGGCAGGTCTGGCGCGGGAAGAGCACCAGTTCCTTGGCGCAGACCCGGTCGGTGTTGACGTAGATCACAAGCTGCAACCCCGTATGCTCCAAGTCTCCCAGACCGAAGTCGGCCACCTCTATGTTCTCCACCTCGTCCGGCCGTAGCACGATGCCCGCCTTGTTCAGACACTCTATCGCTCTGGCTCGAGCCTTTTCTACTTGTTCCTTGGTCAGCATGATTCCTCAGTCTTAGTGATTGGTGATCAGGGCACAGAAACCAGCACTCGCTCCTGATACCTGATCACTGAGGCCTGATTCATTGCCAGGAGCTATTCTCAAGGCATAGGCTGGAGATTCCGGCATATCCTCTGGAAGGGTAATCGTTAGATTCTTGCCGTCCTGTTTCCAGCTTAATGCTCTATCGTATCCGAGCAGATGTACGATAGTATTCTCGTTCGCATATAGCGATTTAACCGCAACTTGGCTGCACTTCGGCGTGTCCAGCAGGATGGCGTAGAGGACGTCCCCTTTCTGCGTGAACCGCACGGCGATGTCTTCAACTGTGCTGCCCTCCGCTTTGGTCCAAGGTCGCGTATCGAAGATGGCTTCTCCGTTGACGTTAAGCCACTGCCCCAGTCTCAGCAAGCGCTCCCGCTGCAGGTCGGGAATGGTTCCATCAGCCATAGGCCCGATATTCAGCAAGAGGTTTCCATTTTTGCTGACGATATCCACAAGCGAATGGATAAGCTCATTGGTCGAAAGGAGGTTTTCCGGGCCTTCGTTGCGGTTGTAGCCGAACGAATACCCGATTCCCCGCGTAGACTCCCACTTTTGTTCTGTGGTGTTTTCAAACGAAGCGTATTCTGGCGTCCTAAAATCAAAGTGTCCACTGATAGGCAGAACGGCAAGGCGTGAGTGTGCCCATCTTAACATGAAAGAAAAGAAAGAACGAACTGCCCGATACTTGAGCAACTTGCCGATACGCGAAGTGGCCAAGTTGATCTGCGTAAAACGATCGTTTACGAGGCCCTCCGGTATCTTGTTGTAGTAGTAAGCGAACAGGTCATTCAAGTTCGCTGCAGCCGGATAACCGATGTCATTCCAGAGAATGGACGGCTCGTAGCGGTCAATGAGTTCGCGCCAGTGTCGGTTGACATACTCGATGTAGTCCGGCCTCTGGGGCATGGTGGTAAACAGATCCGCGATGTCTTGTATCGGCGTTTCATTGAACGTCCAATCCAGCCCGCCGGAGTAGTATAGCCCCATTCTCATGCCACGGGCCCGCACGGCTTTTGCCAGCTCATCGGCGAGGTCCCGCTCGGCAAAGTACCTCCCCTTCTTGGGATTGGGATGTTCACTGGGCCAGAGCAGGAAGCCATCGTGATGTTTGGCCGTGAGAACCACGTACCGGCCCCCCACTTTCTGGAACAGATCGGCCCAATCGTTGGAATCCCATTTCTTGATTGCTTCGTTGAACAGGGGAACAAAATCATCGTAGGAAAAACCTTCCCCGTAGGTCTTGGTGTGATACTGATACGATGGGCTGCCTTCGATCCTGATCGAATTCAAATACCACTCGGCGTAGGGGTTTTTGGCAAACCAGCTTGCCCACCCCTCCTTCGCGACCACCTTCTTGAACTCGCCCGTGAGGGGAGCCCACCCAGGTACAGAGTACGGGCCCCAGTGGACGAAGATCCCCAGCTTGGCATCATGAAACCAGTCTGGAACCGAATGCTCCCGCAGAGACTCTAGCGTTGGCTCGTATTGCATCCCTACTCCCTCTGCACACCTAAGGGCCTTATTCGCGCTTGCTCGCACAGCCCAAAACCACTGCCCAACTTGACCCAGGACTCATGCGCGCTAACAAGCTTTGCCCGCGCTGCCATACAGAGCCATGCGACGTACGACCTCGGCCTTCATGCGGGCCTTGCCCCGCTCTAGGAAATCGCCCGCCTTGTGGGAGCCAGCGACCTCGTGGACGTTGACCTGAGGTGGCAGGTCAGCCAATACCTCCTGAACGCCGGCCAGGAAAACCTGCTTCAGGATTGTGCCCACGTTGAACTTGGCCACCCCCAGCTCTATGGCGCGGGGCACGGCCTTGTCCGGGAAGCCAGTGCCCCCATGGATGACGAAGGGTACCTGAAGTCTATGGTGGAGCCGCGCCAGGTGGTCGAAGTTGATCAGAGCCTGGCCCTCGGTCAGGAGGTGGACGTTGCCGATGGAAATGGACAGGGCATCCACTCCCGTTTCAGCCACGTAGCGGGCCGCCTCCTCAGGGTTGGTCAGGGCGGCTTCGGCTGGCCCTCCCAGAATGCCCGAAGCATCGAGTAAGCGCCCCAGCTCCCCCTCCACGTCGGCCCCCAGGGCATGGGCCGCCTCCACCACTTGACGGGTGGCGGCGATGTTCTCCTCCAGGGGCAGCTCTGACGTGTCCAGCATGACGGCGTTGAAGCCCCAGGCCAGGCCCCGCATCACCTGCTCGAAGGTCAGGGCCTCGTTGAGCAGCAGGGACACGGGCACCCTGGCGTCCTCAGCCGCCGCCCGGCCCAGGGCGGCCAAGCGTCGCAGGCCGCCGCCATCGAGCCATCCCTGCTCGATCAACTGGCAGCCGAAGCCCAGGATGACCGGCGAGCGGGCCTCCTCGGCCGCCTCCAGCACCGCCTCCAGCGAGTATTGGTCCCAGGCCTCGAAGTAGCCCACGGCGTAGCCGTCGGTCAGGGCCTGGGCCAGGATATTGCGCATGGGAACGAGGGACATGATAGATCACTCCGTCCTTCTATGCAAACACCTGCTTCACCGCCCCCACAATCCGCTCCGCACTCGGGACGTAGAGATGCTCCATCACCGGGGCGAAGGGGACGGGGGTGGGCGGGGCGGTGACCCGTATCACAGGGGCGTCCAGGTAGTCGAAGGCTTCTTCGGCGGCCAGGGCAGCTACCTCAGCCGCCCAGCCGCCGGTGCGCGGCTCCTCATCCACGATCACCAGCCGCCCTGTCTTCCGCACGGAGTCCAGCACGGTCTCCCAGTCGAAGGGTACCAGGGTGCGGGGGTCAATCACCTCGGCCTCGATCCCCTCCTGGGCCAGGGTCTCCGCCGCCTCCAGAGCGCGGTAGACCATGAGCAGCTTGGCCACGACGGTCACGTCTCGCCCCTCCCGCCTGAGGACAGCCTGGCCGAAGGGGATCAGGTACTCCTCCTCAGGCACCTCGCTGGCAGGGCTCAGCGCCCCGGCCTCGGCCCGGGCGCCCTTGGCTCCGTAGAGGAGCTTGTGCTCGAAGAAGAGGACGGCGTTGTCGTCGCGGACGGCCGTCTTGAGCAGCCCCTTGGCGTCGTAGGCCGTGGAGGGGACGGCGATCTTCAGGCCGGGAATATGGATAAAGAGGCCCTCCAGGCTCTGGGAGTGCTGAGCGCCGCGGGTGGTGGCCCCTACGGGAGCTCGCATCACCAGAGGGACCTTCACCTGCCCGCCGGACATGTAATGCAGCTTGGCCGCCTGGTTGGCCAGTTGATCCATCATGCAGAACAGAAAATCGCCGTACTGCACATCGGCGATGGGGCGCAGGCCGACCAGGGCCGCGCCAATGGCCACGCCAGCGATCCCGGTCTCGGAGATGGGGGTGTCGAGGATCCGTTCGTGGCCGAACTCCTCGGCCAGACCCTTGGTCACGGTGAAGGCCCCGCCCCAGCCTCCGGGGATGCCGATGTCCTCGCCGATGCAGAAGACCCGCTCGTCACGGCGCATCTCCTCACGGATGGCCTCCCGTAAGGCCTCAGCGATGGTCAAGGTCCGCATAGCCAACTCCATCATGTCTCCACCTGTGCGGTTAGGGCAACCCTTGCGAAGGTTTGGAAGCAGCTCTCAAGCCGAAAGCGCCTTCGCGGACTGAAAGCTACTCTATTAACAGGTCTATGCGCAACCTTCGCAAGGGTAATGACAGTCTAACCGCACAGGTCGTCATGTTTCGGGTAGGGGCACCCCTTGCGGGTGCCCTGGGCAGGCGCAAGACCTGCCCCTACCTGGAGCCCATCCCTGCCAGATGGTGCACTTCCTCGATGTAGGCCACGATGTTCTCCAGGGGCACATCCTCCAGGATGGTGTGGGAGCTTTGCAGGATGTACCCTCCACCCCGGCCCATGAGCTCGGCCATGGAGCGAATCTCCTGCCGCACCTCCTCCGGCGTGCCGAAAGGCAGCGTGCGCTCCACGTCAATGCCTCCGTAGAAGGTCAACTGGTCACCGTACCGCTCTTTGTAGGTGCGGGGGTCCATGACGGACGGGGACAGGGGGTTGAACACCTGCAGGCCGATCTCGATCAAGTCGGGGAAGAGCTCCCCCACGGCCCCGTCTGAGTGCTGCCCCACGACCGCGCCCGCCTCTCGACAGCGCTGGTACATAACCGCCAGCCGGGGCTTGATGAAACGCCGCCACATCTTAGGGCTGAACATGAGTCCTGTCTTGGTCCCCCAATCGTCGGCGAAGTAGAAGCCGTCCACACCCAGGGCCAGTTGCTGCTCGATGATGGGCAGGTTCCACTCGTAGAGGATGCCATCCAGCAGCTCTTCCACGAACTCAGGCCGCTGGACCATGTCCATGAGCAACTGCATCATGCCACGGATGCTCCAGGCCCGCTCGAAGAGGGCCATGCCCAGCTTGCCGAAGAGGAACACCTGGCCTCGGTAGCGCTCGGCCAGTTCCCTGGCCTGGTCAAAACGGCCTTCCCGGTAGGGGTCGGGGAAGGTGTAGCCTTCCAGATCGGGCTTCTCGGCCAGCGGATAGGCCACTGGATGGGGCAGGCTTCCACTGCGGTCCCAAACGCAGCCGAACTCGTCCCGATGCAGCCCGCCCTCCTCATCGAGGTCCGTGTGCACCGGGCCGCCGCTGACGGTGAGCTCCACCTTTCCCACCTCGGCGGCCCAGGGGTTGTAGTTGAAGTCGGAGCCCACCTTGACGATGTGGTTGCCGATGAACTCCATCGCCTCGTGGTTATCCTTGAGCCCGTAGTGCTGGCGCACCTTCCGCCACACGCTGGGCACGGCGTGGAAGTTGTAGGGGACGAAGTCTGTCCCCTGGTGGTTGATCGCCTTGAGCACTCGCTCGCGCCTGGTCATGATCGC
>JBHIEC010000093.1:0-8976 GCA_046760425.1 Anaerolineae bacterium
GGTCACCCTGGAGGTGGCCGGCCAGAGGTTGGCCGAAGGCTCCCATGACATCTGTCTGGTTATCGAGACCCAGGACGTCGGTCAGGTAGAGATCAAGGTTAGGGACACGATCTGAGTGAGGTTTAGGAGGTGAGTAGAATGCGCTGCCCGAACTGTGGAACGGTCTGTTCATCGGAGGACAATTTCTGCCGCAAATGCGGAGCGAGCCTGATCTCGCGGAACCTGCCTGCCGTCCCCCAGGCCGGCTATCCCGTGCCCTGGGAACAGGTGAAGAGGGGGCTGGTGCGGGGGGCCGCTGCCCTGGCCGTAGGGACAGCTCTGGAACTGGCGCGGCGGGGCATCCAGCGTCATCTGACGCCCGGTGCCCTGGCCGACCGGGTCGAGGGCTGGCTTCGGCGGCGCAGGACGAAGGAAGCAGAGGCCAGGCGTGTGCCCGTGCGCGTCGTCCGCGAGGAGCCAGCTCTGCCGCCCGCAGAGGAGTACGGGATCACCTGGATGCGGGCCATCTTCGTACACCGCACCTGGCGCCGCTGAGAAGCAATTATGGTCATCGGCACTTGCACCATCGAGCTGCGCCTGCCGGGCAACGGCTCGCTGAAGGGCAAGCGGCGGGTCATCAAATCCATCATCGCCCGGGTGCGCAATCACTTCAACGTGGCCATCGCCGAGGTGGATGCCCTCGACGCCTGGCAGGCGGCCACGCTGGGGGTGGCCTGCGTCTCCAACAGCGCTGACCACGCCCACAGCGTGCTCTCCAAAGTGGTGGGCCTCATCGAGAACAGCCGCTTCGACGTGGAAGTGCTGGATTACCAGATCGAGGTCTTCTGAGTTGGGCTGGAGAGGAGATAGAATGGATCCAGCAACCTTAGCCATGTGGCGCAACGGCGCCCTGCTTCTGCTCTTCGTCGAGGCCTTTGCCTTTAGTCTGCCCCTGCTGGTGGCCCTCTTCTTCGCCATCCGAGGGCTGCGGCAGCTCCGGGCCAGGATCGTGCCCTACTTCCCCGTCGCGCGGGGGAGAGTCAGCCAAGTGGAACGGGTCACGGTCCTGGTGTCCAGGGGCCTGGTGATGCTTCCTATCCAGGCCATCAGCCTGGCCACGGGCCTCTTGCGAGGCCTCCAGGTCGTGGTGGGGGGCCGACGAGGATGATTGGGGAAAGGCATCCATGTACGACGTAATCATCGTCGGGGCAGGCCCGGCGGGCTTGACGGCCGGCATCTACGCCAGGGATAGACGGCTGAAGACGCTGATCCTGGAGGCGGGTGAGCCCGGAGGGCAGTTGGTAACGCTGTATCCGGATAAGCCCATCTACGACTACCCCTCCTATCCCCAGATCGTCGCCCGGGACCTGGCCCAGAAGATGGTGGAGCACGTCATCGCCGAGGGTTGTGAGCTGCGCACCAGGGAGACGGTGGAGGACGTGATCAGCCAGGACGACAGGATCTTGGTCAGGACGAACAAGGGGACCTATGAGACCAGGACCGTCATCGTCGCGGCAGGGATGGGCCTCTTCGAGCCCAGGAAGCTGGGCGTCCCCGGCGAGGCCGAGTTGGAGGGCCAGGGCGTCTACTACACGGTGCCCAGCAAAGAGCTGTTCCGGGGCCAGCGGGTGCTCTTCGTGGGCGGCGGGGACACAGCCCTGGAGATGGCCCTGAGCGTCTGTGACCTGGCCCAGGTGACTCTGATCCATCGCCGCAATGTCTTCCGCGCCCTGGAGAGCAACGTGGAGGCTGTGGGGAAGAGCAGCATCCAGGTGCGCTTCAACACCGAGTTGAAGGAGATCATGGGCCGGGAGCAGGTGGAGAGGGTCATACTGGTCAACAACCAGACGGGGGAGGAATGGGGGCTGGAAGTGGACGCCGTGGTCATCAACATCGGCTTCAAGGCCAACCTGGACCTGGTCAAGAGCTGGGGCCTGGAGCTGGAGAAGAACGCCATCGTGGTTGACAGCGAGATGCGTACCACCAAGCCGGGTATCTTCGCCTGTGGCGACGTGGTGGTGCCAGCGGGGCAGTACAAGCGGATCATCATCGCCGGCGGCCAGGCGGCCATCGCCGTGAACGCTGCTTACAAGTACATTAAACAGCCCTATTGGGCCTAGAACAAGGCATCCAAAAGGTAACTGTTTTATACTGAGTCGGCTCCGATGGTGGTATAATTCCACCGGGAGGAGAGATGGAGGAACTGGAGGCCTTTTTGCAACCGTGGCATGCCTCTCTGGAAGACCCCGGGGGAACCCAGGAGGCCACGCTGAGGCGGCTGCTCCAGGGATATGCCCGCACGCGATATGGCATCCAGCATGGGGCGGGAGAGATCACCACCCTTAAGGAGTACCAGACCGCCTTCCCCGCCGTGACCTACCCCCAGCTCAAGCCCCTCCTCGAGGAGGTGATGCGGGGCCACTTCCAGGCCCTCCTCCCCGAGCCGCCCGTCCTCTGGGCCCTGACCCGGGGCACCACCGGCCAGTCCAAGTACATCCCCATCACAGCCACCGACCTGGAGGAACGGGTGCGCTGCGGCGCCCGCGGGCTGCTGAACTACGTCCACCGCACGGGCCGATACGATATCCTGCAGGGCTACGACCTGAACCTCAACTTCCCCTCGGTCCTGGGCTCACTGCGGACTGAGGATGAAAGGGAGATCCCCTACGGCTACAGCTCCGGCATCTACGCCAAGTACAACGCTGAGAGAGCGCGCATCAAAATCGTGCCCACGCAAGAGGAGATTGATGCCCTGGGCACGGGCATCACACGGCGGGACTGGGAGCGCCGCTTCGAGCTGGCCTACGAGAAGGGGAAGGACAAGGACGTCACCATGGTCATCGGCGTGACCCAGGTCATGATCCAGTTCGGGGCCTTCCTGAAGCGGCGCTTCGGGGTCTATCCCAAAGACCTGTGGAAGGTTGACATCCTGCTTCCCAGCAGCATCGCCGGCATCCAGACCCGGTACCGTCCCGCCCTGCGCGGCCTCTACGGTCCGGCGGCCATCGTGGAGATGTATGGCGCCACCGAGGGGCTCTTCGCCCAGCAACTGGACGAGCGGCCCTACGTGGTCCCCAACTACGACACCTTCTTCTTCGAGGTAGAGACCTGGCGGGGGATCGTGCCCCTCACCGACCTCCGCCCCGGTGAGCACGGGAGCCTCATCGTCTCCACCTACCTCCTCCCCCGCTATCGGATCGGGGATCTGGTGACGGCCTTCGGGGGAGGCTGCTACCGCTGCATCGGGCGGGAGGGGCCTCTGACCTACCTGCGGTATCTGTGGGATCGGCTCATCAGCCTGGATTTCCAGTGGGCCTGAGTTTCCGTCACGGCCGCCAGGTCCGGCCCACGAGGGCCTGAACCAGGATGACCACGCCGATGGCGATGAGGATCAGCGGCCACCAGTTCTCGAGGCCCAGAACGCCGCCCAGGCCGACGGCTATCATAATGGCCCCCCAGAAGAGCCGGCCGCCCAGGGGCCGCCGGTAGGCCGGCATGGCCCAACGAACGAGCCCCTCCACGATAACCAGGACCCCTACCCCCAGGAGAAGCCAGGCCCACCAGTTCTCCCACAGGATCCACCCCTGAGTGGCCGCAAACAGGAATATGCCCGCCAGGATCAGGATCAGCCCCCAGAAGACCGCCCCCATGGGGTCCCTGGCCCACTTCTCCTCATAGGCCTTCTCCTCCCTTTCCTCGCGCTCTTCCTTTTCCCAACCCATGCTTTGAGCCTCCTTTCAGAACCAGGCGCGGATCATCTGCTTGGCCATGAATTTGAACATGTGCCACCAGATGAGCCGCTTCCAGGGGTTGCGAGATGTCAGACCCCGGGCTATCTTGATGGGATCGAGGTAATAGTCGGCGTAGCACCAGTGGGTCCAGCGCATCACCTCCTTGCGGGATAGATGCCGGGTGGGCAGGAGAGGGTGAGCCATATCGTACCGGGCGTAGTTGAAGTCCTTCAGCCAGCCCTGGGCCCGCGCCTCATTCCAGACGTCGCTCCCCGGAAAGGGCGTGTACACCGTCAGCACCAGGAAATCAATATCCAGCCACTTGGCGAAACGCACCTTGTGCTCCATGGTGCGGGGGCTGTCCGTGGGCGTGCCGACAATGATGAGTCCCTGGCAGACGATATCGTTCTGGCGCAGCAGCTCGACCGCCTGCCGGATCTGGCCTGTGGTCAGATGCTTGCGGAACCCATCCCGCTCCTCGTCGGTGGAGGCCTCGATGCCGATCTGCACCATGCGATTGCCCGCGCGGCGCATCAGGGGCAGGAGGTCCCGGTAGCGGACCAAGAAGTCCGCCCGGCCCTGGTAGAACCAGTTGACGTCCAGGCCCCGCTCCAGAATGCCCTCGGCGATGGCCCGCATGTGGTCGCCGTTGACGTTGAAGCAGTCGTCGCCGAACCAGATGCTCTCCCGTCCGTACTCCTGGTGGAGCAGCTCGATCTCATCCAGAACCAGCCGTGGGGCCCGGGGGCGCCATTTGCCCCAGAAGCGCCACTCGGCGCAGAAGGTGCAATTGTAGGGGCAGCCACGGCTGGCCAGCACCGTGGCGAACCGACCCAGGAACTCGAAGTGGTACCGCTCCGTCGGCAGCAGGTGATAGGCCGGCAGAGGCAAGGCGTTCAGGTCCACTGGCGGTGCCGGCGGGGTGAGCTCAATATCCCCATGGCGGCGGAAGGCGATCCCCGGGACGCCGGCCAGATCATCGCCCCGCTCCAGGGCCTCGACGAGCCGGACCAGCGTCTCCTCCCCCTCGCCCCGCACGATGAGGTCTACCTCGGGGCACTGCTGGAGGGTCTCCTCAGGCGTAAAGGTCACGTGGGGCCCACCCAGGACGGTGACGATGTGGGGGTTGACTCGCTTGGCGATGCGGGTTACCCGATAGGCGTCCGGGAAAAAGGGCGTCATGGCCGAGGCGCCGACCAGGTCTGGCTCCTCCCGGGCGATGGCCTTCTCCAGCTTGGCCCAGCTCAACCCCGAGGCATTGCAGTCCACGATACGGACCGGGATCCCCCTCTCCTCCAGGACGGCGGCCACCTGAGCCAACCCCAGGGGTGGGGCCACGCAGTTGCCCATCAACTCCCAGACCTTTCGCGGCGGCTCAACCAGCAGCACCTTCATCCTATTGCCTCTGTCTTCGGAGCTGGTATCCAAAGTGACAATAGTGTACACCCACATGGGACTTCTGTCAAGAGGAGAACCCCGGTTTCGCTAGAAAGCCTTGCGAAGGTTCTCAAATCAAACCTTCGCAAGGCTAACGGGCCCGAGGTCAGGGCCTGTTGTCTCCCACTCCATTTGCTGGTATAATTGGGATGGCGTGTTGAAGCGGGGTGGCGAGGCCGGCGATGAGCCGGCGCAAGGGGGCAACTGATGACTGACATGAGTGAAAGTGGTCAAGATATAGAGGCCGCGCCTGAGGCCTTGCCGCCGACGCTGCCTGAATGCTGCATCAAGGTGCTGGGACGCCCCGGTTGGTTCGATCCCGCGCTGCTTAGGGCAGTCCGGCTGAGGCCGGCCAACCCGTTCGTGCGGGCCATCCAACGAATGGCCCGTAGGCCTATCGCCGCCACCACCATCGGGGATACCATCTACTTCCGGGACGCAGCGGATTTCGACCCGCATTCACCGCCCGGGCTGGGCCTCCTGGCCCACGAGCTGAGGCACGTGGAGCAGTATCGGGAGCGGGGCGGGGTCGTTCGGTTCTCCGCCCACTACGTTTTGGAATTCCTGCGCGGAGGCTACAGACCGGATATATCTTTCGAGGCTGAGGCGTATGAAGTGGAAAGCATAGTCCGAGACCATCTGCGCCAGGAGTTCACCTACAACGCCAGCGAGGCCCTTTGTCTGACGACTCCGGCAGGACACACGCCCAATCCGCAATACAGGCTCCTGGAGCCAAGCCCCACCCTGCCCTGGCGGGCATGATCTGTGCCACGCTTCCGCTTTAAACCGTGCATCGCGCCTGGGGGCGTTCCCGCACCGACTGACACACCCAGGCCAACGAGCACTGTCGCGCCCACCGCTACGCCGATACCGACAGTTGTACCTACGCCTACGACGGTGTCCCAGTTCCACCTGGTCGCCGGCGAAGGAGGCGCCGACCTTACCCTGCCGGGGAACTGTGGAGGCCCAAAACTGGCGTGGGCCATGACAAAGGGGGTGAAAAATGAGAGCGACAAGGTTTTTCGTGTTGGTTCTCGTTCTGGCCCTGCTGATCACCCCGGGCGGGGCCGCAGGCGCCCAGGAGCCGCAGCCGTCCGACGCCACCCAGCTTGGCTGGGGGACGATCCCCCTACCTGGCGCCACTTGTGGCACCGGCGCCCTCTACAAATACTTCCTGAACCGCGCCACTCAGCCCCGCCAGCCCTTGATCATCTACTTTGAAGGGGGCGGCGCCTGTTTCAAAGAAGGGCCGTCGCCCTTCCCCGGTGGCGCTGCGCGCCAACTCTACTGTATGAACTATAACAAGTTTGTCGAGCCGCAGCCGACGCTGTTGCCCTTTTATGGCCTCTTCCGACGCGACCTGGCCGACAACAGCTTTCGGGAGGCGAATTACGCCTTCATCCCTTATTGCACCGGCGACCTGCACACCGGCACCGCCACCACGCCCTACGACTACGACCCTGACCCAACTACCACCTTCAATGTCACCCACCGTGGCCACCTCAATGCCCTGGCAGCGCTGGATGACCTGGCCACGCGCTTCCCCAGCACCACATCGGTCCTTCTGACCGGCAGTTCAGCCGGCGCTCTCGGGGCGCTCTACAACTTCCCCGACATCATCAGCCGCTGGCCCGCGACCACCCTTGTGACCGATGCCGGCACCTTGCCGGATGTCCCAAATTCGCTGCTTCGCCGCGTGCTGGTGGGAGACAACCTGCCCTGGTCGCCGCGCCCCCTCCTGCCCGCCTACTGCAACACTGATGACTGCCTGGCCGACACCACAAAGTTGATGGAGGCTCACGCGGACCACTACAACGGAGTCACGGCGCCCTGGCACCCCTTTGGCCTGCTGCAAGGAGAGCAGGACCAGGTGCTTTCGGATTACATGGGGATCACCATCTGCGCCTATCAGTTCGGTCTGCGCCGGGCAGTCGAGGGGATCGTGGCACCCAATCTGCGCGCCTTCACCCCCGCAACGACCCTACACACCTTCCTCGGCGCACCACCGGACTTTCCCATCCCTGGCATGGGCAACTATCGCCACACCATTGCTGGGGTATCGGTGATGGCCTGGATGACCCAGCTCGTGAATGCTCAGACTGAGGAGGCGCTGCCGGCCACGCTTATTGAGCCCTGGCCGCTTTGCCCCAGCCTTTACCTGCCGCTGGTGTTGCGCTAGACTCAGCTGTGAGCTTGTTGACAAAGACCGCTTCTTCTGGTATGATGTTAAGAGAGCAGAGACCAGAGAACAGGGGGCAGAGGCTTTGGGGGGGTATCGAGGCACGCCGCCAGCGTCTGGACGTGTTCCGTCCGGGGCTGGCGCTTTGTCTTCACGGCGGCGGCCCTGGGCACTCGCCTGGACGTAGGGTGCGACGGTGCGGCCATCCTAGAGTTGGCCGGCGGGATCGCGGCTCTGGCTCGTGTGACCTGGGGGCGACTGCGCTAGCCATGCGCTCGATACCTATGAATCGAAAGGATAACTGTGATGAACCGTACCTTCTTCTTGCTGATCATTGAGGTGATTCTGCTACTGTCGTCCCTATTCTCCTTTGGCCCAACGGGTGCTCATCCGGCTTTGCAAGTCACCATCACTCCCACGACTTTCAGCTATCTGCCTTTTGTGGCCAAGAACTGGTCCCCGGCCCTTACCCCGGCACCGACCAAGACCCCCACGGTGACCCCCACATCCACGGTCACTAATACTCCCACCACGACGCCGACTAGCAGCCCCAGGGCAACACTGACACCCACGCCGACAGCTACAGCCACACCAACAGCGACCCAGACTCCGACATCCACTGCTACCAACACGCCCACACCAACACTCACAATGACTGCGAGTCCGACTCCAACGCTTACAAACACACCCTCCCCTACAGCGACCAGGACTCCAGCAGATGTCTACGTCCTTTCAAATCACTCCCACTATGTGGATAGCATCAATTACCTGCACGTCATTGGCGAGGTGTACAACAACACTGCTAACCACTTGCGATACGTCAAGATCACCGCCAACTTCTTCAACAGCAGTGAGCAACTCGTTGACACCGGCTTCACCTACACTTACCTGGACAATCTTCCGGCTGGTGTCAAGACATGCTTCCACATTTTGCTGGCGGAACCCGCCGGCTGGTCCTACTACGAGTTTGAGGCCCCCAGTTATTGGACGGACGGCGAGCCACTGCCCAATCTTACTGTTTTCAACGATAGCGGCTCATACGATCCTACCTTTGGGTGGTACGAGATTGTCGGCCAAGTGCGCAATGATCACGGCTCCCGTGTTGAATATGTCAGCCCAGTGGGTACTGTCTACAATGCCTCTGGCACTGTCGTAGGATGTGATTTCACCTACGTCAACAGCACTCATCTGGACCCTGGTCAAACCAGTTCGTTCAAGATGACCTTTGGCGGCCGTGACTATGCCGATGTTGTCTCATACCGACTTCAAGTGGATGGCAATCCAGTAGAAGGCGAGCGATGAGGACGCTTGACATAGTTCTCGTGGGATTGCTGATAGGCCCGCTGCTGGCCACCCTGGCTGCGGTGATCCTGGGCGCCCACCTCGATATGGCCGTCTGGCCGTTGAAACGTTGCGGGGCAAAAGGAAACCGGGCCGCATTATCGGCCTGGAGGATCTGATGAGGGAGCTATAAGAGCAACGAACCGGGGTCCGCCACTGCGGTTACGCCGGGGAGAGACCCTGGTGGTATGCCAGGGTGCGCCGCCGGCCACCCGGTTCACAACTATGATACCACAAAGCGAAGCTGAAACAGGGTGGTGGGCAACCGTATCAGGCGATCATAGTCTACGGGCGCAACGCCTGGACGAT
>JBHIEC010000094.1:0-8929 GCA_046760425.1 Anaerolineae bacterium
ACCAAGCCCATCTTAACCTTCCGTTCTCTGTGCTGCTGGCTCCCCCGTACAAAAGGGCACAGCCTAGCCATCCGTTTATCCGTTTCCCATTCGTTGTGTCTCCTCCCCCGGCGCTCATCCCCTCACTCGCTTGCGCAGGGCCGCAGCGTGGGCCGTCAGGCCCTCGGCCTGGGCGATGGCCACGGCGGCGGGGGTCAGTTGTCGGGCCACTTCCTCCTCCACGGCGAAGAGGCCAGTGATCTTGAGGAAGTCCCACACGTTAAGGGGCGAGGAGAAACGGGCTGTGCCCCCCGTGGGCATGATGTGGCTGGGCCCCACCACGTAGTCGCCCAGGGACTCGCTGGAGGGCTCCCCCAGGAAGATGCCCCCGGCGTGCTTCACCTGGCCCACCAGGCTCCAGGGGTCCCTGACCAGCAGACATAGGTGCTCCGGCGCGTAGCCGTTGGCCAGCTCGACGGCCTCCTCCACGCTCCCCACCAGGACGATGGCCCCCTGGCCCTCCAGGGCGCGGGCGATAATCCCCCGCCGGGGAAGTGGGGCCAACTGCGCCTCGATCTCCCTCCGCACGGCTTCCGCCAGGGCCGCTGAGGGGGTGAGAAGCAGGGGGGTGGCCAGTTCGTCGTGCTCGGCCTGGGCCAGGAGATCGGCGGCCACCAGGGCGGGACGGGCCGAGTCGTCGGCGATGATCAGGGCCTCGGTGGGGCCGGGCAGCCCGGCGACCCCCACCACCCCGAAGACCTGGCGCATGGCCAGCACCGGAAACAGGCCGCCCGGGCCCACGATCTTGTCTACCCTGGGCACTGTCTCCGTCCCGAAGGCCAGGGCGCCGATGGCCTGGGCCCCGCCCAACTTGAAGACCCTTTCCACCTGGGCGATGCGGGCCGCGGCCAGGATGACCGGAGCGATGCGGCCCTCGGGGCCCGGCGGGCTGGTGACCACGATCTCTGCCACACCGGCCACCTGGGCGGGGGTGGCGGCCATGAGCAGCGAGGAGGGGTAGACCGCCTTGCCGCCCGGCACGTAGATGCCCACCCGCTCCAGGGGCCGCACGATTTGGCCCACAGCCTCCCCCTGCCGCCACTCCAGCCAGGAGCTTTTGGGTTGCCGCTGGTGGAAGGCGCGGATGCGTTCGGCGGCCAGGCTCAGGGCCTCCCGCAGCTCGGCGGGCGTCGTCTGCCAGGCAGTGTCCATCTCTTCGGCGGAGACGGCCAGGTTATCGAGCTCCACCCCCTCGATGCGGCGGCTGTAGTCCAGCAAGGCGGCGTCGCCCCGCTCCCGCACGTCGGCCAGGATGCGGGCCACAGCCTGATGGGGGGTCAGGGGCTCGCCGAAGACGCGGCGGATGCCCTCGGCCACCTGTGGCGGCACCTCGACCTCCGCCCAGGGCCGGCGCTTCAGGACCGTCTGCCTGGCCTTCTCCACGTCGCTGATGATGCGGATCACGAGTTCATGCCTCCCGAACGACCCCCATCCGCCGCAGGGCGCGCTGCACCAGGGCCTGGAGGTTGGTGACCGTGGCCGCCTCCACCTCCTGGGGTGTGAGGCCCGCGCCGGCGGCCACCTGGCGGGCGAGGGCCTGGTCAATCATGTCGCCCGGCTCGTGGGTGTCGGTGCAGACCACGAGTTTCGCGCCGGCCGCCCGCGCCACCTGGGCCACGTGACCGTTGGTCAGGCAGTGGCCCTGGCGGCTGGTGAGCTCCAGGTAGACGTCGTTGGCCGCCGCGATCTGGGCCTCCTCGGGGGTGATGAAACCGGGGTGGACCAGCAGGTCCACGTCGGGGCATTCCACGGCGGCGCGGTTGGTGGCCGGCGCCGTAGGCTCCACGGGGGTCTCACCGTGAACCAGGACCAGGGCCGCTCCTAAGCGTCTGGCCTGCCGTGCCAGGGGGGCGATGAGCTGCGGCGGGACGTGGGTCAGCTCCACGCCGGGGATGAAGGTCAGCGGGTAAGGGCCCGCGCCGTGGCGGGCGAAGCGCACCAGCTTGGTCAGGACTTCTTCCATATTGGAGCTGTCCACGTGATCAGTGATGGCGATGGCCCCATAGCCCTTGGCCACCGCCCGCTGCAGGAGCTCGCTGGGCAAGAGGACCCCGTCGCTGAAGAAGGAGTGGACGTGGAGGTCAATGCGCTCAGCTTTAGTCATTTCCCTCTACCACCCTCTCGATCCGCTCGATCAACTCGCTGATCTCTCGCAGGCGCAGCTTATGGCTGGCCCGGTTGACGATGAGACAGGCCTGGGACTCCATGATGGTGCGCCGCTCCACCAGGTTGTTCTCCCGCAGGGTGCGTCCCGTCTCCACCACGTCCACGATGAGGTCAGCCAGGCCCACAGCCGGGGCCAGCTCGATGGAGCCCCGCAGGGCCACGATCTCCACGGAGAGGCCGTGGCTCAGGAAGAAGTCGCGGGCCAGGCGGGGATACTTGGTGGCCACCCGCACGCTGGGCCGCAGCCGCAGGGGCTCGCCCTCCATGCCCTGAGGTGCGGCCACGACGAGGCGGCAGTGGCCGAAACCCAGCAGCAGGGGCTCGTAGACGTCACAGCCGCTCTCCGCCACGATGTCCCGTCCCACAATCCCCAGGTCGGCGGCGCCATACTCCACGTAGGTGGGCACATCCTCAGGCTTGGCCAGGATGAAGCGCAGCTCCCCGCCCGGGGGCTCGAAGAGGAGCCGACGGGAGTCGTCCTGCACGGTAGGAGGCCAATAGCCAGCCCGGCTCAGGAGCTGCAGGGAGGAGGCGAGGAGCTTCCCCTTGGGCAGCACCATGGTCAGCTTCTCCATGGGCCCGTCCTTTCTTCATCACCCATGGCCTGCAGATCCCCAGGCCCTGTGCAGCGCAACAGGCGGGGGATGCCCCGCTGCCGGGCGTAGGCCAGGAGCGCCTCGTCGTCCCGTCCCAATACATCCATCTCCACCCGCAGCCCTTGTGCCCGCATCTGTTGCACCTGGGCCAGGCACTCGGGGTGGTCGCAGGCGGCCACCAGGGCCTCGGGGGTCAGTTGCACAGGCAGGGGCCTCTCCTGCTCCACAGCCATCAACACGCGCTCCATGGTCAGAGCGAAGCCCACCGCTGGCAGCGGGGGGCCGTACTGGCCGATGAGGTCGTCGTAGCGGCCCCCGCCGCAGATGGGGAACCCCAGCCCGGCCACAAAGGTCTCGAAGGTGATGCCGGTGTAGTACTCCATGCCCCGCACCTCGCCCAGATCCAGGATCACGTGCTGGGCCACCCCGTATCGCTCCAGGTCGTCGTAGATATGGGCCAGGTTCTCGATGGCTGCCTGGACCCCCTCGTCCCGGGCCAGGGCGCGGGCCCGGGCCAGTACCTCCTTCCCACCGTAGAGGTCGGGGATGGCCTGGAGGGCGCGCCGTGTGGCCTGATCGAGATCGAGGGCCTGGAGCAACTCTCGCAGGGCGGCAGCGTTCTTGCGATCAATAGCCCCCTTGATCCGCTCCACCTCGGCCGGCACCAGGTTAAGCCCGTCCAGGATAGCCCGCAGGAAGGCCATCTGCCCCACATTGACCTGGAACTCTCTCAGGCCCACGGATCGCAGGGCCTCGATGCTGAGGGCGATCACCTCAGCATCGGCCTGGGGCGTGGCCGCCCCCACCAACTCCACGCCTGCCTGGGTGAACTCTCGTTGGCGGCCGGCCTGAGGCTCCTCATAGCGGAAGACGTTGGCCACGTAGCAGAGGCGCAGGGGCAGGGGTTGGTCGTAGAGCTTGGTGCCCACAATGCGGGCCGTGGGGATGGTCAGGTCGGGGCGCAGGGCCAGGGTGCGCCCCCGGTGGTCCAGGAAGCGGTAAATCCCCTCCCGCAGCCTGGGGCCGGCCCCCAGGGCGTAGCTGTCGTAGTACTCGAAGGTCGGTGGGATCACCTCAGCGTAGCCCCAGCGGGCGAAGAGGCGGCGCAGGGTCTCTCCCAGTTGAGACAGCTTGGCCGCCTCGGCCAGGAAGAGGTCCTTCACGCCCGGGGGAAGCTGCCCCTTAAAGGTCTGTCCATCCATCAAGGTCAACTCCGACGATAGAAGGTTACCCTACTATACACCGAAGTGGGGAATTTGTCAAAAACCGTGAAGGGTTGACTTGGGTTCTCTGTCTGGCTATAATTACGGCGGTTTGATGAAACCCGGTTTTTTTCGTTGAAACTGACCGAGTTCTATTCAGTGAAAGCCTGTGGAATACGATGGACTTCGCTCTTCGGAGGCCCAAAAACCGGGTTTCTGATGAGACTGAATAACTACAGAGGGGTGTTGATGAGCGAGAGAGCGGATACGATCTTCGAGTGCATCCAGGCCTCCCTGCGGCAAGGGCAGGCTGTGGCCCTGGCCACGGTGGTCAAAGCCCAGGGCTCAGTTCCCCGGCATGTGGGGGCCAAGATGCTCATCTATCCCGATGGCTCCACCGTGGGCACCATCGGCGGGGCGGAGATGGAGCGGCGGGCCATCGAAGAGGCCCAGGAGGCCCTGGCTGAGGGGAAGCCCCGACTCACAAACTACGTCTTTGGCGGCAAGGAGCCGGAGAGCGTGGGGCTGTGCGGGGGGCAGGTGGAGGTCTTCATTGACGTCATCCAGCCCGACCCCAGGCTCCTCATCATCGGCTCGGGACACATCGCCCAACCCCTGGCTGTGCTGGGCAGGATGATGGGTCTGCAGGTGATCGTCGTGGATGACCGCCCCGACTACGCCACCCCCGAGCGCTTCCCTGACGCCGACCAGATCGTGGTGGACGAGGTGGAGGAGGCCGTGGCCAAGGTAGGGGTCACGCCCTCGACCTACGTGGTTATCGCCACCTATGGCTACGACGACCGGGCTCTGAAGGCGGTGGTCAACTCCCCGGCGGCCTACATCGGCCTGGTGGCCAGTTGGCGCAAGTTCTCCGTCATCGCCCATGACCTGCAGCAGGAGGGGGTCTCACAGGAGGCCCTGGCGCGGGTTCATTCGCCCACGGGCCTGGACCTGAAGGGTGAGACGCCGGCCGAGATCGCCCTCAGCATCATGGCCGAGATAACCATGCTGCGGCACGGGGGGACGGGCGGCTCGTTGTGGGCCAAGTACGGCCCCCAAGGGAGGGTGATGGCTCAGGAGTGAGAAGGCGGGATGTGGTAGTGGTCAAGGGAGGCGGCGACCTGGCCACGGGCGTGGCCCATCGCCTGCACCGCGCCGGCTTCCGCGTGGTCATCACCGAGCTGGCCCAGCCCCGGGTCATCCGCCGCACCGTGGCCTTCGCCTCGGCCATCTACGAGGGCCAGGTCACGGTGGAGGGGGTCGTGGCGCGGCAGGCCAGCCTGGGTGAGGTGGTGGGGCTGCTTCAGGAGGGGGTGATCCCCGTCCTGATTGATCCGGCGGCCGAGGCGGTGAAGGTGTTGCGGCCCCTGGCCGTGGTGGATGCCATCATGGCCAAGCGGAACACGGGCACCCGCATGAGCGATGCGCCCATCGTCGTCGGTCTGGGGCCGGGCTTCACGGCGGGCCTGGACGTCCACGCTGTGGTGGAGACCCAGCGGGGCCACGACCTGGGGCGGGTCATCCTGAAGGGGAGCGCCGCGCCCGATACCGGGGTGCCGGGGGCTGTGGGGGGCGTGACCACGGAGCGGGTGCTGCGGGCCCCTTGCGACGGCACCTTCCGGAGCCAGCGGGCCATCGGCCAGCGGGTGGAGCAGGGGGATGTGGTGGCTGATGTGGATGGTGTGCCCGTGGTAGCCCGCGTGGGGGGCGTGCTGCGCGGGCTCCTGGCCGATGGGCTGACGGTCAGGGAGGGTATGAAGATAGGCGACGTGGATCCCCGGGGCGTCGTCGAGCACTGCTTCACCATCTCCGACAAGGCGCGGGCCGTCGGCGGCGGCGTGCTGGAGGCGATCCTGTACCTGCGCAGGCATATCGAGGAGACATAAGCGTGCATCCCTTTGACCTTTACATTCCTAAGACGGTGGAAGAGGCCCTGGAGCTGCTGGCCGCCACGGGCGGGCGGCCCATCGCCGGGGGCACGGACCTCATCGTCTTCATGCAGGAGGGCAAGATCCGTCCCCAGGTGCTCATTGACCTGAGCCGCCTGGACGAATTGAGGTACATCCAGGAGGAGGATGGGCTGATCCGCATCGGTCCCCTGACCACTCACGCCGAACTGGCCCGCTCGCCGCTGTTGCGGGAGAGAGGCGAGGTCCTGGCCCAGGCAGCGGCCGTCGTGGGCGCGCCCCAGATCCGCAATCGGGGCACCATCGGGGGCAACATCGCCACCGCCTCGCCAGCGGGGGATACCATCCCGGCCCTTATGGCCCTGGGGGCCCAGGTCAAGCTCAGGAGCATGGGCGGCCAGCGGGAGGTGCCCCTCCAGGACCTCTTTACCGGCCCCGGCCAGACGGTCATCCGGGGGGATGAGCTGATCACCGAGGTGGCCTTCCCCCTGCCGGGCGACAGTGCCAGGGGGGCTTTCCTCAAACTGCGTAAGCGCAATGCCCTGGCCATCGCCGTCGTCAGCGCTGCGGTGACGGTAACCCTGATGGAAGGCGTCATCGGCGAGGCTCACATCGCTCTGGGCGCTGTGGCCCCCACCGTCATCCGCGCCAGCGCGGCGGAGCAGGTCCTGCGGGGCCGGGAGCCCAGCGCGGAGCTGTTGGCCCAGGCAGGGGAGCTGGCTGCGGCAGCATCGCGGCCCATCACCGACATCCGGGGCTCGGCTGCCTACCGGCGGGAGATGGTGAAGGTCCTGGTGCGGCGGGGGCTGGCCCAGGTCAGTCACAAGTGCTTGTGATAGGAGGCAGGGCATGAGCGAGCATCGCATCCGCATGATGGTCAACGGCCAGGAGGTAGAGTTGACAGTGGCTGCCCATCGCACCCTGCTCCAGGTGCTGCGGGACGACCTGCGACTCACGGGCACCAAAGACGGCTGCAGCGAAGGGGAGTGCGGCGCCTGCACAATCATCATGGACGGCCTGCCCATCAACGCCTGTCTCGTCCTGGCCCCCCAAGCCGACGGCCGGGAGATCGTGACCATCGAGGGCTTGAGCCAGGATGGGCAGCTCCATCCGCTGCAGCAGGCTTTCATTGACGAAGGGGGTGTGCAGTGCGGCTATTGCACGCCGGGGCTGATCATGTCCGGGGTGGCCCTCCTGAATGAGAACCCCAGCCCCAGTGTGGAGGAGATCAAGGAGGCCATCTCCGGCAACCTGTGCCGCTGCACGGGCTACTTCAAGGTCATCAAGGCCATCCAGGCGGCGATCAACGGATAAGGAACGGATATCTGTTCATGAAGCATCTTTGTGGAAGTGATCTATGGGACACCGTTAGCCTTTATATCCACATCCCCTTTTGTCGCGCCAAGTGTGCTTACTGTGACTTTAACTCCTATGCTGGTTTGGAGCATCTCTTCGATGGCTACGTTCAGGCCTTGGTGCGCGAGATGGAGCTCCTCGGGCAAGCCCTAGGGGGATTTGAGATTGAAACTATCTACCTCGGCGGCGGCACGCCAACAGTACTCTCCCTCGCTCGATTGGGGGACATCATGGCAGCCTGTCGCCGCTCTTTTTCTGTGGCCGATGACGCCGAAATCAGCAGCGAGGCCAACCCCGGCACCGTTGATGGCGCGTACCTGGCTGGCCTGCGGGGGCTGGGGGTGAACCGCCTGAGCCTGGGCGTGCAGAGCTTCGACGATGGGCTGCTGCGCCTCCTGGGGCGCATCCACACCAGCGCCCAGGCCGCCGAGACCTACCGCCTGGCCCGGGAAGCGGGCTTCGCCAACATCAACTTGGACCTGATCTACGGCCTGCCCACCCAGAGCCTCGCTCAGTGGCGGGAGACCCTGGAGCATGCCCTGGCCCTGGAGCCGGATCACCTCTCCCTCTACGCCCTCGCTCTGGAAGAGGGCACCCCTCTGCACGCGCAGGTCGCCCGGGGCGAGCTCCCCCAGCCCGACCCGGACCTGGCTGCCGACATGTACCTCCTGGCCCAGGAGATGCTGGGTGCGGCGGGTTATCGCCACTACGAAATCTCCAACTGGGCCCGGCCGGGTTACGAGTGTCGGCACAACCTCACCTACTGGCGTAACGGGCCTTACCTGGGCTTCGGCGCCGGAGCCCACTCCTGGTTCGGCAGGCGGCGCTACCACAACGTCCTCTCGCCCCAGGAGTACATCCAGCGCCTGTGCCACGGAGCCGGCCCCATCGCGGAGAGCGAAGAGATTGGCGAGGCTCTGGAGATGGCGGAGACGATGATCATGGGGCTACGGCTGATAGAGGAGGGGGTGAGCTTCGAAGGCTTCGCCCGGCGGTTTGGCCGAAGGCTGGAGAGTTTGTACAAGAAGGAACTGGAGGAACTGAGGGAACTGGGGTTGATTGAGGTCACAGAGGAGAGGGTGCGGCTGACCGGGCGGGGGCGGCTGCTAGGGAACGAGGTCTTCCAGCGGTTCCTGCCATCGTCAGAGGGAAGGGGATGAAAAGAAGTGCGAGATCAGTATCGCCAGCCATCGGCGTAGAGGTTGAGGTAGGCGTTGGCGTCCAGGTGGTGCGCCGGTCGGCGTTGATGACGTGACCGTGAAGGTGGCGCTGGCCCTGTCTGGCCCCGCCTTGACCTCAACGGTGTGATCACCAGGTGTCGCTCCTGAGGGCACTTCGAAGGAAGCCGACAGTGTCCCATCGTCCTCTGTTTCACCCGATGCAACCGGGGGGCCAGTGCCATCCCATCTGATGTCGAAGTCCTGGTCGGGCCGGAAGCCTGAGCCATCCACCGTAACCCGTGTGCCAACGGGTCCGGAAGAAGGGCTCAACGTGATGCTCGGAGTGGGTGTGGGTGTAGCCGTTGGTGTCGCGGTTGGGGTAGATGTCGGTGTTGGCGTTGCTGTCGGTGTTGAGGTAGGGCTCGGCGTCAGGGTCGGTGTATTGGTTGGCGTTGATGACGTGACCGTGAAGGTGGCGCTGGCCCTGTCTGGCCCCGCCTTGA
>JBHIEC010000095.1:0-8917 GCA_046760425.1 Anaerolineae bacterium
GACTCGATTTTGACCTTAGCGTGATATACTTTTTGAAGAAACGCTATCCTTGACCTGACAAGCTCTCTCGCAGGCTCCTGAATTCATTCAGGAGTTAGAGAGCACCCAAATCTCCACCGCCGGTGCGAAGCTCTCGCATTGATGCGAGAGAGCTTGTCACCAGGGAGGTGATCCTTATGGAAAAGGTGATTTTGAGTGTGCCCTCGATGTACGCCGACCACCACGTCATAGCGGTGAGAACGGCTTTGACCGAGCTGCCCGGGGTCGCCGACGTCGTGGCCAGCGCGGCTTTCAAAGAGGTGATCGTCGAGTATGACCCCTCTGCCATCTCCTCCCAGGCCATCGCCGAGCGCCTGGAAGCCATCGGTTATCCCGTGGGGGACGGGGTGGAGCCGGCGGTGCCCCTGGGGCGCAAAGGGGACGCGGCCTGGGCCACCCTGGGCCTGCGGATGACCCAGACCGACCGCCGGGACCTGGAGATGTCCGGGGAGTTCCGGAAGTATTAAAGGGTACCAAGCTACTTTGTCTTCCAGTGTCCTATCCTGTAAAGGAGTATCTTATGGCAAAGAAAAGAACCGAGCGGGTGAGGAGCATCGACCCCGCCGCTATGGAGATCTTGGAGCGGGCCGATGCTCTAGGTTTGTCCACCGCCTTCAGCCGCGCCGAGGCCATGGTGGCCTGTCCCATCGGCGCGACCGGCGCCTGCTGCAGGAACTGCTTCATGGGCCCCTGCCGCTTGGTCAAGGAGGGCCAGACGGGCATCTGCGGCGCCACCATCGAGACCATCACCGCCCGCAACTTCGCTCGCGCTGTGGCCGCCGGCGCCGCGGCCCACTCGGACCACGGCCGTGACCTGGCCTTCACCCTGGAGGCCGTGGCCCAGGGGGAGGCGCCGGGCTACCGCATCCGAGACGAGTTCAAGCTGCGGGCGGTAGCCACCCAACTGGGCATCCCCCTGGCCGGCCGCACCAGGGAGGAGATCGCCCTGGATGTGGCCCAGAAGGCCATCCACGAGTTCGGCCAGCAGCATGGCGAGCTGGCCTACCTGTCCCGCGCCCCCAGGAAACGCCAGGAGCTCTGGCGTAAGCTGGGCATCGCTCCGCGGGGGATTGACCGTGAGGTGGTGGACATCCTGCACCGCACCCATATGGGCGACGACCAGGACCCCGAACACATCCTGCTGGGGGCCATGCGCACGGGCCTGGCCGACGGCTGGGGCGGCTCCATGTGGGCCACCGACATCTCCGATATCCTCTTCGGCACACCCAGCCCACGGGTCTCCCAGGTCAACCTGGGGGTGCTCAAGGAGGATGAAGTTAACATCGTCGTCCACGGCCACCAGCCGACCCTGTCGGAGATGATCGTGGTTGCCGTCAACGACCCCGAGCTCCTGGCCTACGCCGAGGAGAAGGGGGCCAAGGGCATCAACCTGTGCGGCATCTGCTGCACCTCCAACGAGGTCCTGATGCGCCAGGGCATCCCCTCGGCCGGCAACTTCCTGCACCAGGAGCTGGCCATCCTCACCGGGGCCGTGGAGGCTATGGTGGTGGACGTGCAGTGCATCATGCAGGCCCTGCCCAACCTGGCCCAGAACTTCCACACCAAGGTGATCACCACCTCGCCCAAGGTGAAGATCAGCGGGGCCACCCACATCGAGTTCGACGAGCACCGCGCCCCGGAGATTGCCCGGGAGATCGTCCGCCTGGCCATTGATAACTTCCCCAGGCGGAATGGGACCTATATCCCCCGCGTCACCGAGGATCTGGTCCCGGGGTTCTCCCATGAATACATCAACTACATGCTGGGTGGCACCTTCCGTGGCTCCCTGCGGCCCCTGAACGATGCCATTATGGCCGGGCGCATTCGGGGCGTGGTGGCCGACGTGGGCTGCAATAACCCTCGCGTGACCCAGGACGAGGCCCACCGCTACATTGTGACGGAACTGCTCAAGAACGACGTGCTGGTGGTGGAGACGGGCTGCGGGGCCATCGCCAGCGCCAAGTACGGCTTTCTCCTGGGCGAGGCCATGGAACACGCCGGCCCCGGCCTGCGAGAGATATGCGAGGCAGTGGGCATCCCGCCAGTGCTGCACATGGGCTCCTGTGTGGATAACACCCGCATCCTGACGGTGCTCTCCCAGATGGCCACCGAGGGCGGCCTGGGCGAGGACATCGCCGACATCCCGGCCGTGGGGCTGGCCCCGGAGTGGATGAGCGAGAAGGCTCTGGCCATCGCCACCTACGCCGCTGCCTCAGGTGCCTACGTGATCATGGGGGTGGACAGCCCGGTGGAGGCCAGTGAGGAGGTGACCCGCATCCTGAGCCAGGGCTGGGAGGCCCTGGTGGGCGGCAAGATCGAGTTCATCTCGGAGCCGGCAGAGATCGTCCGCAAGACGCTGGAGCACATTGACAAGAAGCGCGCCGCCCTGAAGCTCCCCGAGTACGATCCCAGCCGTTTCGGCCAGAGCGGCGACTGGCGTATGCGGGAGTTCTTGGCGCTGCCGCTGGAAGAGAGGCAAGCGGCTCTGTACGGTTTCGCCAAGGTATAAGCGGTACACGATGGAGGAAAGGCCTTAGAGAAACTAGCGCCAGAGATCAGGCGAAGGTACGCCGAGGCCCTGGGCTTGAATCTTATCGCACTGGCCTTCTTCGGTTCCTGGGCGCGAGGCGAGGCGGATGAGGGCAGTGACGTAGATGTGCTCCTCATTGCCCGACATCTCCCTGCGGACCCTTTCGAGCGGAATCGAGTGATCTATGAGCCTCTCTCTGGCTTGAAGGGAGAGGGACGCATCTCTGTCCTAGCCCGGACCGAGGAGGAGTTCAGCGCCAATGTCACCCCCTTGCACCTGGATCTGGCGGAGGATGCCCGTATCATTCACGATCCTCAGGACTTTCTGACCGTCAAGCTCCAGCGGGTGCGAGAGCTAATTGAGGAGGCGGGCCTGGAACGGCGACACGGTGAGAGCGGCTGGTGGTGGAAGGGGCCTCCGCCTCGTCCAGACCGCTGGTCACTCACCTGGGAGGGGTTCAAGTCATGAACCCCAGGGAAGAAGGAGGAAGAATAGATGTCCAGGTATATTGCTACTGCTGCCATCCGTGGTGCAAACAACATCGTCCGAGAGGCTGAGGCGTTGTTGCAGAAGGCTCTCCAGGAGAAGGGCCCGGACACGCCAGTGCAGTTTACCAACACCGCCTACTACCTGCCCGTCATCCTGGGCCTCACAGGGCGGGAGGTGTCCACCCTGGGCGATCTGGTCCCGGTCATTGAACAGGCCAAAGGGCTCCTGCACCCGGTGCCTCCCGACCACCGCTGGACGCCCTACCTGGGTGAGACCCTGGATTGCGGCATCGCCACCCTGCTGGCTGAGGAGGCCATCGAGGGCATCCGCTTCGCCTACGGCCAGCAGCCGGAGCCCATCCCCGGCCTCCGCCTCACGGGCACCAGCTTCACCAGCCCCGACTTCGAGGGCGGTAATGGTGGCGGTTTCGCCAACGGCCCCATTGATGACATCCAGCTCCGCTCCTGGGGTATCCAACTGGTGGATGGGCGGATGCCCGGTTTCGCGGCCATCGTGGGCTGTGCCAAATCCAACGAGGTGGCGGAGAAGATCGTCCGCGAGCTGCAGCAGCGCAACATCCTCATCTTCCTCTCGGGCAACGTTAACGGCCGCAGCATCATCCACCAACTCATGGAGCAAGGGGTGGAGATGGGCTACGACACCTATATCGTGCCCTTCGGCACCGATACCATCTCAGCCATCTACGCTCTGGGCTTCGCCACCCGTTCGGCCCTGACCTTCGGGGGCATGAAAGGTGGCCAGGCCCGGGATATCCTCCTTTACAACAAGTACCGCGTCTTCGCCTTCGTTCTGGCTCTGGGCGAGGTGGACGACCTGAAGTACGCCACGGCGGCGGGGGCCATCAGCTACGGGTTCCCGGTCATCGCCGACACCGTCATCCCCCAGATCCTGCCCACGGGCGTGACTCAATACGAGCACGTCATCTCTATGCCCTTCGACGAGATCCCGGGCCAAGATGACCTGGAACGGGCCGAGAGGCTGGTGCAGAAGTGCATCGAGGTGCGGGGGGTCAAGGTCAAGATCACCGAGGTGCCCATCCCTGTACCCTACGGAAGCGCCTTCGAGGGCGAGGTGGTGCGCCGGGCTGACATGCGGGTCGAGTTCGGCGGTAAATACTCCCGTGCCTTCGAGTATCTGCGCATGGCCGACTTCGACGCCGTGGAGGATGGCAAGATCGAGGTCATAGGTGACGGCTTCGAGGATGTCGAAGAGGGCGGATCCATGGATCTAGGCATTGTGGTGGAGGTGGCCGGGCGCAAGATGCAAGAGGACTTTGAGCCGGTCCTGGAGCGGCAGATCCACCACTTCATCAACGCTGCCTCAGGGCTGCAGCACATCGGCCAGCGAGACATCGCCTGGATCCGCATCTCCAAGACGGCTGCCCAGAAGGGCTTCGAGCTCAAGCACTTCGGCGACATCCTCCACGCTCGCTTCCACGCCGACTTTGGCGCCATCGTGGACAAGGTGCAGGTCAAGATCATCACCGAGCCGGAGTTGATGGCTGAGTGGCTGGAGAAGGCCCGGGCAGCCTACGACTTCCGCAACCGGCGTCTGGCCGACATGACCGACGAGGCGGTGGACACGTTCTACAGTTGCACCCTGTGCCTGCCGGAAGGCGAGGAGATCGTTCTGCCCGACGGGTCCTTCATGCCTGTGGGGCGGCTGGTGGAAACCGTGGTTGAGGAGAAGGACCTCTCGGTGCTCACCTTCGCTGGCAGCCACTTGGACACACGCCCCGTTGATGAGCTGTTTGTCAATCCCGCACCGGCCAAATTGGTTCGGATCACCCTGTCTAACGGTAACTCCTTAACCCTTACAGCTAACCACAGAGTGCTGGTGGACACACCTCAGGGCCTGGATTGGGTGCCCGCTCGTGATATTCGGGTCGGCGACTACCTGGTGGAGGGGGGGCACACTGCCCTTATCCAGCCGTCCGAGGAGACTAAGCCTTACATTATTGATTATCTGCCTGACGATTACAAAGTCTCCGACGACACCTTCGTGCTGGGCTTGCTCAAGCCGGTGATCTTTGACCGCTATGGCTCCTGCAAAGTGGCTTCCCAGGCCCTTGATATCCCGTACCGACGCCTCTACAATGCCCTGTATGAAAAAGAGGGATTCAACCGTCAGCGCTTCACCCTGGGCGAACTGAAGCGAATCGTTGCTATGCTGGATCTGGCCTGGGATGAAGTTAAGACACGGATTCGTGTCTTCCAGTTTGGATGCGAGCTCAAGAAGGTCGAACTTGACGGAGAGGTGATGTATGCTGCCGGGTTGATTGCCTCGGATGGCAGCATCACCTGGCGTGGCGAGGGTGGTAAGAGCGGGGTCCACGTGCACTTTACTAACACTGAGCCAGCACTGACTGCCCGCTTTGGCGAGATCGTTCGGGCCCTCTTTGGCCAAGGCCCCAAGGTGTATGAAACCCGGCCAGGGACGGCCGTCTCCGACGAGCTGGTGATAGTAGGACAGAAGCCAGTGCATGTCTCGTACGTGTACAACACCCTGTTCGGCCGGCTGATGGCTGGGCTGGGCATCGGGGTTTTGGACCGCCGGGAGAAATGGTCCGGCGAGACGATTTCCACGCTTCCGAGCCCTTTGGTTGCTGCTTTTCTGAGGGGCCTCTTTGACGGCGATGGTCACGTGACCGATGGGCGGGCTTTCATCACTGCCCGAAGCTATCGGGAGGCGCAGCACATCCATCTGCTCCTCAAGAAGCTGGGCATCTCTTCATACATCACCGAGATCACTCGCGGTTACCAGGTAGCAACTCGCACCAACGATGACTTCGCTCGCTTTCGCGACATCATCTCCTCTGAGCACCCCGAGAAGCGAGCGAAGATGGAGCGGGCAGCGCTGAGGTACGATGCTCAGCATGTTGTCAGAACCGATGTTATCCCTCTGGTATGTGGCCAGCGACTCAAGGCCTTGCTGGATGAGCACAAGGGTCAGTTCCATATCACCAAACTGCCCGTGGACTACAAGACGATCACAGCCTGGACCGAGGGCCGTACGCGCGCTTCGAAGGCTAAATTGGCAGCCCTGCTGGATGGTCTCCATGGTGTCGTGGCGGCTGATCACCCGATTTACCAAGAGCTGGTGAATTGGATACGGTCGGGACTTCGCTTCGAGCGAGTCAAAAAGATCGAGCGAGTGGACAGCCCCAACGGCCGTGTCTATAACTTCAGCGTCAAGGACACGCACAACTACCTGGTGAATGGAGTGGTGGTCAAGAACTGCCAATCCTTCGCGCCCAACCATGTCTGCATCGTCACGCCGGAGCGGTTGGGCTTGTGCGGTGCTTATAACTGGCTGGACTGCAAAGCTTCCCACCAGATTAACCCTACCGGCCCCAACCAGCCCATCCCCAAGGGGGAGTGCCTGGACCCGGTCAAGGGCTACTGGACGGGCCCCAACGAGTTCGCCTACCAGAACTCTCACCAGGCGGTGGAGCAGGTCGCCATCTACTCCATTATGGAGAATCCCATGACAGCGTGCGGGTGCTTCGAGTGCATCGCCATGGTCATCCCCGAGGCCAACGGCATCATGATCGTCAGCCGCGAGGATCCCAGCATGACCCCGGCAGGCATGACCTTCTCCACCCTGGCTGGCATGGCCGGCGGCGGTCTGCAGACACCCGGCGTGATGGGCCATGGCAAGTTCTTCATCGTCAGCCCCAAGTTCATCAAGGCCGACGGCGGGCTCAAGCGCGTGGTGTGGATGTCCAGCTTCTTGAAGGAAACCATGCACGACGAACTCCAGGCCGCTTGCGAACGCGAGGGCGTCCCTGACCTCCTGGACAAGATCGCTGACGAACGCATCTGCACCACGGTCGAAGAATTGATCCCCTTCCTGGAGGAAAAGGGGCATCCGGCCCTGACCATGCCGCCGCTGTTCTAAACCAGAATGAGGGAAACGGAGGAAAAGGGAAATGAGGGGATGGGAATCCTTTCTCGTTTCCCTTTTTTCCGTAACATCCATCGTCTGGTCATCGTCCACAAGCAACCGACCACGCGACGACCTGTGGACATCCTTCATGCGGGACATCGTGCGGGAGATGGCAAAATAGCCTGACCCGTGCTATAATTATTAAGGCACACGCGACTGGTGATTACCCATTGCCCGCTCACAGGCAGCCGTTCGGCGGAGACTTCGGCGAGCCCTCGGCCTGAGCTCGGTCGAACGCTCGGGCCGAAGGCTCAGTCGAGCCGCTCACGGCCGAAGCCTTGCGGCTGCACTCCGTACAACTTAACCCATCGGTTATGCGCGCTAACAAAAAGATTAGGAGATCGCCTATGCCTGTCACCGTCGAGATCCCCAAGGAGAAATGGGTCGGTAAGGTGCGGGAGGTGACCTTGGGGGCTACCCCGGCTGAGGGGGGCACCCGGGCCAGGACCGTCACCGTGGGCGGCGAGACGACGCTGCCCTTCCTGCACTTCGAGGGCCACATCCCCCACCCACCAGCTATCGCCATCGAGATCCAGGACCGCAAACCCGATGGCTGGTCGCCACTGCTCCTCTCGGCCTGGGGGGACGTGGTGGAGGATCCTGTGGCCTGGGCCAAGGCCGCCGAGGCGCAGGGGGCCGACATCGTCCTGCTGAAGCTGAACCTGACCGACGCCCGGGGCGAGGAGAACACCCCGCAGAAGGCCCGAGCCTCCGTGCGGAAGGTGCTGGAGGCCACGGGCCTGCCCCTCATGGTCTTTGGCCCCGGCCAGGCGGAGAAGGACAATGAGCTCCTGGTGGCCGTGGCCGAGGAGGCCACGGGGGAGCGGATCGTCCTGGGCGTGTGCGAGGACAAGAACTACCGCACCATCGTGGCTGCCGCCCTGGCCCACGGTCATCTGGTGGACTCCCGCACCCCTATGGACGTCAACCTGGCCAAGCAGCTCATCATCCTCATCCACGACGTGGGCCTGCCCCTGGATCGCATCCTTATGGATCCCACCACGGGCGCCCTGGGCTACGGCATCGAGTACGGCTACTCCGTCATGGAGCGGCTGCGCCTGGCGGCCTTCCAGGGTGATACCATGACCCAGCAGCCCATACTGGTCACCCCCGGTGAGGAGGCCTGGCGAGCCAAGGAGACCAAGGTGGGCCAGGGCGTGCCCGCCGCCTGGGGCGATTGGGAGGAGCGGGCCATCACCTGGGAGACCATGACCGCTGCGACCCTCATCGAGTCGGGGGCCGACGTGCTGGTCATGCGCCACCCCGAGGCTGTGCGCCGCGTGCGGGGGATGATCGAGAAGCTCATGGCCGGCAATCCATCAAGGAGGTAGAGATGGCAGCGGAAAGGGAAATCCGCTGGGCGGTGGAGGTAGCGCAACTCTGGCCACCCCAAGGCGAGTGGACAGAGGAGGAGTACTTTGCCCTCCCCGACACCAACCGCATAGTCGAGCTTTCCGAAGGAGAGTTGATTATGCCACCACTCCCGACGTTTACCCATCAGGCTGTCGTGGGCAATTTGTATCGTGCTCTCCATTCCCTCGTCACCGAGAGGGACTTAGGCGTCGTACAGATGGCCCCCCTTCCCGTGCGACTGTGGCCAGAAAAGATAAGGGAGCCCGATGTCCTGTTCATCTCGCGGGAACACTTCAACCGTATAGGAGAGCAGGTCTGCGGCGTTCCCGACTTGATCGTAGAGGTCATCTCAGCTTCAACCTCTAAACCCGACCGGGTGGAGAAGTTCGCCGAATACGCCCGAGCGGGCGTTAATGAATACTGGATCGTTGATCCTGAGCGAGAGGTGGTTGAGGTTTATGTGCTGCGAAAAGGAACTTACGAGCCACAGGGTTTGTGGAAACCAGGCCAGCGGGCTCGTTCTGAGCTGTTAGAGGG
>JBHIEC010000096.1:0-8825 GCA_046760425.1 Anaerolineae bacterium
GGCCGCACCCCAACGCTCTCCAGCCACTCGTCAATCCGCGCTCGCAGCCGGCGGTCGCTGAACTCGAACCAGCGCTCGCGCTCCTCGGGGTAACGGGCCAGCACGGCCTTGAAGCGCCGAAAGGCTCCCTTGCCGTCCAAAGCCAGCTCCAGCAGCTCGCTCAGGTGGGGATCCTTCACGGTGGCTGCGAACTCGACCATGTCGTTGTACGCCTCGTAGCTCTCCATGCGCGGCACCTGCACGTAGCGGTCCATGGTCACCCCGGGCGGCGGCTCCGGCCACGGCTCGGGCTCCTCTTCCTCATCCCACCACTCGTACTCCCAGCCTACCAGACACCACAAGGGCCATAGCTCGCGCAGGCGGGGATGGGTCAGTTCCTCCGGCCCTCGCACCTTCCGCAGTTGCGTCCGCGCCCAGTCGTCCAGCACCAGCACCTGGCCGGTCTCCTTGTCCAGCCAGTAGGTGGCCTCATCCATCATGTCCCGCTGGAAGGCCATCTCCAATCCCATGTAGTCAATCTTCATTTCATCTTCCACCCACACTCCTTCACCACCCTTCGGCACAGCCCGGGCCCAAACACCGGCTGGCCCACACCCGCCGGACGGAGGTCACAGGCCCCTTACAACAAAACACGCCAACGCCCAGACGCAAGCGCGCCCTGACGTTGGCATGGGGGATTTCAGCTCACTGCCAGGCAGGAGAGCAGCGGACAGGGGAGGTCTCCCGAAACCGAAGAGGCGTGTTGCCCAGGGGACTATGGGGATGCTCACTGAACTATCCTCAGTAGATAGAGAACTCGCTGGAGTGCGGACGCAAGTCCGCTCTTGAAGCAGGCTTGCGCCTGCACTCCAGATCCCAAGTTCTCAAGTACTGGTCCTCCCCAGAGTTTGCCGCTCTCCGTTGACCCAGATTCCGCTTCGATGGCTATAATAACAATTTTGTCAAGGGCGATTGCGCGGACCAGGCTGTGGTGAACAGGCGGGCCGGCTGAACACCCTCTTCAACCGAGCCTCACAGCCCCAAATCCTGAGCGATGCCCTGCATGGCCGCCAGGTTGAGACGGACAAAGTCCTCCAGCTCGAAGCCCAGCTCGGAGCAGGTCCGAATCTGCTCCCGACGGGCACCCCGGGCGAAGCTCTTCTCCTTGAAACGGTTCATGACGAAGCGGGTGTCCAGGGCGGCCAGCTTGCGCTGCGGATGCACCAGGGCGGCAGCCACAATCAGGCCCGTCAACTCATCACAGGCATAGAGGGCCTTCTCCATCCGAGTCTCCCGGGACACGCCCAACTGGTCGTTGTGGGACTTCACGGCGCGGACGATGATGGGGTCTACCCCCAGCTCTTCCAGTTTCTCGGCGATCACCAGACCGTGGCGCAGGGGGTCCTTCTCCGTGACCTCGTAGTCGGCGTCGTGGAGGAGGCCGGCCAGGCCCCAGGTCTCCTCGTCCTCCCCGAAGTGCCGGGCCAGGGCCCGCATGACCGCCTCCACGGCCAGGTGATGCTTGACCAGGTTCCTGTTCTTGATGAGCTGCCTGACCAGCGTCAGGGCTTCGTCGCGAGTCATCTCCATATCATCTCCTTGTTTCTTGGCCCACGAAATCCTCTACCACGCGGGCGTATTCATCGGCCAGGCCCTCCACCCTATCCCGGGATGTGGACTCAGCGTAGACGTGGAACACGGGCTGATCGGGGTCGGGCAGGATCAGGACCCACTCCTGGTCCAGATCCACCCTGACCCCGTCAATCTGGGCCCGATGACTGGGGTACTCCTCGTTCAGGCGACGCATTACAGTGCCCTTGGCCTCCCAGGGGCAGGATACCTTGCCATGGGCCGTGAAGAAGGGCGGCAGGGAAGCCACCACCTGGGATAGCGCCGTCTTCTGGGTGGACAGGAACTCCAGCAGCTTGACGACGGCAAACAGCCCGTCAACGGCCGGCTGGAACTGGGGGAAGATGAGGTTGCCGGCCCCGTCGCCGGCCATGATAACCTCTTTCCTGGTGGCGGCCAGCATCAGGTCCCGGAGGTCAACCCTGGTGCGCAAGACCTTCCCCCTGTGCTGCTCCGCGATCTGCTCGAAGATGCGCGGCGCATTGGCGGGCACGGTAATGGTCCCCCCACTGTGGGCCCGCAGAGCCAGCGAAGCCATGGTGGCACAGGTGATGATCTCCGGCAGGCGCTCCCCCCGGTCGTCCACCAGGAAGATCTTCTCCCCTCCCACATCGAACCGCACCCCCAGATCGGTGTGCAGAGCGCGGCAGATAAGGGCCAGTTGGTTGAGGTCCCGCTCCAGCTCCTGGGGCAGGATGGACATCTTGGCCTCGTCCAGGCGGGCGTTGAGTGCCACCACATGGCAGTTCAACTCGCTGAGGATATCAGGCAGCACCAGGGCCGGCGGGGCACTGGCGTAATCTACCACGATATAGGGGGCCGCCTGGCGGATGGCCTCGGCGTTGATGGCCTGCAGGAAGCCCTCAGTGTAGCGCTCGATGACCTGGGGCGCATAGGCGATGGTGCCCACCTCGCCCAGGTAGACGCGGCGGAAATCCTCGCGGAAGAAGACCCTCTCGATCTTCCGCTCCGTGGCCTTGCTGAGGTCTAAACCCTGCTGGTCGAAGAATTTGATGTCCACCACCCGGGCGTCGTAGGGGGAGATACGCACGTGCACGCCCCCCGCCGCGCCGCTGATGCGGGTGTAATAGCGGGCCACAGGGATGGGCATGCTCCGCAGGTCGGCAGCGTGGATGCCGGCCGAGGGCAGGCCTGAGATCAGGCCGCGCTTGATCATACGGGCGCTATGATTGATGTCGCGGTTCACGGTCACCGTGACGCCCCGGGGCAGGGTGGCCCCGAAGGCGGCCCCCAGCTTGGCGGCGAACTCCGGGGTGAGGTCAATGTTCACCAGCCCTGTGACGCCGTAGCGCCCGAAGAGGACCTTGCGGCCCTGGGAGCCCCAGATGATGCTGGACTTGACCGTGGCCCCGGCTTCAATCTCCTTCTCAGGCCAGATCTTGACGCCAGAGTAGATCGTGGCCCCCTCGCCCACGATGCTCACGTCACTCACCACCGCCCCCTCGCGGACCACAGCCTTGCTCTTCAGGCTGCACTGGCGTCCGATGATAGCCCCCCGCACCTCGGCCCCCTCGCCAATGTAGGAGTTGCGCCAGATAATGCTGCGCTCGATGTGAGCGCGGTTGTCCACCACCGTGTAGTTGCGGATGACACTGGGCCCGTGGACTACCACCCCACCCTTGATCTTGACCCCATAGCCTAAGAAGATGGGGCCGAAGAGCTGAGCGTCGGGGGCGATCTCCACCTCCTCCTCGGTCCAGATGCCGCCACCGATGTGCTGGCCCAGCTCCCCCACGTTCACACGGCCTTCGAGGACATCGAAGCTGGCCCGCATGTACTCCTCAATGTTGCCCACATCACACCAGTAGCCCGAGGCCACATAGCCGTACATGGGATCGCCCCGCTCCAGAAGCATGGGGAACAGGTCCTGGCTGAAGTCGAAGGGGATGTCCTTCTCGAAGTAGTCCAGCACCTCCGGCTCTAAGACGTAGATGCCAGTGTTGACCGTGTCGGAGATGACCTCGCCCCAACTGGGCTTCTCCAGAAACTGCCGGATGCGGCCCTCATCATCCAGGATGATCACCCCGTACTCCAGGGGATTGGGGACGCGGTAGAGGACCAGGGTAGCCATAGCCCCCTTAGCCTTGTGGTAGTCTACAACGGCCCTCAGGTCGAAGTCGGTCACGGCATCGCCGCTGATGACCAGGAAAGTGTCGTCCAGGTGCTCCTGGGCGTTCTTGACGCTGCCCGCCGTGCCCAGGGGCATCTCCTCGACGGAGTAGGCGATGTCCATACCCATCTCCTTACCATCGCCGAAGTAGTCCTGGACGACGGCGGCCATGTACTGCAGGGTGACGACCATCTGGGTGAAGCCGTGCCGCTGGAGGAGATTCTGGATGTGGGCCATGACGGGTTTGTTGACCATGGGCACCATGGGTTTAGGGCGGTTGATGGTCAAAGGCCGCAGCCTCGACCCCGAGCCTCCGGCCATGACCACCGCTTTCATCAATATCACCCCCTTTCTCTCTATCCTTTTGTCACCACCCCCCGGTCCTCCTGGGCGGCATCATTTCCCGAGGGCGTCGGCGCCGCAGGCGGATCTCTGTTGCCTCCAGCAAGCCTACCAGGGGGAAGTGGTCCGAGTAGCCCTCGATCCACCGGCTGCCCCGCTTGCGGAAGGGCTTGGGCTTGCCCGCCTCCTGGATCTCTGGGGGCCTGAAGATGGCCACCGAGCCCTCTTCGAGCCTGAGCCCTCCCGTGCGCAGGAGTCCAGGCGAGACCATCACCTGGTCAATCATGTTCCAGGCGGTGGGGTTGGCGGTGTAGTAGAAGGTGCCAGGGTCGTCGCCGTCCAGCAGGGGCCACATGCAGTTGTAGACATAGGGCCGCCGGGTGCGGCGATCCACGACCCGATCCCGGTCGCGGATGGCCAGCAGGTATTCCCGGATGGCGCGGTCGAAGGGCTCGTCGTTGAAGTCGCCCAGGAGCAGCATCTGGGCATCTTCGTCCTCCGTCAGATGCTCCTGGACGATGACGCTGCAGTGCTCAGCGGTCAGGATGCGGAAGGGCTCGGTCTCGTACTGGCCTCCGGTGCGAGCGGGCCAATGGTTGCCCAGGACGACGAGGCGGCTGCCGTTGGCCCTGGCGATGAGCTGGATCTCGAAGATGTCGCGGGTGGGGATGCGCTTCATGATGGTGTGGGCGCGGGTCTTCTCCTCGTCCAGCTCGAAGACGCTGTCGCGATAGAGAAAGGCCACGTCAATGCCCCGCAGGTCGGGGCTGTCGTGGTGCACGATGGCGTAGCCCAGGTCGCTGAGGTGCCGATCCACGAGATGGTGAAGGATGCCCTCGGTCTCCACCTCGCACACACCCAGGAGGTCAGGCCCCTGGCCGTCGTGCATGTGGCGGATGACCCATCCCAGGTGCTCCAGCTTCCTGTCGTAGCGCGTTTGGTTCCAGCCCTCGATGGGGGAAGTGGTGGGTCCGAAGAGGTTCTCCAGATTCCACCAGGCGAAGCGAATGGTCTGGCTCATGGCGTGCCTTGTATACTACAGTCGGGGCGACGCGACGTGTAGTACACTGCCTCCTTTCTTTGCAGACTTACATGGTGTCGCCCTGGCGAGAGCAGGCGAGGGTGGCATGGTGTATGACGGAGCCTGGGCTACCGTCGCACAGGAGGTTGACCCCGTCTGCCCTCCAACTTGACAAATTTCCACTTCTGTGCATATTTCTTGCCCTGAGGCGCGGAGCAACTTCGACCTTTGTAGACCTGTTGGCGCCCCACGGTGACCACGTACGGGATCCTGTCGTCTCTCGGCCAAGGAAGGGGTCACCTTGGATGGGAAACCTATCGGCGGGCCTGGCTCGACCTTTGAATAACAGCAAGGTTACGTTGGATGCTCCTCCAGAGCCGAGGGACCTGTTCCGAGCCTCATCATCCCAACCTGGAAAGGAGGTGAACTGCCATGTCTATGACCTTCGCCCGACTCCTGGACCCCGCCTTCGAGGACGATCATGACCCTTTCCGCCACTATGACCCGGCTGGGGAGCCATTGGAAGACCGGCTCTACCTGCCCTGTGGCATCGATCCCCACAGCAAAGTGTGCGGGGTGGCTTTCGTCCATCCGCTCCCCCATCGTCAAGATGTCTTGGTGGAGCGCGAAATCCGCAACAACTCTCTGGAGGACGTCGCCTGGCTCATCGGGACCGGCCAACGCCTGGCTCCCCAGTTCCAGGCCCACCCCATCTACGTCTTCGAGGCCACGGGTCCCTTCTGGAAACCCTACCGCAACTTCCTGCATCAGGTGGGGCTGGCCACCGCCACCATCTGTGGCCGCCAGTCCAGGCATGCTCGCGGCACAGGCACCCGCAAGACCAAGCATGACCTCAAAGATGCCTACCTCATTGCCAAGGTCTTCAAGCAGGGAGAGTCCCACGCCACTCGTATCCCGCCCGAGCCCCTGGCCAGCTTGCGGGAATACACCCGCCAACACCTCTTCTTCGTCGAGTACTCGGTGGCCATCCAGAACCGCATGTACAACCTCCGCTACCAGCTCCACCCCGACTTCGATGCCCACTTCTCCCAGCCGCTCTTGCCCACCACCCTGGCCCTGATGCGGGAGGAACTGGTCTATCCTGAGCACCTGAAGGCCTATCCCCTGGACGCTCTGACCCAACTCATCCGCCAGGCCAGCCACGGCAAGTTGGGCGCCGGGTTGGCCCAGGCCCTCGTCCACTCGGCTCAAAGGACCTTCTCCGCCCCCACGGCTGGCGAAGCCCTCTCCTTCAACCTGAAGATGCTGGCTCAGGCCTACGAGCACATCCATCAAGCCGTCCTGCCCCCCATCCGCCAGCGGATTGAGGAGGGGTTGCGTCAACTGCCCTTTGAACACCACCTGGACGAGATCCCCTACTTCGGCCCCATCGTCATCGGGACCTTCCTCAGCGAGCTGGGGTGGCCCGCCTGGTTCCGCAGCGTGGATAGCGTTGTGGCCTGGTTCGGCTTTGACCCCAGCGTGTCGCTTTCTGCGGGCAAACCTTCGGGCACCACCCACCTGACCAAACGGGGCACCAAGTATGGCCGCCGCATCATGTGGTTGGCAGCCCGCAACTGGGCAGAGTATACCTCCGAGGGGCGGGCCCTCGTGAGAAAGGTGAGGCAGCAGAACGAACTGTCTTATGACGGAGCCATCTGTGTCCTGGCCGCCAAGCTGGTACGCATCGCCTTCGCCATGGTGCGCGATGGCTCCCATTTCGACATGCGGCGGGCTTTCCCATAGAGCCTTGTCAGCTCGGACTCGCCGACTGATACACTCTCTCCGACTCAAGCTGGCGAAAGTGATCTTCTCGCCGGCTCAGGAAGGGATTCTTATTGCTCAACGCCGCCACCCGATGTCAAGGTGCGACTACCGACTTGACAAATCCATAGAAATCTCCTGTAGATGACCTCGATAAAGAGAGCCTGCCCCCGTGGGGGTCGAGCATATCATACCATAAATAGGGGCAGATGTAAACCCCTGGAGCATCACGTTTGGGGCATTATGCGCGGCGGAGTGCGGGCGCAAGCCCGCTCATAGGCAGCCTTGCGGCTGCACTCCGTACAACTTAACCCTTTGGTTATGCGCACCTAATAAGATCCGTGAGGCCAACCCTTCCGAAGCGCAACCTTTTGCCGTGTCATCCGTATAGTAGAATGCAGGGAGATGGGGATGGAAGAGGAGAAAGAGGGGGCAGAGATGCGCTGCCGAGAAGCTAGTGAGCTGATGTCGTTGCACCTGGACCACGCTGTGGCCCAGGGTCGGGTGATGGATCTACAGGACCACCTGGCTGGCTGCCCCCGGTGCCAGGAGGTGTGGATGGCCATGCAGCGGGTCTCGTCCCTTCTAACCGTCGCGCCGCTGGTCACCCCGCCAGCGGATTTCACGGCCAGGGTTATGGACAGGCTGGCCCAGCGCGAGGCGCGCCGTCGCCTGTTCTGGGGAGGGCTGGTCCTGCTCCTGGGAGCCCTGTCTCTGGGGGCCATGACCCTGCCATCCTTGATCGGAGCTCTGTCCTACCTGTGGCTGCTGATTGCTCACCCCTCCCTGGCGAGCAAGGGGCTGCTGGTGACGGCCCAATTGGTCTCCACCCTCCGCTCCTTCGGGGAGGTCTGCTGGCTGGTAGGCAGGGCGCTCCTCTCAGCGGTGGATCCATCCCTCTTGCTTTTCTACGCCCTGGCCGTCCTGCTGTTGACCGGCCTGTGGATTCGCTTGATGAGGCTTTCTGTGGCGCTTAACAACCGGAGCTTCTCCGGGTGAGTTTCCCTGATCCTAAAGGAGGCATTTGCCCATGAAGAAGATCGTGTTTGCGTTCGTGGTGGCCTTGCTCCTGGCGCTGAGCGCCAGCCCTGCCCTGGCCCAGGATGGGGATGACGAGGGACGGGTGGTCTTCGGTCAGGATGTGACCATCAAGGCCGGGGAGGAGGTAGAAGGCGACCTGGTTGTCTTCGATGGGCGAGTCACCGTCGAGGAAGGCGGCAAGGTTGACGGTGATCTGGTGGCCATAGGGGGCGATGTGTTCGTCTCCGGGGAGGTAGATGGTGACCTGGTGGCCGTGGGCGGCAACGTGCGGCTGACGGCCACGGCGGTCATTGACGGCGATGTGGCTGCCATCGGGGGGGACCTGGACCGGGAGGAAGGGGCCACCGTGAGGGGCAATATCGTGAAGGGCCTGGACTTCGGCCGCTTCTTCCGCTTCCGAGGCGCCCCCCGGACGACCTTCCGCGTGCAGCGCAACCTGTTCCTGGAGCTCTTCTTCAGCTTCCTGCGCACGGTTGTCGTGGCCCTGGCTCTGACGGCCCTGGGCCTCCTGGTCGTCCTCTTCCTGCCCCAGCAAACCCAACTGGTCAGCCACACGGCCCTGGATCAGGCCCTGCCCAGCCTGGGCGTGGGTTTCCTCACCGTCCTGGTAGTTTCAGTGCTGCTGCCACTGCTGGTCATCATATGCATCGGCATTCCGGCCGCCGTTCTGCTCGGCCTGGCCCTGGGCGTGGCCGGCCTCTTCGGCTGGATCGCCATAGGATTGCTGGTAGGGGAGAGGATCCTGGAGGTTCTCAACGTGGGGGAACCCCTGCCCCTGGTGGCGGTGACCATCGGTGTGCTGCTGATCTCCTTCCTGGCGGCTGTTCCCTGCATCGGCTGGATCGTGGCCCTCTTTGGGGGCCTGCTGGGCCTGGGGGCGGTGATCCTGACGCGCTTCGGGACGCAGGCCTATCCGGC
>JBHIEC010000097.1:0-8650 GCA_046760425.1 Anaerolineae bacterium
GCGCTCGGAGCTCCGAGAGCCACGGGTGCGGCCCAAGATGGAGCGGGTGGCCCGCCCTCTGATCGAACTGGACGAGGCGGTTCGCCATCAACTCAGGCGCGCCCCCCGCCAACGGGCCATCATCGAGTACCTGGCGGAGCAAGGGGAGGCCCCCGTGGCCGAGATATACGCCCGGGTGGGGGGCAGCAGCGCCACCCTCAGCGCCCTGGCCGAGAAGGGATTGATCGCCATCGAGGAGCAGGAGGTGTGGCGCGATCCCCTGGAGGGCCGCACCTTCGTGCCCACGGCCCCGCCCAAGCTGACACCGGATCAGGAGGCGGCCTGGCGGGAGATCGAAAAAGGGATCAGGGATAAGGGACAGGGGACAAGGGTCTATCTGCTGCATGGCGTCACCGGCAGCGGCAAGACGGAGCTCTACCTGAGGGCTCTGGGCGAGGTTCTGGCCCAAGGGCGGCAGGCCATCGTCCTGGTGCCGGAGATCGCCCTCACCCCCCAGACCATCCGCCGCTTCGCTGCCCGCTTTCCCGGCCGCATCGCCGTGGCCCACTCCAAGCTCTCCCTAGGCGAGCGCTACGACGGCTGGCGACGCATGCGCGACGGGGAGGTGGACGTGGTCATCGGCTCCCGCTCGGCCGTCTTCGCCCCCCTGCCCCGCCTGGGCCTCATCGTCATTGACGAGGAGCACGAGTGGTCCTACAAGCAGGAGAAGATGCCCCGCTACCACGCCCGGGAGGTGGCCCTCAAGTACGCCCAACTGACCGGGGCCGTGGTCATTCTGGGCAGTGCCACCCCCTCGGTGGAGTCCTACTATCGGGCTCAAAGGGGGGAATACAAGTTGCTGCGCCTGCCCAAGCGGATCATGGGTCACCGCAGGCGTATCGAAGAGCAACGGGCCAGGTACCAGGTGTCGGGGATCAGGTACCAGGCGGTGGGGGAGGGGTATGAGGAGGCCCTCTACGCTGAGATGCCCCCGGTGCAGGTGGTGGACCTGCGGCAGGAGCTGCGGGCCGGCAACCGCAGCATCTTCAGCCGCGCCCTGCAGGAGGCCATGATCGTGGCCCTGGCGGCGGGGGAGCAGGTCATCCTCTTCCTCAACCGCCGGGGGGCGGCCACGTTTATCATGTGCCGCGACTGCGGTCACGTCCTCAAGTGCCCTCGCTGTGAGGTGCCCCTGACTTATCATTCTATCGAGGATGACCTGATCTGTCACCATTGCAATCTGCGCACCTTCGTCCCCCAGGCCTGCCCCAGTTGCTGGAGCGGACGGATCAAGTTCTTCGGCATCGGCACCCAGAAGGTGGAGCAGGTAACGCGGCGGCTCTTCCCCCAGGCCCGCATTGTGCGCTGGGATCGGGACACCACCGGCGGCAAGCTCTCTCACGAGGAGTTCCTCCGGCAGTTTATCGAGCGCCGGGCCGATGTGATGATCGGCACCCAGATGATCGCCAAGGGGCTGGACCTGCCCCTGGTGACCCTGGTGGGGGTGGTCACGGCCGACACGGCCCTGCACCTGCCCGACTTCCGCGCCGGCGAGCGCACCTTTCAGCTCCTGACCCAGGTGGCGGGCCGGGCGGGGCGGAGCATCCTGGGGGGCAAGGTCATCATCCAGACCTACACCCCCGAGCATTATGCCATCCAGGCCGCCAGCCGCCATGACTACGAGGCCTTCTACCGGCAGGAGCTGGCCTTCCGCCGCGAGCAGGGTTACCCCCCCTTCAGCCAGTTAGTGAAACTGGTCTACACCCATCGCGACGAGCGGCGTTGCCAGGAGGAGGCGGAGAAGCTCCATCGCGTGCTGCGGAACAAAATCGCCCGGCTGGGCCTGCCGAGCATTGACCTCATCGGTCCCGCTCCAGCTTTTCTCCGCCGCCTGCGGGGCCAGTACCGCTGGCAGATCATCGTCCGCGCCCTTCGACAGGCTCAGGACACCGCCCAGGACCCCCATCCCCTGCTCCAGGACCTGGCGCTCCCCCTGGGCTGGCGGGTGGATGTGGACCCGGTGAGTTTGTTGTGATCGTAATCGTCTGCCCACCCGCTATGGCGGGGCGTCCTCGCCCCGGTTTCGGCGTGGTTCAATGCCCAGAACGGGGCGATGACAAGCGGTCACCTACGTTTTTACTCAGAGGGCGCTCTTGAGACGGGCCCGGTGACCGCTTGTCAGAGGACGCCCCTTGACAGCACCAATAAGTGAGCATGCTGTCACCAGAGTTTCCCCGATTGAACGGGTACTGATCGGCCACTAGGGAACAAACCGCCCCCTCAAGGCGTCTCTTAAGCGTGACGGAAAGGCGTCACGAAACTAACGCGCAAGGATGGGGGTGCACGATGAACACGCGGTTCCATAAATTCGCCGCAGCGGCCCTTTTGGGCGCGCTGCTAGTGACAGGATGCGTGCCCACGGCCATGCCAACTCCTACTCCAAGTCCAGCTCCAGTCCCAGTAGCATACGCCATCGAGGCCATCGCACCTCAGGGCTTCGCTGCCTACAAGCCCGTCGTGATCACGGTGAAGCCGCAGGTCAGCCCCTACGAGATTGACCTGAGCCGCGTGGCCAACGCCGACCTGCTGGCCCGGCTCAGCCCCCAGCAGCGGGTGCTGCTGGAGCAGAACGGCTTCGTCGTCGTGCCCAGCCGGGCAGCCCAGATCTACGATCTGTACAAGCAGGCCAAGGAGCAGAACATCCCCGTCTTCGTCACCACCGATGCCCTGCTCCACACCTTCCACATCCTCTACGACTACACTCTGCGCACGGCGGAGATCGAGCACTTCGTCCGGGACCTCCAGGGGCTGAACACGGCCATGCTGAAGGCGGCCCTGGGCCAGTACCAGGCTGCGTCAGGCAAAACGAAGGAAGCAGCGCTCAAGAACGTGGCTTACTTCGCCGTGGCCTCCCGGCTCCTCGACCCCCAGGCACCGGTGCCCCGTGAGGTGAAAGCTCTAGTCGCTCAGGAACTGGCGCTCATCCGCGAGCACGCCGGCTTTGCAGACTCGCCCATCTTCGGCTACCGCGAGGACTACAGCCAGTATGTGCCCCGGGGCCACTATACCCGCAACAAGACCTTCGAGAGATACTTCAAGGCCATGATGTGGTATGGCCGCCTCATGTTCCGCCTGCGACCCGGCCAGGATGAGGAGGCGGTAGAGAAGGGGCGAGAGGAGACGCGCCAGGCCATCCTCATCGTCCTGGCCCTGCAGAAAGATGGGGAGGCCCTGGCTGCCTGGGAGCGCATCTACGAGCCGACGGCCTTCTTCGTGGGCAGGACCGACGACCTCAACGTCTACGACTACAGCCAGGCCCTGAGGGAGGTCTACGGCGAGAAGCTGAGCCTCAGCGATCTGGAGGATGACGTCCGGCTGGACGACTTCATCGCCCGGGTCATGACCCTCCGCCCGCCGAAGATCGTCTCCTCCTACGTCACCGACCAGGAGCGGCCCGAGGAGGTGACCAAAGGTTTCCGCTTCATGGGCCAGCGCTTTATTCCCGATAGCTACATCTTCCAGCAGTTGGTCTACGACAAGGTGGGGACCGTCCACGAGCCGCGTCTCTTCCCCAAGGGGCTGGACGTCCTGGCCGCCCTGGGCTCGGAGCGGGCCTACGAGATCCTCGACCAGGTCTACGGGGAGACCCGCTACGCCCATTACGAGGAGCAGATGGCCAGGCTGCGCGACGAATTCAGCCGTCTGCCCCCCGAGCAGTGGACTGAGAACCTCTACTGGAACTGGCTCCATGCCCTGCGGCCGCTGCTCGAGCCCAGGGGCCAGGGTTACCCCACTTTCATGCGCAGCCAGGCCTGGACCGACAAACAGCTCTTCACGGCCCTGGGCTCCTGGACCGAGCTGCGGCACGACACCATCCTCTACGCCAAGCAGAGCTACACCCTCAAGGCCACCGGCCTCGTTCCCCAGCCGGAGCCGACCCGGGGTTATGTGGAACCCAATGTCGAGGTCTGGGCCCGCCTGGCAGCCCTGACCCGGCAGATGCGGGACGGCCTGGGCGACCGTGGCCTGCTCAACGAGGAGTACAAGGACAAGCTGGACCGACTGGAGTCGCTGCTCCTGTCCCTCAAGGCCATCTCGGAGAAGGAGCTGGCGGGCCAGGCGCTGACCGAGGAGGAGTACGGGCTGATCCGGAACATGGGCGGCATCCTGGAGGGCCTCACCACCTTCTCCGTTGAGACAGCCAAGGAGATCACTTCCGAGGCCGACGAGCGCATGGCCATCGTGGCCGACGTCCACACCGACGTCAACAGCGGGCAGGTGCTGGAGGAAGGGGTGGGCGACGCTTTCCTCATCTACGTCGTCGTACCGGTAGAGGAAGACCTGGTGATCGCCCAGGGCGGGGTCTTCTCCTACTACGAGTTCCTCCAGCCCATGGACGACCGCCTGACCGATGAGGCCTGGCAGGCCATGGAGCCCCGGCCGGACCTGCCCCCCTGGACGGCCAGTTTTATCCGGTAGGCAACTATTCACCTATCGTCAGAGATCAGCCCTACAGAGGTCTCAAGAGCTTCCATGAGTTCCTTGAGCAGGCTCCTAGGAACTCAATGGATGGTTACTCCGGTAGGTTAGGAGGAGGATAGGTATGAGAACGCGCGGACTGGGGCTGGTGATCCTCATCCTGGGGCTCCTGGCCTTGGCAGTGGACGGCTGCTGGCCTCCGGGCGCACTGGTCTACAACGCGCCCGTGACCTACAGCATCGCCGCAGGCGAGGAGGTGCCAGGCACTGACATCCGCTACGTGGGGAAGACCGAAAAGGGCGCAGAGCTCATCATCGAGGGGCAGAAGGCGTACAAGAAGACCGCCGACTCCGTTGACTGGCAGGGCACCCTCACGAGGGACGTGACCCTCGATCTCACCACACGGGTCGTTCGCTTCACCGAGGAGATGCTCCAGGTGGCCGGGACGGCGAAGGTCACCGTGAACAACCCGGCCCCCCAGGCCGCCTCGGTACCCTCAGAAGCGCCCCTGGAGTACCATACCATCCCCGTGGCCTCCTTCGTGGGGAAAGGGAAACGCCTGCCCGGCACGTTGATCGAATACATCGGGCCCACGGACAAGGGCGCTGAGCTGGGAGGCGTCGAGGGGTACCCTTACCGCAAGACGCTGGACTCCATCGTCTGGGAGGGGCAGCTCAAGGAGGACGTCTTTCTCAAGCTGGACGTGCGGGTGGTGCGCTACGACGAGAGGGGCCTCGTCGTGACGGGCCTGGCCAGCCTGTGGATTACACCTTAAAGACGGGAGACGAGACTTTCCGTCTCTCGTCTTTTGTCCTTTGGCTCTTCCCGAAAGGAGGCAAACCCATGCTCAAGAGGATTGCGGCTCTGGCTATCATCCCTCTGATCCTGACGGTGCTGGGCTACGGGGCCCAGAAGCTGACCCTCTATAGCTGGAACCAGGTGGTGGAGTATCAGAGCCCCTACACGGTTCCCCTCCCGCTGAGCTCGGAGGGCCAGCCCGTGGCCGATCAGGTGGTCATCGTCGTCGTTGACGGGTTGCGCCTGGACGCCTCGCGGGAGATGCCCACCCTCAATCGTCTGCGGGCCCAGGGCGCTGACCTGGTGGCCATCACGGGGGAACCCTCCCTCTCCCTGCCCGGCTGGACGGTCATCGCCAGCGGCGCCTACCAGGAGATCAGCGGTGTGACCACCAACTGGTACGAGGGCGCGGTGAAGGTGGACCATATCTTCGCTGCCGCCAAGCGAAAGGGGCTGACCACGGCCATCGTCGGGGGGCCGGACTGGGGGCAGCTCTTCGGCCCCCAGGTGGATTATAGCCACTACATCAAAGGGGCTGCGGACGAGCGCGACGTGCCGGCCGTCCGCCGGGCCGACAAGGAGATCCTGGACGTCAGCCTGGCCATCCTGCGGGAGCAGAAGCCGAACCTGTTCCTCATCCACTTCCACGGCCCCGACAGCATCGGGCACGGCTACGGTGGGGCCAGCCCGGAGTACCGGGAAGACGCTCAGCACATTGACCGGCTTCTCGCCCAACTGGTGGAGGCCGTTGACCTGAACTCGGCCGTGCTCCTGGTCACCGCGGACCACGGCCAGATTGACACGGGCGGGCATGGCGGCTGGGAGCCTGTGGTCAAGCGCGTCCCCCTCATCATCGCCGGCAAGGGCATCGTGAGCGGGGCGACCTACGGCCAGGTGGGCCAGGGGGCCATCGCCTCCACGGTAGCCGTGCTCCTGGGGACCTCCATCCCCACCCACAGCCAGGACGGGGCCTTGCTGGGGCTCATTGAAGAGCCCGCCCAGGCGCGGGGTCAACAGGAACTGGCCGTGGCCCAGCAACTGGCGACCTTTTATGATGGCTACGCCCGGCAGGTGGGTGCGGCCCCCTTCGGCCAGGAACTGTTGGCTTCGGCCAAAGGCGACCTGCTGGCCGGAGACCTGGCTGCCTACACCAGCTTCGTTCAGGAGATCACCCAGCGGGCCAGAGCAGCCCGGGCGGCCAGGTTAGGGCGGGAGAGATTGGGACGCCTGCCCCTCGCCCTGGCTGTGGCCATCGTCCCTGCCCTCTACGTCGTCTTCCATCGGCGCAAGCGGGAGTGGCTGTTGCCCTTGGTGGGTGCGGCCTTCTACTTCGTCATCTACAACGGCCTATTCTTCGGACGGGGCCTGCAGTGGTCTCTCAGCGTCTACAACACCGAGGCCCAGATCGAGACCTTCTTTACTCAGCGGGCGATGGACGCCATGCTCGCCATCGTCATCGCCGCGCTGGTCGTGGGCCTCCTGTCTCGGGGCAGGACCCGCTACGAGGCGGCCAAGATGGTGGTCAACACTTCCTTCCTGGTGGGCTACCTGCTCCTGTTACAGATCGCTCTCTTCTACTGGCTCTACGATGTGCGCTTCTCCTGGTACATCCCTGATCTCAAGATAGGCTTCAAGTATTACCTGGACCTGCTGCAGATGATGGCCACCTCCTTCCCCCAGAAGATCCCCCTGGCCTTTATCTTACCCTTCCTGGGCCTGGGCGCCCAGTGGGTGGCCCAGCGGGTGCCGGTGGGCAGATAGAGCCCTGCTCAGTGAAAAGGGGGACCTCGGGCTATGCACAAACCCGAGGTCCCCTTTTCTATCTCGGTGGACCAACCAACCCGTCACTCGATAATCACCCGATTCTCCTTGAAATCAAGGTGTACCACGTGGCCGTCGAGCAACTTGGTACCAATCAATGCCTCGTCCAGCATCGTGAGAAGGATGTCTACATCCCTCCACTCGTTTCCCCAGAGCACCTTTCCCGCAAACACCAACTTCAATTTGATCGAGCCATCGGCCAGTTACATCTCAGCGGCTGAATCCAGTTCCAGCCCCAAAGCGAGGGCGACCTCCAGGGGTAGGGAAATGTGGCCCTCGTACCCGGTATCGAGGAGAGCAAGTACGGTGGTCTCTGCCCTGTGACCAGCTACGGCGACCTCGATGAGGGGCCGTCTCCTGCCGTCAATGTGGCCCTGGATCATCGGTCCCCTCACGTGTAGGAGATATAGGTCGGGTAGCCTATCCGGGCTTTGTAGAAAACTTTGTGGGGATACTTCTCCCGGGCCTTCTTGCTAGCCTCAGGCCCGGTCTTGCCGATGAAATAGTCGCCGCTCTCCACCTCGATGACGATCACCTCGCCTTTATGCTCCCTTTCCACCTCCTCACGGATCTTTTCGTAGATCGCCTTGCCCTTGGCGACGATTTCCCGCTTGTTCACCGGCTTAACCGTCACCTTTTCCAGCGTCATAGTTGCTTCACCTCCTTCCCAGGCGTAATTTTACCGCGACTTACCCCCGTCGGCAAGAAGGGTGATCTTTCATAGTACCTCACTTACGAGGCGATGGGCCAGGGCCCGGAACCGCCCCCAGTCCCGCCACCAGCCCGTAAGGGCCTCCAGTTCTCTGGCCACCGCCCCCAGTTCTTCTAGCGGAACCTCGCGAAAGGCGGTGATCTGCTCCCCGGCGTCCTGAGTGGCCAGCTCGCCCCCTACCTCCCGCACCAGGAAGACGTAGGAGACGAAGGGGAGCGCCTGGCCGGCGTGGCGAAACTCGTACTCGATGAGTCCCAGGAACCGCTCGACCTCGACCTTCAGCCCCGTCTCCTCCCGAGCCTCCCGATAGAGGGCGCTGAGGACCTCCTCCCCCCAGCGCACACCGCCGCTGGGCAGGCGGTAAGTGCCCGGCGGATAGAAGCCCTTGGTGTGCAGGAGCACCCATCTGTTGGGCCGCCGGATGACCAGCACCACCTCGCCTCGGCGGTGGGCGCTCTTCTCCCGCCAGTAGTTGAACTCCTTCTCGCCGAATTTCAGGGCGAAGCGGCGTCGCTCAGGGGCCCCGTAGCGAGCCGCCAGAGCCCCGATCTCCCGGGGATCGATCAACCCAATCCCCTCTCTCTGTCCACAACCCTCATCGTCGTCTTGTTCGTCGCACCGGCCAGTAGTCGTACACATCCCGGATGTGGGCCAGGAAGTAGCGCCCATGCGACTCGGCGTCCATTAAGCCCCGGTACTCCTCGGGGGGCACGTCGGCGTACTGGTAGATGCGCCCTGTGTTGAATTCGATCTCCAGGATGCGGCTCGCCCCGTCGTAGCCGATGGACGCAATCATGCTGGATTCAACGGGTGTACGTTTCATATCTCCTCCCTTCGACAGGCTCAGGACACCGCTCCTGG
>JBHIEC010000098.1:0-8595 GCA_046760425.1 Anaerolineae bacterium
CATTATCAACATCCTCTCACTGGGTCACCAACACCATAGGGGGAGACTACCCACCTCTGGGCCAAGGGAATAACACCAGGCCCCTTCTCACCACAAACAACGCCCCGAGGACCGATACTGATCTTCGGGGCGCAGCGCATGACGCAGCCTGGACGAGATGAATCTGCTCTTCGCCCAAACGGTAAACCTTCTCCCATCCGGACTATACCGTCGGCTCTGGCCTCTCACCAGATCCACCGCCTGCGCGGGTCGCGGGCTCGGCGGGCCAGACAACAAACACCAGACCGCTTCGCTTCCAGACAACAGACTCTACTTCAGTGTCAAATCTGCCGTCTGATGTCTATTGTCTGACGTCTGTCCCGCCATACCGCCGGTCGGGAATTGGCCTCAACTCCGTTGAGGGCCTCACCCTGCCCCGAAGGTTTGATGCGATATTCTATTTGCCGCGCTCAATTATACGTGCTTTGCCCAGTTCTGTCAAACGCAGGTCAACCTGAGGATCCTCAATGTTGCACGAGGCTGCATCTGCCCTCTAGAGGCTATAGAACTCCAGCAGCCGCTTCTCCGTCTCCCCCTCGATCCGGGCCACCACCTGCACATAGGGGGCGATGCTGGAGTTACGCAGCTTGCGCTTCAGCAACTCATCCACCTGGAAGATGCCCGCTGAGTTGCTCATGGCGATCTCAATGCGGATGGGCACCTCCTCCCCGCGATCAATGGACACGGCATCAATGGCCGCCGCCGACACGGCATGGATGTTCATGGCACCCGCCTCGAAGGGGATGCGCGACCGCCCCTCCGTCATGTCCAGTGCATCAGCCACTTTGAGGATGCCGGCTTCGATGGTCAGGCAAGTCACATCCCAGGTGTGGGCATCAATGGCGTGGAGCGTCTCGGCCACCATGCTGGTACGCTGAGGCACCTCGTACAGGCCATCCAGCAACTCGCGGGCCTTGGTCCAGGCCAGGAACAGGCTATACCCTTCATGGTTGTCCCGGTGGATGGCGATGCCCAGATCATGTAGGCAGGCGGCCAGCACGACGATGACCTCAGCATCCTCCTTGGTCAGCCCGTGGTCGGCAACGACGCTCATCTCCACACCGGCGTCGGCCAGGAGCCGCAGCATCTTGAGGGCCGCGTTGGCCACGATCTGGATGTGTACCTCACCATGGTCGCTGACGCCGGAGCGATCCACGGCGTTGATGTTGGCGCAACGCCACAACTGCTGCAGTTCAGCGTCCTGGTTAATCCGCTCCATGAGCCGCCGCAGTTTCCGATTGTGTCGGGTAGGCACGTTAAGAGCCATTCGAATCGTCTCCTCCACTCTAACCGAATCGGCCAGTGATATAATCCTCCGTTCGCTTGTCCCTGGGGCGGGTGAAGATCAGATCCGTGGCATCGTATTCAATCAGTTCACCCAGCAGGAAGAAGCCCGTCACATCGGACACGCGGGCCGCCTGCTGCATGTTGTGGGTGACGATGACCACGGTATAGCGCTCCTCCAAGCGGCGCATCAGCTCCTCGATCTGGAGGGTGTCGTAGGGGTCGAGGGCGCTGCAGGGCTCATCCATGAGGATAACTTCGGGCTCCACAGCGATGACCCGGGCGATGCACAGGCGTTGTTGCTGGCCCAGATCCAGACTCAGGGCCGATCGTTGGAGGTTGTCTTTGACCTCGTCCCACAGGGCTGCCCCTCGCAGGCTGCGCTCCACCACCTCGTCCAGGTTCCCGAAGCGCTCCACGCCCAGCACCCGCGGCCCGAAGGCCACGTTGTCGTAGATGGATTGGGGGAAGGGGTTGGGCCGCTGGAAGACCATCCCCACCCGGCGCCGCAGGGCCACCACATCCGTGCCCGGAGCGTAGATGTCCTGGCCATCCAGCAGCACTCTGCCCTCCACCCGCGCTCCGGGGATAGTGTCATTCATGCGGTTGAGGGTGCGCAGGAAGGTGGACTTGCCGCAGCCCGAGGGGCCGATGAAGGCTGTGATCTGCTGCTCCTGGATGGTCAGGGAGACGTCTTTCAAGGCCAGGAAATCGCCGTAGTAGAAGTTGAGGTGCTCGACCTTGATCTTCCCGTCCTTCATGCCACAAGCAATTTTACCACAAAAGAGGGAAAGATTCCAATCGGTTGACGAACGGGGGGGCGGGTGATATAATTCCAGCCAGGTCACAGTTCTGAAGGGAAGGAGAGGGTTTTGTCCAGAAGAACAAGGCTGTCCTTCATCTTAGCGCTGCTTGTCCTCGCCCTGGCAGCCTGCCGCCCGGCCGAGACTGCCCCCCAGACGACAGCGGGAGCCCAGCAGGCCATCCAGAACAAGGGCTCGGACACCATGGTCAACCTGGCCCTGGCCTGGGCTGAGGCCTACATGAAAAAGCACCCTGAGGTGCGCATCTCTGTCACGGGCGGCGGCTCGGGGACAGGCATCGCGGCCCTGATCAACGGTACGGTGGACATCGCCAACGCCTCACGAGCGATGAAGCCCGAGGAGATCGAGACTGCCAAGGCCCGGGGCATCACCCCCGTGGAGCACGTCGTGGCTCGGGACGCCATCGCCGTGGTGGTGCACCCCTCCAACCCCGTGGACGGGTTGACCATTGACCAGCTCTCCGCCATCTTCAGCGGCAGGATCACCAACTGGCGGGAGGTAGGCGGCGAGGACCGCCCCATCGTCCTCCTGTCCAGGGAGAGCAACTCCGGTACCTACGTCTATTTCTTGGAACATGTAGTCCGCAAGGGCGACAAGAAGGCGCCCATCTTCTTCTCGCCCGACACGTTGCTCATGCCCTCTTCCGAAGGGATCAGCAGCGAGATCCGCCAGAACCCCAACGCTATCGGCTACGATGGGCTGGGTTACGTGACGCCGGATCAGAAGACCGTAGCTGTGGCCAAATCCCCTGACGGCCCCTTCGTCCAGCCCAGCATCGAGACCGTGAACCTGGGCACCTACCCCGTCGCCCGGCCCCTGTACATGTACACCGATGGCCAGCCCACAGGTATGATCAAGGACTACCTGGACTGGATACTGAGCGAGGAGGGGCAGAGGATCGTCGCCGAGCTGGGCTTTGTGCCTCTGGTGCCAAAATGAGCGATTCGCTGGGTGTTTTGGAGACCTGTCGGTTCGTGGCGGAGCGGAGTGAAAACGTCTGCATTGATCGGGGGGCGGTGGAGAGATTCTGCGGCGAGCTGGTGGGGTGGGGAATCGAAGTGCCCGCCTGGGACTTTCGGCACCACTTCTTCGACGGAAGCGAGAGAACGGTCAATTACCTCCTCGTCCTGGACGGGCTTAACTTCTGCTTCTGGGTGGAGCCCAGGTGGGAGATCGAATATGAGGGCGAGAGACTGAGGGGCTATTTCGCCCTGGCCGCCTCGCTGAAGAGAGCGGTCGAGGAGGGCTTCCCGATTTTAGATACCGAGCATCTGCAAAGAATCTCGCTGAGTGAACTGAGACACATCTTTCGGGGATGGGGGGAAATCCCACTGCTCGAGGAGCGGCTGCGCATCCTGAGGGAGATGGGCGAGGTATTGAGCGAGCAGTATGGGGGCCGGGCCTGCTCCCTGGTGGAAGATGCGGGGAAAAGGGCGGTGGCTCTGGTGCGAAGGCTAGTGGAGGATTTTCCTTCTTTCAGGGATGAGGCGTCATATAGGGGACGCCTGGTTCGCTTCTACAAGAGGGCGCAGATATTCGTGGCCGACCTATATTGGAGCTTTGGGGGGAAGGGGTGGGGGGATCTGGCTGGCATGGAGGAATTGACCGTCTTCGCCGATTACAAACTGCCGCAGTTGCTGAGGGAGGCCGGGGTCTTGAGATACAGCCCCGAGCTGGCGAGGAAGGTGGACGAGCGTGTCCTTCTTCCGGCCGGAGGCCAGGAGGAGGTCGAGATAAGGGCGAACACCGTCTGGGCGGCGGAGCTGATCCGCCGTTCGCTGGTCGGGATGGGCGTTTCGCTCCGGGCCTTCGAGCTGGATTGCATCCTCTGGCACATAAGCAAGAGGGAGGGGTTTAGAGCCAGGCCCCACCATCGGGTGTTGACCACTTTTTATTAGCTTGGCAATAAAGATCCGTAGCGGCGGCCCGCTGTGGCCGCTTTTCCAGGCGGACAGAGCCGTCCGCCGCATAATACGTAGCGGCCGACCGCTATGTCGGCCTGGCCGCCTGCGAGAGCCTAACCCTCCCGCAGGTTCCGAACCTGCGGGAGGGTCTCGGAATGAGCGAGTATACCAGCAGCCTGGCAATGAAGTTGCCAGGCTAACAGCCCAAGTGCGCTGAAGGGCGCACTAGAAGGAGCACGCCTTGGCGTGCTTCGGCTCTCAGCCTGCGAATCTTATTCGCAGGCCAAAAGAGGCCACCAGATGAGCGAGTACACCAGGGAAGAGATACAGCAAGTTTCCAGGAGGCATATACCTTGACATTGTTACATTTGCCGAAATACTACAACGAATTTGGAAAGAAGCGAATGGAGAGCCAAGAAATTCGTTCCTTTCTCAATTCGGTGTAGTGTTGTTTGGCAGCCACGTTCGTAACCAGGTAGCCTTAGTGGGAATCTAACAATGTCAAAATATCTGTGGTGGACGTGAACGGTAACCCGTCCAGCGGTTGGTTGCACTGCCTGCTCTACAGCGGCGGCGCCTTCACCACCTTCGGCGTTGACACTTTGAGGCCCGCCAATGATTTGATTAGGGTCCTAAGCATTTTGGAGAGCGTAGTAGGGATAGCGCTGACAGGGCTTCTGGGTTTTGTTTTGGGCAATCGGATCAGGAGATCGTAAACACGGAGCTTTCCGTGCTTCCATGCTCTCCGTGCTTCCGTGTTCAAAAGGAGGCGATCATGCGCGAGGACGACGTGCTGAACACCATCCGGAAGCGCCGCAGCATCCGCCGGTACACTGACCAGCCGGTGACAGAGGAGCAGATACGGCAACTCCTTGAGGCGGCCATGGCCGCCCCATCGGCCAGCAACATCCAGCCCTGGGAGTTCGTGGTGGTCAGAGACCCCGCGCTCAAGAGGGAGCTGGCTCGCACCCACCGCTGGAGCTACATGGCCGCCGACGCGGCGGTGGTCTTCGTGGTATGCGCCAACGAGCGCGCCTCCCACCACTGGGTCGAAGATGCCAGCGCCGCCACGGAGAACCTGCTCCTGGCGGCCACGGCCCTGGGCTTGGGGGCCGTCTGGGTGGCCATTTATCCCAGCACCGACAGGGAAGCCCATGTGCGTCGAGTCTTGGCCATCCCAAGGGAGATGCGCGTTCTCTGCCTGGTGCCCGTTGGCCATCCTGCCGAGAGCAAGCCGCCTCGAACCAAGTACAGCGAGAGCAAGGTTCACTACGAGAGCTGGTAACACGGAAGCACGGAGAAAAACGGAAACACGGAACTTGTCTGCCTTCCGTGTTTCCATGCCCTCCGTGCCCCCGTGTTCCCAATAACGTGAAAAGGGGGCAAACGAAATGACAACCGAGTACACCCATTCCCGCAAAGGCTACGACTTCGGGGAACTGACGAGCAAGATCATCGCGGCCTGTATCGAGGTGCACAAGGTTCTGGGGCCCGGATTGAAGGAGGTGGATTACCAGCGTGCCCTGGTCTACGAGTTCCCGGCCCACGGCCTCGATTTCAGCCGCGAAGTAGAAATCCCCATCTACTACAAAGGCCACAAGATCACCACCAAGAGAGTGGACTTCGTGGTCGGCGACTGCATAGTGGAGATCAAAGCCAAACGGGAGTTCGATCCAGAAGACTACATGCAAACCCTGGCCTATCTGAAAGCGAGCGGCCACAAGGTTGCCTTGTTGATCAACTTCGGTCGCAAGAAGATCGAGGTGAAGCGCTTGGTGAACTAGAATGGCGAGTAGAGAGGGAAACGGAATCCTGGAACACGGAATCACGGAAAGTAGGAAAACGCGGAACTTCCGTGCTTCCGTGCCCTCCGTGCCTCCGTGTCCCTAAACCTGACACCGAGGTAAAGCGCCTGGTGAATTAGAGCGGCGAATGGGAAAGTGGATATGACCACCAAAACTGGCAAAGAGAAAACGGCTAGAAGGTCAAACCTCACCGAACGCACCATCGAAGGCCTGATCCGGGCGGCGGGCGTCTCGGCCATCATCTTCGTGGCCCTCATCTTCGCCTTCCTCATCCGCGAGGGTGCGCCAGCCTTCTGGGAGGTACCCCCGGGCAACCTCTTCGGCACCCGCTGGTACCCCACCTTCAGCATCTACGGCACCCTGCCCCTCATCCTGGGCTCCCTCCTGGTCACGGCCGGCGCGGTGGCCATCGCCCTGCCCCTGGGCCTGGCCAGCGCCATCTTCATCAGCGAGGTGGCCCCCGAATGGGCGCGGGAGGTCCTCAAGCCCGCCATTGAGGTCATCGCCGGCGTCCCCTCGGTGGTGCTGGGCTTCCTGGGCATGATCGCCGTAGCGCCCCTGATCCGGGAGTACCTGGGCGCGCCCACGGGCCTCACCGCCCTGGCGGGCTCCATCATGCTGGCCTACATGTCCCTGCCCACCATCATCAGCATCGCCGAGGATGCCCTGGACGCCGTGCCCAGGAGCTATCGGGACGCGGCGCTGGCCATGGGGGCCACGGAGTGGCAGACCATCTGGCGGGTGGTGGTGCCGGCGGCCCGCTCGGGGATCATCACCGCCGTGATGCTGGGTGTGGGGCGAGCCATCGGCGAGACCATGGCGGTGATGATGGTCACGGGCAACGCGGCGCGGATGCCCCTGGGGCTGGACGCCTTCCTGCGGCCCGTGCGCACCATGACGGCCACCATCGCCGCTGAGATGGGCGAGGTGGCCCAGGGCAGCACCCACTACCACGTCCTCTTCGCCGTCGGCATCATCCTGTTCGTGATCGCCTTCGCCATCAACGCCGGGGCCTCGGTCGTCATCTTCCGGCGACCTCGCCGGGCGCGCGGAGGGGTGCCATGATCTCCAGACAAGCCTCGCAGCGCGTCGCTTTCACCCTGCTGGGGTTGGCCACCTTCCTGGTGGTGGTGCCCATCATCTTCGTGGTCGGCTACATCCTCGTTCAGGGGATCGGGGCCATCAACTGGGAGTTCCTGACGGCCATGCCCCGCAGCGGGATGCGGGAGGGGGGGATTCTACCAGCCATCGTCGGCACGGTGTTGCTGACCCTGGGTACCGCCGTGGTCGCCATCCCCATCGGCGTGGGGGCAGCGGTCTACCTGGCGGAGTACGCCCGCGACACCTGGCTGACGCGGTTCATCCGCATGGCTATCATTAATCTGGCAGGCATCCCCTCGGTGGTCTACGGGCTTTTCGGCCTGGGGCTCTTCGTATTGTTCCTACACTTCGGGACCTCTATCCTGGCCGGCTCCCTGACCCTGGCCATCATAACCCTGCCCATCATTATCAGCACTGCTGAGGAGGCCATCCTGACCGTGCCTCAGTCCTTTCGGGTGGTGAGCATCTCCCTGGGGGGGACGAAATGGCAGACGGTGCAGCACCAGGTGCTGCCCCACGCCCTGCCGGGCATCATCACGGGAGTCATCCTGGGGCTGATGCGGGCTGCTGGTGAGACGGCGCCCATCCTCTTCACCGTGGCCGCCTTCTACCTGCCGCGCCTGCCCCGTTCCGTCTTCGATCAGACCATGGCCCTGCCCTATCACCTCTTCGTCATCTCCACCCAGGTGCCGGGCATGCCGTTGCGGATCCAGTTCGGCACCGCTCTGGTGTTGTTGGCCTTCGTGCTATCCCTGGCCACGGTGGCGACGGTGATCCGCAGCCGGGCGCGGAGGCGTCGGCAGTGGTAAGTGAGATGAAACTCGTCAAGATCCAGGTCAACGATCTCAGCGTCTACTACGACGGCCACCGCGCCTTGAACGACATCACCCTGTCCATCTACGCCAACGAGATCCTGGCCATCTTCGGCCCGGCCCACAGCGGGCGCTCCACCTTCCTGCGGGCCCTCAACCGCCTCATTGACCTGGCTGAGGGCGTGCATGTGGATGGACAGATCCTCCTCGATGGGGAGGACATCTACGCCCCTGATGTGGACGTGGTGGAGCTGCGACGGCGGGTGGGGATGGTCTTCGCCCTGCCCATCCCCCTGCCCGGCACCATCCGCGAGAACATCACCTACGGCCCCCGGCTGGCTGGGGTGCAGGATAAGGCCCGGCTGGACGAGCTGGTGGAGCGGACGTTGATCCAGGCCGCCCTGTGGGACGAAGTCAAGGATCGGCTGGACGACCCGGCGGTGGCTCTCTCGGGGGGGCAACAGCAGCGGCTGTGCCTGGCCCGGACCCTGGCCCTGGAGCCGGAGGTGATCTTGCTGGACGAGCCCACCTCGGGGCTGGACCCCGTCTCCACCCTCAAGGTGGAGGAGGCCCTTCGGGAGCTGAAGAAGGAGTACACCATCGTCATTGTGCCCCACAACGTGCAGCAGGCCGCCCGCGTGGCCGACAAGGCCGCCTTCTTCCTGATGGGCGAGTTGATCGAATACGGGCCCGGGGCCAAGATCTTCACCGACCCCGAGGACAAGCGGACTGATGATTACATCACGGGCCGTTTCGGATAAGAAGAAAGGGGAACAGGCGAGGATGACCTCCTCGCCTCGATTTTGCCGGGAGCTTAGGGAAAGGG
>JBHIEC010000099.1:0-8590 GCA_046760425.1 Anaerolineae bacterium
GAGACAATGAGCATCTTGCACGTGATCTTCGTTCTCCTGGCTGCCGTGACCCTGGGCGGTGCCCTGGGCGTCGTCACCGCGCGGAGTGTCTTCATCAGCGCCCTTTTCCTGATCCTGTCCTTCGTCGGCGTGGCCGGGATCTACGTCCTGCTGGAGGCCGGCTTCCTGGCCGGAGTGCAATTGCTGATCTACGTGGGGGCTATCGCCGTGCTGATCCTCTTCGCCATCATGCTCACCCGGGGCCTCATGACCGAGACGGCGCGCCAGACCAACGAGCAGTGGGGGGTAGCGGCTCTCATCGCCGCCCTCCTCTTCGCCATCTTCGGCCTCCTGGCCTTCGGGGTCAGGTGGCCCATCTCTTCCGCTTCGCCCCCTGCCGACCCCATCGCCGCCCTAGGGCAGGCCCTGATGGGGCCCTACGTCCTGCCCTTCGAGGTGGCCTCGATCATCCTGCTGGTGGCCCTGGTGGGGGCCATTATCATCGCCCGGGAATGAGGAGGAACCTGGATGATCCCTTTGCCCTGGTATCTGGTGGTCGCTGCGGCTCTGTTTTGCATCGGCCTGTACGGGGCCCTGGCCCGGCGCAACGCCATTGGCATCTTGATGGGCGTGGAGTTGATGCTGAACGCGGTCAACATCAACCTGGTAGCCTTCTGGCGCTACATCACGCCCCAGGTCCTCATCGGGCAGGTCTTCGCCATCTTCGTCATCACCCTGGCCGCCGCTGAGGTGGCCGTGGGGCTGGCCCTCGTCATCGCCATCTACCGCAGCCGAGACACGGTCAACGTGGAAGAAGTGGACCTGATGAGGTGGTAGTGCTGGGTCCCAAGGCCACGAAATCTGACGTCTGGCCTAATATATTCCGGCCCTGATCGTCTCTCCGACCGGTGGCTGAACCCCCTCGGCCCCGGTCGGATTTTTTGTTTGCTTGACATCCGGAGGGGACTGTGCTATGCTTTTCGTGACTTCTTCCGCTTTGGCGAAGGGCATGAAATTACAGCAACTTTTGACGGCTTTGCCCCGCAGCGAGCTTCAGGGAAGCTCGGATGTCGAGATCGAGGGCCTCACCCACGACTCCCGCCGAGTCCGGCCCGGCGATCTCTTCGTGGCCATCAAAGGGCTCAACGCAGACGGCCATGATTATATCCCCGAGGCCATTAGGCAGGGAGCGGTGGCGGTTGTGACGGAGAAGGAACTCAGGGAGTCCCCTCAGTTCCCCCCAGTTCCCTTTGTCCTTGTCCCTGATTCCCGCCAGGCCCTGGCCCATATGGCCGCTGCCTTCTACGGCTACCCTGCCCGCCAGTTGCGGGTCATCGGTGTGACGGGCACCGACGGCAAGACGACAACTATCGCTCTCATCCGTGCCATCCTGGAGGCGGCGGGACATCCCACGGGCATGATCAGCACCGTGAGCGCCGTCATCGGTGGGCAGGAGCTGGACACCGGCCTCCACACCACCACGCCTGAGGCGCCGGATGTGCAGCGATACCTGGCTCAGATGGTCGCTGCTGGCGGCGAATACGCCGTGCTGGAGGCCACCTCTCACGGCCTGGATCAGCAGCGGGTGGCGGCCTGCGACTTCGACGTGGCCGCCGTCACCAACATCACCCACGAGCACCTGGATTACCACGGCACCTACGAAGCCTACCGTGAGGCCAAAGCGCAGCTCTTCCGCAGCCTGGCCATCGCCTACCGCAAGCCAGGTGTGCCCAAAGTGGCCATTCTCAACGCCGACGATAGCTCCTTCGCCTGTCTGCGGCACATCTCCGCCGACCGGCAAATAAGCTACGGCCTGGACAACGCCGCTGACGTCACAGCCCGGGATGTCACCCACACCCCAAATGGTCTGCGCTTCATAGCCGAGACACCTGTCGGGCGGTTCCCTGTGAAATCGCCCCTTCTGGGGGCCTTTAACGTGCCCAACATCCTGGCTGCCATTGCGGTGGGGGTCTCCCAGGGCGTTCCTATCGAGGCTATGCAGGAGGGGGTGAGGGTCTTCCGGGGCGTGGTGGGGAGGATGGAGCGGGTGAATCTGGGACAGGACTTCACCGTCATCATAGACTTCGCCCACACGCCCTACTCCCTGGAGCGGGCCCTGGAAACGACTCGGGAGCTAACCACAGGCCGGGTCCTCGTCGTCTTCGGCTGCGCGGGCTTGCGGGATCGGGCCAAGCGCCCCTGGATGGGGGAGATCGCGGGGCGTCTGGCCGATAGGGTGGTCATCACCGCTGAGGATCCCCGCACTGAGGATCTGAACGAGATCATGGCCCAGATCGCCGCCGGCTGTGAGAAAGCCGGGCGGCGAGAGGGAGCCGATTACTGGCGCATCGGCGATCGGGGCGAGGCCATCGCCTTTGCTATCCGGATGGCCCAGCCGGGCGATCTGGTCATCGTCACCGGCAAGGGCCACGAGCGCTCTATGTGCTTCGGCACGACAGAAATCCCCTGGAGCGATCACGAGGCGGTGCGAGAGGCGCTGGGCCAGCTTGCTGCCAGCGCCGAAGGAACCAGCTATGAAGGTTGACCTTTGCATACACCCGAAGCCATTCACGCGCGACGAGGTGTTCGCCAAACTCCCACAGGTGCGTGAGGTGCTGCGCCAGCACAACGTGCAGCTCGCCTACTTCTTCGGCTCCATCGTGTGGGACGCAGTCGGCCCTCTGAGCGACGTGGACATCGCCGTCCTGCCAGATCTGACCACCTACCGTTGGCTAGAGACCTATAGCGACATCTACGGAGACCTCTGCCACGTCTTCGGGGCGGACAACATAGACGTGGTGCTGTTGAACGAGGGACAGCCACCGATTCGCTTCGCAGCCGTGCGGGATGGCATCGTGATCTGGGAAGCGCGAGAGGGCTTGGCAGCGGAGTACGCCGAGGAGGTTATCTCTGATTACCATGACACCCGGCCTATCCGTGACGAAGTCTGGGCCTGCCTGGTCCAGCGCATCCGGGAAGGAGTGTCGAAAGCCATGCGCCGAGTAGACCCCCACAGGCTCCGCAGATTGCTGGGCAAGATAGACGAAGCTGTAAGCCGGCTCAAGAGCCTGTCACTGGGTACGGAAGAGGAATTCCTGGCCGAGGAGAACTGGCAGAATCGGGCGCTGGTCGAACATTTCCTGCGCATCGCCATCGAATCGGCCATAGACGCTGGCCGGCATATCATCGTGAGAAAGGGGCTAGGGGTACCTGAGGAGTACAAGGAGGTGGCGAGACTTCTGCGCGACCAGGGTATTGTGGCCCGGCCCCTGGGCGACAGGCTCATTGCCATGGCTGGCATGCGCAACGTGCTGGTGCACCTCTATTGGGACATTGACTACCGCAGGCTGTACCAGGTTGCCACCACCCGTTTGTCGGACTTCGACGAGTACGCCCAGGCTCTGCTTGACTACGTGGCTGAGGATCTGGAGACCGCTGACACCTAATGGGCACATAATGCAGATGAAGGTTGACCTGTGCTTGAATCTGAAGGTTTTTACCCGCAGCGAGATCCTGGCCAAGCTGCCGGAGGTGTGGGAGAGCATGCGTCGGCACAACGTAGGGAAGGATCGGACATGGGGCAGACAGTAGCCACGGAAGTGGATACCAAAGTCTTGGCCGATTATTTTGCGAGCCAGCCTGACGTAGTGGCGGCCTATCTCTTTGGCTCGCGCGCCGTGGGAAGGGCGCGCCCGGGGAGCGACGTGGACACGGCGGTGCTGCTCTCCGAGGAGGATGGGATGGTCCGCTTTGAGCGGCGGCTGCGGCTGATTAGCGAGGTGAGCGATATCTGCGGCCGAGAGGCGGATGTGATCGTGCTGAACGACGCCCCGCCGCTGTTGCAGCACCAGGTGTTGAAGCATGGGCAGCTCCTCTTCGAGCGGGATCGGGCGGCGCGGGTCGAGTTTGAGGTGCGGGCGGGCAAGGTCTACGCCGACCTAAAGCCGATGTACAACTTCCACACCCGCGATCTGTTGCAGAAGATCAAGGAGGTAGGCCTTGGAGGACGTAGACGACATCATCGCCAGCCGGCTGAAACTGCTCGCTGAGTACGTGGACGAGCTTCAGGGCTATCGGGAGCAGGCAACCAGCTTTCAGGCTTATCTGGACAACAAAATGCTCCGCCGGGCTGTTGAGCGTACATTGCAGATCGCAGCCGAAGCCTGCCTGGACATCGGCCGGCGGCTGATCGCCCTGGAAGGGTTCCGTTACCCGGAGGACAACAAGGACGTGTTCCAGATCTTGCGGGAAGAGGGTGTGGTTCCCCAGAAGCTACTGCCTGCGCTGGTGGACATGGCCCGCTTCCGCAACTTGGTAGTGCATGACTACGCCGAGCTCGACGACGCCAAAGTCTATGGCATCTTGACAAGGAATCTGGGCGACTTCGACGCCTATGCCCGGGCTATCGCTGATTACCTGACGCGAACGAGAGAAGAGCCAGCAGAAGATCCAGATCCCTTGGACGACAAGTGAACAGAGCAGGTATCATTGGACTCTAGCGCGGATATCGCCAGCCCGATGGTGCGGGGCTCGCTCTACAGCCTGGCCACGGCTGGGGGATTTCGACGAGTATGCCAAGGCTATTGTGGTTAACCTGGAGCAGCGGGATGGAGAGCGGGAGGGAGAGCGATGGAAGCAATTGTCCAAGAACATAACCTGGGCGAGGTGCATGTTGCCCCGCTGCCGGTGCGCTTGTGGCCGGGCAAGATCCGCGAGCCGGATGTCCTGTTCGTAGCCCGTGAGCACAGCGATCGCATTGGTGAGCAGGTCTTCGGGGTGCCGAACCTGGCAATGGAGGTTACCTCGCCCGCCACGTGGCGGGGTGACCGGGTTGAGAAGCTGGTCGAATATGCCCAGGCCGGGGTGCAAGAGTACTGGATCGTGGACCCGGATGCGCGGACATAGAGGCGTTCGTGCTGCGGGAGGGGGCTTACGTGCTGCTGGGCAAGTGGGGGCCTGGGGAGGTGGCGCGTTCGAGGGTGCTGGAAGGGTTTGAGGCGGCGGTGGATGAGGTGTTTTGAATGGTGGTGACATGACCCCTCGCTGTCCCAGCCAATAAAGCCGAGGGCCTTGATGTTCAAGGGTGAGGGGATGCTCAGGGGGCAGGGTTAGAAGAGGCAAGTTGATGACGGACGACCTTGATGGGTGAGACACAGGACGAAAAGCAGAAGGGGGTCGCCGCCCAGGCTATTCGAGGCTCCTTTTTCAGCGTCGGTGCCTCGGCAGTGACCCTCACTTTGGGGTTCCTCCGCTCGGTGCTCCTGGCCCGTCTGCTCTTGCCAGAGCACTTCGGCGTGGTGGCGCTGGCGCTGTTTTTCGTGAACCTCAGCGGCCAGCTCCGGGCCCTGGGGCTGGATCGGGCGTTGCTCCATCGGCAGGCGACCAGTGGCCCGGTCTACGAGACCTATCTGGCGCTGAAGCTGGTGCTGGTGGGGGGGACGACGCTGCTCTTGATCCTGCTGGCGCCCGTCGTGGCCCGCTTTTACCCCAACCAGCCGCTTCTGGCCCCGGTGATGATCGCCCTGGGGCTGATCGCCTTCCTCGGGGCCCTGAACCAGACCCAGGAGACGCTGCTGGGGATGACGTTGAACTTCAAGGCGCTGGCCCTGATCAACGTTGCCTCGTCGGTGGTGATGACGGTGGTGGCCCCCTGGCTGGCTTGGCAGGGCTGGGGTGCCTGGAGCCTGGTGGCCGAGCAAGGGAGCGGCATCCTGACTCGGGCAGCGCTGGTGTGGGGGCCGCTGCGGGTGGTTCCACCCCACCTGGGGTTCGATCCGGCTATCACCCGCGGGTTCTGGCGCTACGGCCGAGCGAACTGGGTGGGGACCAACGTGGGCTTCCTCCTCAACCGCTTCGACGACTTCTGGGTGGGCACAGCCCTGGGACAGACGCCTCTGGGCTACTACGCCAGGGCCTACGAATTCGCCCGCTACCCACGCCGCCTAGTCGCCAACCCCCTGGTGAGCGTCCTGGCGCCGGTCTTCGCCCGCCTGCAGGACGACCGGCTGCACCTCTCCAAGGCGTATTTCCGGCTCATGAGCCTGCTGGTGCGCACGGGCTTTCTGGTGGGTGGGTTGGCTGTGTTGCTGGCCCCCGAGTTCGTCTTCTGGGTGCTCGGCCCCAAGTGGTTGCCCATGGTGCGCACCTTCCAGTTGATGCTCATCTACGTGCTGCTGGATCCATTGCTCATGACCACGAGCAACCTGCTCTTAGCCGTGGGCTTTCCTGAAGGACTGGCCCGAGCTCGGTTAGGGCAGTTGATCTTCTTTCTTCCCGCGGTTATCCTGGGAGCTCGCTGGGGGGGGATCGAGGGGGTGGCCCTGGCGGCCGATGGGATGCTGGTGGTGGGGTTTGTGCTGCTGCATCGCGCGGTGCGGCGGCATGTGGATTACTCCCTGTCGCGGTTGTTCGGCTGGCCGGTGGTGGGAGTAGCGCTGGGTCTGGTCGTGGTTGGTTTCCTAGTTGGGCTTGAGGGGATCACCCATCCGCAGGTGTGGTCCATCGCCGGCCTGAAAGCAGGGGTGTTCGCCCTGATGTTAGGCGGGCTTGTCGTGGGGTGTGAATATCGCGAACTGACCTTTATGGCCCGATCATTGTGGACCTCGCTACGGGGCCGCTGGCTGCCGGCTGGATGAGGGAGAGGTTGGAGAGTGGAGAGGAGGGTATCAACTTCAGGGGAAGCACGATGCCCTCTGTTGGACCGCTTATGACCAATTCTTACTCGCACAGCTCAGGAGAGGGTACTGGTGCCGAGGAGGAAACGCTGGAGCGCATTCAGACCATCTCGACCCATCTGGCCGGGGCCAGGGCGCCGGCCTTCTATTGGGAACGGGACTACGGGACAGAAGAAGCCCGGCAGGCAATGGAAGAGGCTGCCTTCGTGCTGGCCACGGTGATGAAGTGGCTGGGCGAAGAGGTCAGCGGATAAGGCAGATGGAATGAGTGGCTTTGACGCCTTTGTCAGATGACGGGCGGGCCGTCGGCTGGATGAAAACATGAAGACATCACGGCGGGGAGGAAGCCAAGTTGTGATCGAAAAGGTGCTGATCGTGGGGTGGGATGGGGCCACGTGGGCGTACATTGACCCTTTGCTCGACCAGGGTGAGTTGCCGAACTTGGCGGCCCTTTTGAGCGAGGGAGCGCGGGCGACTCTACGCTCCACCATCCCCCCCTACACAAACATAGCCTGGCCCTGCTTGGTGACCGGGCTATCGCCGGCGAAGACAGGGGTTTTTGATGGAGCACGGGCCCGGCCGGGGAGCTACGAGGCAGGCCCCACCAACCTGTCCGGATACCGGGGCGTCCCTCTGTGGCGCTGGGCCAATCGCTTTGGTCGCCGGACGGGGGTCTTAAACGTTCCTATGACCTACCCGGCGACCCCTCTGGAGGGATACCTGATCTCAGGGTTCGACAGCCCCCGCCACTCACCGGCGGTGGCGTACCCGCAGGACCTTCTCCGTCGCTGGGCGGACCAGGGCCATCCGTACCAGGTACTGGAGGAGGAGACCGACCTGATGGATCGCCAGAACCCCCACCAGCCTCGGGGGGACCTGGAGGCCTTCGTAGCGCGCTGGGTCAGGCTGACCCAGGAGCAGGGAGAACTGGTGGCCTGGCTTTGGCGGTGCTGGCCGGTGGACCTGATGTTCGTGGTCTTCTCGGGGACGGACTCCGTCAACCACCGCACCCGCGACTTCGAGCAGGTAGCGCGAGTTTATCGGGCAGCAGACCAGGCGCTGGGGTGCGTCCTGGAGGGGGTGGATAGGGACACGATGATCTGCCTAGTCTCCGACCACGGCTCCACGCCAGCCCACCGCTACCTGGCCCTGTACCGGGCGCTTCACGATGGAGGATGGCTTCACTTCCAGCCTCAGGTGGCCCAGCGCTTCTGGAGTCGCCTACCCGGGCCTCTGGGCCAGGGGGTGCCGCGAATGTGGCGCCGACTCCCCGCATGGAGCCAGCGTGTTCTCTCCTGGCCTCTCCTGCGGTGGGATGGACGACTGGCAGTAGACTATGAGAACCTGGACTGGGACAGGACTCGGGTGTTTGCCCGTTCCGGGATGGGACCTCTGTACATCAACTTGGAGGGGCGACAACCTCGAGGATGTGTGCTTCCCGAAGAGCACGAGTCCCTGCGGGAGGAGGTGATGCACTTCTTCCTGGGGCTTCGAGACCCCCAAGGTCGCCCGCTCTTCGGGCGGGTCTGGCGAGGAGAGGAACTCTATCCGGGCGCAGATCCTGCCGATGATCCGCCAGACCTGGTCTTTGAGCCCGCCGACTGGAGTAACCACGTGATCACCGGCTATCCATCCGATACCTTGGTCCGCGCCATTCCCCCTGAGCGGGAGTACGGCACCCACACCCCAGACGGGGTTCTGGTCCTGGCGGGGCCCGGAGTGCGTCCTGGGACACACCTGGGGACCGTTCAGATCGTAGATGTGGTCCCCACTCTGTTGGCAATCTGGGGGCTCCCTGTGCCGGAGGAGGCTGACGGGCGAGTTTTGAAAGAGGCCTTCCTGGTTCCTCCTGAAGAGCAGCGGGTGGCGTCGGGGGAGGAAGAGGAGAAAGCCTGGTCCGAAGAGGGCTCCCAGGAGGTGCTGAAGCGCCTGCGGGC
>JBHIEC010000100.1:0-8576 GCA_046760425.1 Anaerolineae bacterium
TGACCCAGCCGACGGAGTCGGCGGTGGGGGTGAGGGTCACCGTCGTGCTGCCCGGGGGCGACGTGGCGGTGGGAGGCGCTGGAGCGGGTGTCCTGGTGGGGCTATTCGTGGGGGTGTTGGTGGGCCAGGGCGTGTCCGTGGGCCTGAGGGGGGTCGGGGTGGGGGGTTGCCCGCCATCGCTGGAGGTGCCAAAATCGGCCGTCCAGTAGTGACGATAGGTGCTGTTGCTGTTGTAGGCGTAGCCCACGCCGATGTCGCGGAAGCTGCCCAGCAGGATGGCGCGGTGGCCCAGGCTCCTCATCCAGGCGTCAACCACGGCCGAGGGGTTGATATACCCGCCGGCGATGGTCTCCCCACCGCTGATCATGGGATAGCCAGCCTCCCGTATCCGATCCCAGGGGCTCGAGCCGTCGGAGCCGGTGTGGCTGAAGAAGTTGTTGGTGGCCATGTCCTGGCTGTGTCGGCGGGCAGCCTGCATCAGCCGCTCATCAATGGTCAGAGTGGTCAACCCTCGGCCAAGCCTCTCCTGGTTGATGAGCTCCACCACTTGGTGCTCGAAGTCCGAGGCCGGCGTCGCCGTCGGCCCGGGCGTGCTGGGAGGTAACGTTGGAGTAGGCACGGGGCCCGCACCGGAGAGGGCGCGATAGGCATTGATACGGCCATAGCCGTAGATGTGATCCCAGCCCGAGGAGCCCAGATCGTCGGCTGTGCCCTCGATGATCTGCTGTACTGTGGCGTTGGTGCGGCTTGGGTCCTGGGCGAAGACCAGCCCGGCCAGTCCCGCCACGTGGGGGCTGGCCATGGAGGTGCCGCTCCAGAACTGGTAGGAACCCCCTCTCACGGTGCTGAGGATGCTCACCCCGGGCGCAGCCACGGAGATGTAAGAGCCATAGTTGGAGAAGGAGGCCCTTTGATCGTAGCGATCCGTAGCCGAGACCCCCATCACCTGCTCGTAGGCAGCCGGGTAGGAGGGGTAGGCGGTGCTGTCGTTCCCCGCTGCGGCCACCAGCAGGACGCCGTGGTTCCAGGCGTACTCTACTGCTGCTTCTAGCGTGTAGGAAGAAATGTAGCCGCCCAGGCTCATGTTGATGACCCTGGCCCCCTGGTCAGTGGCGTAGGTGATACCCTGAGCGATCCAGCTATGGGAGCCGCTGCCGGAGTTGCTCAGGACTTTGACGGGCATGATGCGGCAGTTGTAGCTCACCCCGGCCACGCCACGACCGTTGTTTGTAGCCGCAGCCGCGATGCCGGCCACGTGGGTGCCGTGGCCGTGATCGTCGCTGGGATCGTTGTCTCTGTTGGCGAAGTCGTAACCCTGCAACAGCTTACCCTGGAGATCCTCGTGGTTGAGATCAACCCCTGTGTCCAGGATGGCGATGACGACGCTGGAACTCCCCGTCGTCAGGTCCCAGGCCTGGATGGCCTGGATCTTGGTCAGGGCCCACTGTTGATTGAGATAGGGGTCGTTAGGTGAGCCGAAGGCGTGGACGATGTAGTTGGGTTCGGCGAACTCAACTCCCGGCTCGTCCTGGTAGGCTTTCACCTTGTTCTCGACCTCGCCAAAGGGCACCCGCAGGATCTGGATGTCCAATTGGGGGATATGGCCTATGACCTGCGCGCCCAGGCGGTCGTGGGTGGTGGCTATGGCTTCCAGATCGAGCTCCGGCTTGAACTTCACCAGGATCTCATCCGGCACGTATTCCGGGGTCTTACCGGGCTCGCCGGACCATTGCCAGGGTGGGCCAATCACTCCTTCGCCCTGGTCGGGGGGGGCGGTGAGGGCGCCTGGCCCCCCCAGGAGGGCCAGACCCAGGACGATGGCCAGGATCAGGCTGAACCTGCCGATTCCCTTGCGCATGACACTCACCTCCATATGGTCTGATACAGCCACCGGTCAAGGGCTGCAGGGCGCTTCTTTTCCGTTGGAGGGGTTTTAGACCGTATCTAAAGGCGGAGTTTGGCGTTATATCAAATAAGAGACGCTGAGACTGTCCTGGGCCGGGGTGCAGAAACACCCCAACCAGTCTGGACAAGCAGCTCGGGCAGGGGCACTTGTTCAGGACGTGGACAGCTCAGGGTCTCTCTTCTCTATACTCTCCTTCATTATAAATTGTACACCATACTGCTCACGAAACACTCACGGAGTCAAGGCGCATTCTTTGAGGGATCAGAGAGTATTGCGTGTCTGGGGTTCTGAAGAGGAAGATTGCCGAAGAGGAATAAGGCCCAAAATTCGGAGAGCTAGGGGTGGCATACCCACCCCTAGCTCTGATAAGGAGGAGAAAACTGATTATATCATAGCGCGTTTTGAATTATCTTGCTGGACGGAAAGCCTATCCCCTCCCTACGTTTACCCCACGATTGCCCACCGCTACCTATACGGTCAGAAAGCGTAGGGCAAACGTAGGCTATTCGTCCAGCGAAGGGTTGAGAGGGCGAGTATCATAATTCGTGGCCCTGTTGACCTTTTTGCCCTGAGGGGGTATACTTATAAAGGGTGGGATAAGGGCTGACTTCCGCTCTGTGCTCTAACTAACTCGATAATGTTACTTTCGTCATTGCGAGCGGAGCGAAGCAATCTCCAAGCGTGCTAGGGGATTGCCCTTCGGCTACGCTCAGGACAGGCTTCGGCGCAAACCATGCCCTGAGCGTAACGAACGGGAGCGCGCCTCGCAATGACACCTAGGGTGAAATCTAACATTGTCCAACTAACTAGCTCGTGGAGTGACGTGGAATGCGGGTTCTGACGATCTTGGCCTTGGTAGCTCTCCTGATTTCCTTGCTGCCTTTACCCCTCGCAGCGCAGAGGGGAGAACCCTCCCTCGATCAGCTCATAGCGGACATGTCCGTGGAGGAGAAGGTGGGTCAGTTGTTCATGACCACTTTCGTGGGCCACGACATCGGCCCTGACTCGGACATCGCAGAGTTGATCACCGAATACAAGATCGGCGGGGTGGTGCTTCTGGCCAGCAACGGCAATTTCACCAATGAGGGGGATACCCTCCTGCAGGTGGCCACCCTGACCAATGGCCTGCAGAACCTGGCCTTCCAGGGCAGCCAGCAGCAGGAGGGTTCCGGCTCCTACATCCCCCTCTTCGTGGCCATTGACCACGAGGGGGATGGCTACCCCTACACCCGCATCACCAACGGGCTGACGGCTGTGCCCAACAGCATGGCCATCGGGGCCACCTGGCGGGAGGAGAATGCCGAGAAGGTGGGGGAGATCGTGGGGCGGGAGTTACGGGCTCTGGGGATTAACATGCTCCTGGGCCCCTCCCTGGACGTGCTCAACCAACCCCGGCCGGGGCTCAAGGGCGATCTGGGCACCCGCACCTTCGGCGGCGACCCCTATTGGGTGGGCAAATTGGGCCGGGCCTACATCCGTGGCGTGCACCGGGGCAGCGGTGGCCGGGTGGCCACTGTGGCCAAGCACTTCCCCGGCAACGGCGGCAGCGACCGCAGCCCCGACGAAGAGGTGGCCACGGTGGACAAATCCCTCCAGGAGCTGCGCAGGATAGAGCTGGCCCCCTTCTTTGCCGTCACCCAGGGGGAAGCCCAGGACCCACTGGCCGTCACCGACGCCTTGATGTCCTCCCACATCCGCTACCGGGGCTTCCAGGGCAACATTCGTCAACTCACCCGACCTATCAGCTTCGACGCCCAGGGCCTGCGGGCCCTCATGGAACTGCCCGAGTTCGTTGCCTGGCGGGAGAAGGGGGTGATGGTCAGCGACTCCCTGGGAGTGCCCGCCGTCCGCAAGTACTACGATCCCCAGTTGCAAACATTCCCCTACAAGCGGATTGCCCAGGAAGCTTTCCTGGCCGGCAACGACCTGTTGCTGCTGTCCCAGTTCGCCCTGACGGACGAGTGGTCCGTGCAGTTGGAGAACATCAAAGCCACCATCCACTTCTTCCAGGAGAAGTACACCACCGACGCCACTTTTCAGGAGCGGGTTGACACAGCCCTGCGACGGATCCTGACCCTGAAGCGCCGCCTGTATCCTCGTTTCTCCTTGGCCCAGAGTCAGGTGAAGACAGATCGGCTGAGCGAGGAGGTGGGCCAGAGCCAGGCTGACGTCTCCCAGATGGCTCGCGAGGCCGTCACCCTGATCTACCCCGGCTTGGGGGAGCTGGCCGACCGCCTGCCCAGCCCCCCCTTGACGGACGAGAACATCCTCATCTTCACCGACGCCCGGCAGGCGGCCGATTGCCCCTCCTGCCCCCTCTTCCCTCTCATCTCCCCCCAGGCCCTGCAGGAGACAATCCTCCGCCTTTACGGTCCTACAGCCACAGGCCAGATCGAGCCGCAGCGGATCAGCAGCCTGACCTTCGCCCAGCTCAAGGAATTCCTTCAGCCCACGGAGGAGGGGGAGATGACGGAGGAGGAGCGGGCGCGCATCGAGCAACTCATCCAGAAGGCGGATTGGATCCTCTTCGCCATGCTGGATTTGAACCCCATTGACTATCCCCAATCCGATGCCGTCAAAGTCTTCCTGAAGGAGCGCTCCGATAGCCTGCGAGCCAAGAAGATCGTGGCTCTGGCCTACAACGCCCCCTACTACCTGGACACTACCGAGATCAGCAAGCTGACGGCCTACTACGGCATCTACAGCAAAATACCGGCTTTCCTTGAGGCTTCGGTGCGGGCTTTGTTTCAGGAGTTCCCACCCCAGGGGGCTCCTCCTGTCAGCGTGGTAGGCACCAACTACGACCTGGTGTCCCAGATGGAGCCCGATCCCAATCAGGCCATCGAGGTCTCCCTGGTCGAACCCGCAGCGGAGACACCCATCGAGGTGGGGATGACCCTGCACATCACCACCAGCCTTATTCTGGACAAGAATGGCCACCCTGTGCCCGACGGCACCCCGGTGGTCTTCCACCTCTTTTATCCCAGCGACGCCCTTTACCTCTCTCCCCAGGAGGTCACCACCAGTAACGGCATAGCCGAAGCCGACATCCTGGCCGAGAGGCCGGGGCAATTGGAGATCACGGCCACCAGCGGCCAGGCCACTAATGCCGTGCCGCTTACCGTGGTCGTCCAGGGGGAGGAGGAGCCCGCCACGGCCACACCTCCCCCCACGGAAACCCCCGTTCCGACCCCCACCCCCCTGCCGCCCACGCCCACGGTCGAGGCGACCCCTGTAGTGGAGAAGCCCGAGCCGGTTCGTGAATCGAGGCCGGACTGGAGCACGCTATTCCTCTCCATGGGGGGCATGATCCTGGCGGGAGGGATCACCAGCTTCCTGCGTCGCGGCGAGGCTCGATCTCTATCGAGGGAAGTGCGGCTCTTCCTGCTCTGCCTGATCTGGGGCCTGGTGGGCTATCTGCTCTTCGGCCTGGGCCTGTTGAGGTTAAGGGAGTTGCCGGTTCTGGGGCCCGTCTTGTCCTCCAGCATCCCCGCCCGCTGGGATGCTACGGCTATCAGCTTCCTTTTCGCCCTGTTGCCCTTGACGCCGGCCTTGTGGTCCAGGAGGGAGGAATAAGGCCTCTCAGCCTGCTTTCCGCCGAGGTGCGAAAAACAGGCTCAGGGAACTATGGAAGGCCAGGATGGGGGGCTCGCGCTACGCCAGGTGACCAGGATGGCCAGGAGGAGTAGAGCCAGGACCAGGGCAATGAATTGGGCGTTGTCCATCACCGCCACCCACAGGGATGGCCCGGAGACGGGGGAGGCGGCGAAGAGTTCCGGCAGCGGGGTAGAAGAAAAGAGGGCCTCCTGCAAGGCTGCCACGGTGGCTGGCCGTTGATCGGGATGCATGGCCACGGCCTGCAGGATCACCTGCTCTGTGCGCGGGGAGATGCGGGGGTTGAGGCTGCGGGGGGACGGGAGGGCGTCGGGCTCCAGGAACCGCTCCTGGGCTGTGGCTGGCGCACGACCTGTGAGGAGGTGGTAGAGGGTGGCCCCCAGGGAGTAGATGTCGGAGCGGACGTCAGTGTGTCCCAGCCCACCGCCATATTGCTCCAGGGGGGTATAGGGCAGGGACCCCAGGCCGCGCACGGCGGTAACCGTCCTGGGGTCATTGGGATCCATGGGCTTGACCAGCCCGAAATCCACCAGCTTGATCTGGCCCTGGGGAGTCAGTTTGATGTTGGCCGGCTTGATGTCACGGTGGAGGACGGGAGGGTCCTGGCTGTGAAGATATCGCAGAGCATCACACAATTGTCGGGCCCAGGCCAGGACCTGTTCTTCCGACAGGAATTGATGTTTGCGGCGGGCCTCGTCCACCATCTCCTTCAGGTTGGGGCCGGCCACGAAGTCCATGACCAGGTAGTCCCTTTCGTCCTGGGAGAAGTAATCGGATACCTTGGGCAGGTTGGGATGGTCCAGTCGGGCCAGGGTGCTGGCTTCGCGGTGGAATTGCTGTTGGGCCTGGGCCAGGGTTGAAGGGCTGGCTCCTGGCTCAGGGCAGACCTCCTTCAGGGCGCACATCCTGCCTTCCAGCCGCAGGTCCTCGGCCTGATAGACGGCTCCCGCTCCCCCTTGCCCTACCAGCTTGATGATTTTGTATCTTGATCGCAGGACCGTACCCGGTGGCAGCGCTCGGATCAAAGGGCTGGCTCCTCATAAAAGTGATGTCTTCTAAGCTCTTTATAAGCTTAGCTCATTACGGCTTTTCTGTCAAGGGGGAAAGGCAAACCGGGGTTAGTTGGCTATTCCCTCCGCGCCACCCAATCCCTTCTCCTGCCCCCTTTCCCCCCAACCCTTCCAGACGAGATTACATCGGGAGGTGATGCACAATGGTGGAGAAGGAAATGCCCATGCTGATCCTGCGGGAGGGGCAGGAAACGAGCCAGGAGTGGATTCTGAACAAGGAGACCATCCATATCGGGCGGGAGGAGAGCAACGACATCGTCCTCCGTGATCGCCAGGTCTCCCGTCGTCATGCGCGAATTCAGCGGCAGGGAGAGCGCTACATCCTGCAGGATTGCTCCAGCAAGAACGGCACCTTTGTGAATGGCCGGGAGCTCCGCGAACCCTACGTTCTGCAGGATGGGGATGAGATCCAAATCGCCCTGCGGTTCAAGCTCTTCTTCGTGGACGCCGAGGCCACGGCTCCCCTCTTCTTCGAGGGCCGGGTGGGGCTGCAACTGGACCGAGGGGCCAAGCGGGTTTGGGTCGGGGGGCAGGAATTGACCCCCCCGCTCTCCTCGGCCCAGTACCGCCTCCTCGAGCTGTTGTATGACAAGGCAGGGCAGGTGTGCAGCCGGGACGAGATCGTGCGGGCTGTGTGGCCGGAGGCAGCCGAGGAAGGGGTCTCCGAACAGGCCATAGATGCCCTGGTCAGGAGGCTGCGGGATAGGCTCGGTGAGGCCGATCCCCACCATCAGTACATTGTGACAGTGCGGGGGCATGGCTTCCGCCTGGACAATGCCCCGTGAGGGCTGAGATCTGGGGAGCTCTCCCGGGGGAGAACAACGATAGTTCCAAGAGACGCCCCCTCACAGCGACCTTGCCCCCGGGCCTCATCTCTGGGGGCGCGCACTTTCTTGCCAATTTTCTCCTTCAGTGGTAAAATTCTACACGACGGGCATAGGTCTAAGCCCGCAGTTGGCTGCTCTCTCATTCCAAGGTGGTCTCCCCCTTGGGAGTTGGTGATGGAACGGCAAGGCTCCAGGCCCTTAAGCGCTGCATAAATGACGGCGCCTGGCTCGGTCTGGGGAGCCAGGCGGCGTGCTTTTAGCCGCCGCCTTTGCTAGAGAAGGGGGACTACCTATCCAAAAAAGGGAGGAGAAAATCAATCAATGATGAGAGCCATGAAAAACTTGCTTGGCCTCTTGCTCTCAACCTTGCTCCTGTTCACCCCCGCCCTGGCCGCCGAACCCCCCTCACCCCAGAGGATGGATCCCCCCTTAACTCCGGGCCCCTTCAAGGCCGGGGAAATCCTGGTCAAGTTCAAGGGGGGCATCTCACCGGCTGCTCTGGCCTCCCTTCTGGCGGCGAACGGGCTCCATTCAAAGGGCCGCCTCAAAGGCGTTAACATTGACATCCTGGCCGTGCCTGAGGGGCAGGAACTGGCGGCTATAGCGGCCTTGCGGGCCAACCCCGCCGTGCAGTTCGCTGAGCCCAATTATCTGTTCTATGAGCGACCCCTTCAGGGATTGCTTCGAGCGGAGGCAAAGCCTATCGTGCCCGGGGGCCAGGGGGTGAGGGCTACCGTGCCCGAGACGCCTACGCCGACGCCAACGGCTACGCCCTGTGCCGTCGAACCCGACGATCCTTTCTACACCCCCCGATATCAGTGGAACCTGAACAACACAGGCGACGTGGGCACCGAGGATGCGGACATTGATGCTCCAGAAGCCTGGTGCGTGACCACCGGCAGCGAGGGCGTGGTCATTGCTCTCATCGATTCCGGGGTCGATCTCCAGCATCCGGATCTGAGGGACAGGATATGGGTCAACCTGGGGGAGATAGCCGATAATGGCCTTGACGATGATAACAATGGCTACGTGGACGATGTGCATGGTTTTGATTTCGCTGATAGTCAAGATCGCAATGATGATGGAGACTACAACGATCCCGGTGAGGTCAGTGATGCTGATCCGTCGGATGACAACGGCCTGGGCACTTGGGCGGCT
>JBHIEC010000101.1:0-8516 GCA_046760425.1 Anaerolineae bacterium
TCAAAGGTCCGCGTGACCCACGTGCGCGACACAACCTTCACCGTCTCCTGGGTGACGGATCAACCGGCGGGTGGCGAAATCCGCTACGGAACCGATCCGACGCAACTGGTCTTTATTGTCCTGCCTGGTTGAGCCGGCGGCAGGCGGCTACGTGGCCCAATCACTCATTGCGGTCACGCTACCTGGCGCCTTTTGCACTACGGCAGCTTTATGGTATACTTTCTTAGAGAAGCTTCGCCTCAAACCGACGGGGGCATGTAGGACAAGTAGGGCAAGATGGTATCTTGCCCTACGGTGCTCCCAAAACTTGACTCATTCGTCAAGAATTGGGCTTATGAAGATGCCTAGTGACCGCCCACGGCCTGGGGCCGTGTCCCTCGAGGGGGAACGTGAGCGACAAATCAACACTTGGACAGAGCTCAATACAAGCCACCATCCTTCTGGTGGAGGATGACGAAAGCATTGCCGAGCCGCTGATCTTCGGCCTTCAAGGCGAGGGCTTTCGGGTGCTCCACGCCACCGACGGCCACCGGGGTCTGGAGCTGGCCCGCGCCGAGGGGCCGGACCTGATCCTGCTGGACGTGATGCTTCCCGGCATGGATGGCTTCGCCGTATGTCGTACCCTGCGCCGCGAGTCGGCGGTGCCTATCCTCATGCTCACCGCCCGGGGTCAGGAGCTGGACCGGGTCATGGGCCTGGAGATCGGTGCCGACGATTATATCGTCAAGCCCTTCAGCTTCCGGGAGTTGCTGGCCCGGGTGCGGGCGACTCTCCGCCGCCGCCAACTGGATCGCGGTGAGGTGTCCCCGCCGAGCGAGCGGCTCGTGGTGGGCGAAATTGTGTTGGACCGCACAGCTCGCCAGGTGTGGCTGGCCGGCAACCTGATCGAACTCCGGCAGCGGGAGTTCGACCTGCTGTGTGCCCTGATGGAAAAGGTTGGCCAGGCCATCCCACGCCACGAGTTGTTGGATCGAGTGTGGGGAGAGGGCTGGATCGGTGACCCCCGCACGCTGGACGTGCATATCCGTTGGTTGCGGGAGAAGGTGGAAGATGATCCTTCGACGCCTCGCTACATTCAGACCGTTCGTGGCTACGGTTACCGCTTCGTGGACCCCCATGCTCCGCCGCCTGATGCCCCGTAGCCTGCAAAGTCGCCTGCTCCTTACCTACTTGGTCCTGATACTGCTGGGGCTGGGCGGGCTGATCCTGTGGACGGGCCTGCGCCTCCAGACGGCAGTTGTGGAGCAGGCTGAACACGACCTGGAGCTGGAATCTTTCATCATCGCCAATAGCCTGCGGGACCCCCTGGAGAAGTGGCGCGAAGGAGAAGGGTTCGAAGGACGCTCCCTGGATGCCCTGATTCGCTCCTATGCCCAAGGTGTGGGCGTGCGGGTCACGCTTATTGAACCCTCACTCCGGGTGACCCTCAGCTCCGACGAGGCGGTGCCGGTCCATCTGGAGCATGATCACCCTGAAATTGTGGCCGCGCGGGCGGGCGGTGAGCAGCACGATGTCCGCTGGGACGAGTGGCAAAACGAGGAGCGGCTGTTTGTCGCCGCACCGATCCTGTCAGAGGAGGGGGCACTCGACGGCGTGCTTCAACTCTCCGTGCCTATGGCCCCCCTCTACGCCGAGATGCGGCGCACCTGGATGAGCCTGCTGGTGGCTGGTGGTGTGGTGCTGGTGGCTACAGCCCTGGTCAGTCTCCTGCTGGCCCGCCAGGTAGCCGGTCCCATCCGCAGCTTGACAGCCGTGACCGAAGGCATGGCCGCCGGGGAGCTGGACCAACAGGTCACGCCCGCCGGCCCGGACGAGATCGAGCGGCTGGGCCGGGCCTTCAACCGCATGGCAGAACAGGTGCGGGAGATGCTGGCCCGCCAGCGGGCCTTCGTGGCCAACGCGGCCCACGAACTCCGCTCGCCCCTCACCAGCCTCCGGCTGCGCATCGAGATGCTCCAGCGCCACGGCAGGGACAACCCCGAGTTGGCCCAGCACTACCTGCGGCAGATGGAGCGCGAAGTGGAGCACCTGCGGCGGCTGGTAGATCACCTCCTGGCCCTCTCGCGGCTAGACGAGGGTCAGGAGCCACCCCGGTCACCCCTGGACCTGGCGCCCCTTCTTTACGAACTGGCCGACGAGATGGGCCCCCTGGTACAGGCGGCCGGCCTGCGCCTGCAGGTGGACGTGCCCCCGCACCTGCCGGCCGTGGCTGCCAACGCCGATCCCATGCGCATGGTGGTGCGCAACCTGCTGGGCAACGCCATCAAGTATACCCCACCGGGCGGCCAAGTCACGCTGAAGGCAACCCTTGGGCCCGACCAACGACGAACGACGAATGACCAACGTCTGCGTTCGTCCTTGGTCGTTCGTCGTTCGTCAGCGAGTGCAACGAGCCCAGCGGTCATCATTCAAGTATCCGATACCGGCCCCGGCATCCCGGCCGAGCACCTGCCCCGCATCTTCGAGCGCTTCTATCGGGTGGACGAGACGCAATCGCGCCGCAAGGGCGGGGCCGGCCTGGGGCTGTCGCTGGTGCGCTCCATTGTGGAGGCCTATGATGGATGGGTGAGCGTGGAGAGCACACCCGGGCGGGGCAGCACCTTCAGCGTGCACCTGCCGGTGAGGGAGCCAAACCCGACCGCCCGGGTCGGCCGGTAGAGTGGATTATCCCCACGGGGACAGTTAAGGTTGGCGGAACCGGACGTGGATAATATCGCCGTCCTGCACCACGTAGTCCCGGCCCTCGATGCGGATGCGGCCCTGCTCCCGGGCTGCAGTGAAGGACCCGGCGCGCATCAGGTCCTGGTACGAGACGACCTCGGCCCGGATGAAGCCCCGTTGCATGTCGCTGTGGATCTTCCCCGCTGCCTCAAGGGCCGTCGCGCCTTGCCGCAGCGTCCAGGCCCGCACCTCCTGGCCCCCTGTGGTGGTGAAGAAGGTGATGAGGCCCAGGAGGGCGTAGCCGGCGGCGATCAACCGCTGCAGCCCTGATCCCGCCAGGCCCAGTTCAGCTCGATAGGCCTGGGCCTCGTCGGGGGGCCAGTCGGCCAGCTCCGCTTCCAACTGGGCACACAGCACCAGAGGCTCCGCCCCCTCAAGTGCGGCCGCCTCGCGCACCACCGCCGCCAGGGCACCTCCCTCAGGCAGGTCCTCCTCCCCCACGTTGGCCACGTAGAGCAAGGGCTTGTCGGTGAGGAGGTTCAGCTCCTGCAGCAACTCCCCCTCCTCCCCGCTACGACCCAGCTCGCGGGCTGCCCTCCCTGCGCCCAGATGCTCATGCAGGCGCTCCAGCAGGGCCAATTCGTCGGCGTACTCCTTGGGGCGGGCGCGGGCCTTGGGCCGCACCTTCTCCAGACGCCGCTCCACAGTGGCCAGATCGGCCAGGATCAGCTCCAGGTTGACCACCTCCATATCCTCCCGGGGGTCGAGCGCCTCCGTGACATGGGGGATCTGGGGGGCGCGGAAGCAGCGCACCACCATGGCGATGGCATCCACGTTGCGGATATAGCCCAGGAACTGGTTCCCCAGCCCCTCGCCCTGGCTGGCGCCCCGCACCAGGCCGGCCAGGTCAACGAACTTCATGGTCGTGGGCACCAGGCGCTCCGGCCGGACGATAGTGGCGATGTCCTGCAGCCGCTCGTCAGGCACTTCCACCACACCCACGTTGGGCTCGATGGTGGTGAAGGGGTAGCTGGCCACGGGGGCGTTCGCCCTGGTCAGGGCGTTGAACAGGGTTGATTTGCCTACGTTGGGCAGGCCCACGATGCCCACCTGCAACGCCATCCTTGTCACTCCTCTGTCACCGCCGCGCCTCGGACTCCTCGAAGACGGGCGCCAGCAGGTTGTCCACTGGCGCGTAGTCATCCGTCAAGATGACCCGCCGCCCTTCGGCCAGAAGCTCGTCCAGTTCCTGCTCCGTCAGGATCATCTTGGCTATCCGCCTCTCCCCATCGCCTCCATCTATCTCCGCGAACTCGTCAGTAGCCAGTTCCTTCTGTGAGGCCATTATGACGAAGGTGGTGCGAACATCTTCCCGCCAGCTTTCCCCTACGGGCACCAGGTAGACGTGGGAGAAGGTCTCTCGGAGGGTATTCAGGTAAGCGCGCAGGAAGAGACGGTGGCGGCCGTCAACGATGTTAACTACATAGAGTCCATCGTCCTGGAGGTGCTTTTTGACCTCCTCGTTGAACCCCAGCGTGGTGAGGTGATAGGGCACCGAGTAGTCATTGAAGGCATCGCCGATGATAAGGTTGTATTTCCGCTCGGCTTCCAGATCATTGAAGAAGATACGGGCGTCCTGGTTATAGGTCACAATGGTGGTCTGGGGGGACAGGCCCAACTCCTCATAAGCCACCCGGGTCACCTGAGGGTCAATCTCCACCACCTCGATGGAGCTGCCGGGGTAGATGGCCTCGATGTACCGGGGAAAGGTGTAGCCTCCACCGCCGATGAAGAGGGTCTTCAAGGGAGAGCTCCTCCTGGCGGCGTACTCGGTGGCCTCAGCGTAGATCTTCTCGTAGCCGTACACCAGCCTGGTGGGATCGTCCAGGGAGGTGTAGCTGTGCACCAGACGATCCAGGATCAACACCTTGACCACGCTGTCATCCCCCAGGACCTTGTCTCTGATCTTGATGCAGTAGTAGTTGGTTTCCCTGAAACAGGGGCCCCGGAACCAGCCGTTCATCAGGAGAAACAGCGAGCCGCCCAGGAAGATCCCCAGCATGAGGGCCGCTCTTCCCTTGGCCCGTCGCCAGTCGCCGAAAAGGAGGCCCATGAGGATCAGGATCAGGCCCACGCCCCAGGCGATGGTCCTGGTGCCGAACCAGGAGATCAGGAAGAAGCCCGTGGCGAAGGTCCCCAGGATGCTGCCCAGGGCGGAATAGGCGTAGATCTTGCCCACCACGCCGCCCGTCTGGGCCAGGTCTTTCAGGGTGAGCTTGATGACCAGGGGTGAGACGGCCCCCAGGATGCAGCTCGGCAGGAAGAAGATGGCGCTGGTAAGCAGGGTGATCTTGACGATCAGGGGCAAGAAGGGCGGCGTCGTGGCATTCCCCACGATTTCACTCAGAACCACGATACTCAAACTGGCCATGCTGGCCACGAAGAAGACGATACCCAGCGTTCGTGGGGAGGCGTACCGATCAGCGATTCTCCCCCCCAGATAGTTGCCCAGGCTGATACCGGCCAGCACCACGCCGATGACGCTCGTCCAGGTGTACAGGGAGACGCCCACGTAAGGGGCCATGATCCGCCCTGCCACCAACTCGATGATCATGATGCAGGCGCTGCTGACGAAAACGATGAGGTTCGGCTGCCACAGCTTCCTATGCATGGCCACACCCCAATAAAGCTGGAGAGTCCCCTCAGGCGATGTGTACCAGGCTCTCCCGTTCGCTGACCACCTGCTCCCGCCGCAGGTAGAGGATCACCCCGGCCCTGGGAGCCGAAACGGGGGTGCTGTGAGAGGCGAAGATGGAGGTGACGTGGCCCAGCAGATCCCCCGCCTCCACCCGCTGCCCCAGTTCCACCGCCGTTTCGAAGAAGCCGGCCACGGGCGAGGGCACAAGCTCTTTTTGAGTGAAGACGTAGGGCTCTTCACCTTGCTGCACCGGCCCGGACAACATCTCGATGGCCCGCATGAAGTTGAGCAGGCCATCCCTCACCTGGGGTAAGTACGGCGCGTTCAGGCTTCGCCCCTGCCCCACCTCCAGGATGAGGGCTTTGATCCCATCCTGCCGGCATTTGTAAACCAGGGAACCTACTACGCTGCCTGTACGGTGAATGTAGGGTATGTTCAGCTTCGTGGCCAGCTCCAGGGAGCCATGCCGGGGCATGACGACGTGGGGCAGGTACTCACCGGGCCCGCCGCCGTGCAGATCAATCAGATAGTCTGTGTGGGCGAAGACCGATTCCCACAGCGCCAGCCCCAGGTGCTCCGTCGGCTTGCGGGGAGCATAGACATTGTAGCTGCGGTTGAGGTCAACGCCATCCACGCTGGACACCCGCTGGTGCTCGTTGAAGGCCAGGGGGTTGGCGATGGGCAGGAGGATAAGGGTGCCCCGCACCTCCTCGGCATCGAGGAAATGGCTCAGGCGGTGGATGAGATAGACGCCGTTCCACTCGTCGCCGTGCTGCCCCGCTACCAGGCAGAGACGAGGGCCCTCCTGGCCATTGCTGAGGACCGTGCAGGGGAGGGTCAGGAAGGCCCCGTGGCTCAGTTGATAGACTTTCAGGCGCAGGACGTGCCGTCCTCGGCTGTGGGCGATAAAGGTCTCCAGTTCCGCAATGGGCAGGTCGTTCATGTTCTCTCCGGTTGAAGACTTCATGTTTTAACCCTGACCCCGAGCAGTTCATCGTACAGGGCCACGATCTGATCAGCTATCAAGGGCCAGCCGTAGTGCCGGGCCACCTGGGTGCCAGCGATGCCCATCAGATCGCGCTGCGCGTGGTCCGAGAGCAGCAGGTGGAGCTTGTCGGCCAGAGCAGGGGGGTCCTTCTCCGGCACCAGGAAGCCGGTGCGGCCATCCTCCACCAGGAATGATAGCCCCCCTACGTCGGAGGCGATGACGGGCGCGCCACAGGCCATGGCCTCCAGGGCCACCATGCCGAAGGATTCATAGTGGGAGGGGACGACCACCACGTCAGCCGCCGAGTAGTAGCAGGGCAGGGTCTCCTGGGCCTGGGCCCCGGCGAAGATGACCACGTCGGCGATGCCCAGTTCATCCCGCAGGGCCTGCAAGCACCGCAGCTCCTCGTCCATCAGGGCCGGATCCTCGCTCACGTCCCCTCCAATGATGCACAGACTGACCCGGCCGCGCCAATCGGGCTCCCGCTCCAGCATGAGGGCCATGGCTCTGATGAGGGTATCAACGCCCTTCAGCGGCTCGATGCGGCCCACGAAGAGCACCAGATGGTGATCCCCCGGCACGCCCAGCTCCGCCTTGGCCTCCTGACAGGGCATCTGCTGGAAGAGCTCCAGATCCACCCCGCAGGGGATGACCACAATCTTATCCGGATCAGCACCGTAGAGGTCAACCATGTGGGCCTTGTCCCGGGACGTGGCGGCCACAATGCGGTCGGCGAAGGCCATGATCTCCGTCTCCACCTCAATGCGCTGGACGATCTCCCGTTCCGCCTGGCTGCGGGCCACCAGGTCCTTCATGCGGCCCAGGGTGTGGAACATGTGGACGATGGGCACGGGCCAGTCCCGCTGCAGCTCGCAGGCCACCCAGCCGGAGAGCCAGTAGTGGCTGTGGAGCAGGTTGTAGGCCAGACCCTCTTCCTGGGCGAAGCGCCTCACGCCGGCCACGAACTCGGGCAGGTGGTTCCAGACCAGGTTCTTATGGTACGGCTCCTCCGGCCCAGCCTTGACGTGGATGACCCGCGCGCCCTCCCCCAGTTCGATGTCGTCTATGCGGGGCACCCTGGGGTTCTGGGAGCGGGTGAAGATGTCCACGGCCATACCTCGCCGCGCCAGCTCGCGGCTGAGCTCCCGCACGTAGACGTTCATGCCCCCCGTCTCCTTGCCCCCCAGGGCAGCCAAGGGACAGGTGTGCACACTGAGCATGGCGATACGGTACAAGGCTTTCCTCATTTCTCGATGAGCAACTGGTAGACCCTAGTCTCCCGGGCCCCGAAGCGGAACTTGTACTCCTCCTCGCCGCGCAGGAAATCGAAGCGCTTCCGCCCCTGCCGGATGGCGTGCTCAATGCAGTAGCTCAGCAGGACGATGCCCGGGCTCAGGTTGGCGTAGCGCCGGGGGTCGTAGCCCGAGTTATAGACCAGGATTGCGCCCTGGTAGTCGAAGTTGAACAGGCTGGCCGCCTTCTGCCCGTTGAGCTCGATGAAGGCCAGTTGCAGCCAGCCCTTCTCCTGCAGGACCTGGGCGATGGCGCGGAAGAAACCCTGCATCTTTGGTTCCATGAACTCGTCCTTCTCCGCCCCGCTTCTCTGGTGCAAGTCGAGGAAGGCCTCGATCTCGGCGGGCAGCCGGGCCGGGTCCTGGACGATGTACCACTCCACCCGGGCCTCACGGTTGGCCTTGCGGATCTTGCGCCGGATCTCGTGGCGCTGCTTTCTGTCCAGGGAAGCCAGATAAGCCTCCCAGTCGTCAGGCAGGGGGATGACGGGGCACACGTCCTGGACCAGCACCCGGGTTCGATACCCCCGTGCCTGGGCCAGGGCCGGCAAGAGCCGGTGGGTGGGCGAGGCAGCGGGGATGTTGCACAGATCGGCCAGGTCCCAGGACAGGCTCCTCTCATCGTCCAGGACATCCAGCAGGGCGGAGTAGACGGCCTCCTCGTGGCCCCGGGCGACGATGAGGTCCAGGTAGTCGGACACGTCCACGCATCCCACAAAGGCCAGGCTCTCTCGCCCCTCCTCGTCCTGGGTCTCGAAGAGGGGGGCGATGCCAAGCAGACAGCCCTCATCGTCGCGCACGGCGATGAGATAGAGGTCTCCCTCGCCCAGGTGTTCCCACCAGGTCTTCTGCCACTCCCAGGTGAGGAAGATGGTAT
>JBHIEC010000102.1:0-8480 GCA_046760425.1 Anaerolineae bacterium
CACAAGTCGTAGCGGTTGTGCTGCGAGCGCTTGCGAATAACCATCCGCCTCCATGAGGTACAGCCGCAGGCGCCCATCCCGCTGGGAGACAAAGGCGATCTGTCGCCCGTCAGGCGACCAGGCCGGGGCCTCGTCGCTGGCCGGATGCCTGGTCAGGTTGCGGAGGTTGCTCCCGTCGGCCTGCATAAGATAGATCTCTTTGTTGCCATCCCGCCAGGAGGTGAAGGCGATGTAACGGCCATCAGGTGACCAGGAGGGGCCGTAGTCCCCCGCCGGCTCGTCCTCCGTCAGATTCACGATGCTGCCTCCGTCAGCGTCCATGATGAAGATGTCCAGATCGCCGGCCCGGTAGGACTCAAAGGCGATCTTCGTGCCGTCCGGGGACCAGGCAGGGGCGCCGTCATAGGCCAGATCGTGGGTCAGACGAGTGAGCTGGCCGTTCGTCACATCCAGCACGTAGATCTCCCAGTTCCCGTCGCGGCGCGATTGGAAGGCGATCTTCGTGCCATCGGGGGACCAGGCAGGAGCACGATCCGGAGCCGGGTGGGAGGTCAGCCTCCGCTCCTGGCCCTGTGAAATAGATATTTCACGGGGCTGGCCGCTCTCCACCTGCAGGGCGTAGAGGTCCCAGTTGCCCTGCCGCAGGGAGGCGAAGGCGATCCAGCCACCGCCCCCCATGGGCGTCGGCGTGGGCTGGGGTGTAGGGGTCACGGTGGAGGTAGGGGTAGGGGTGGGGGTGGGCAAAAGGGGTGTGATGGAAGGGGTCGGTGAGGGGGCGGGCAGCGGGGTCGGCGTCCCCGCACAGCCAGCCAGGAGGAAAAAAGACACCACTGCGCCCCAAAGTATCCTTGCTCTATTCATACGAGAACAAGAAGGTCCAGAGATAGCCGACCAGGCTCTCGATCTCCTCATCGGTGAAGATGGGGCCCCAGTAGGGCATGCCGGTACCCATGCCCCCCCGCACGATCTTGGCCCGGTAGATGGCGTTCGTTCCGCCGGCCATAGTCTGGGCCTGATCGAAAGCAGCCGGTTCCTTTTTTTGGTAGCGCCCGCCGGGCCCGTCTCCTCCGCCCGTCTGGCCATGACAGGGGGCACAGTTCTTCTCGTACAGCGCCCGTCCCAGGGACAGGCGCTCAGGCGTGGTGGTCTGCGACCACAGATAAGCCACCAGGTCCCAGAGCTCCTCGTCGCTCAGGGAGCCCAGGGCCTGTTCCCGGCGGAGGGTGTAGAAGACATCGCTGGGGCTCCGCTCGCCCAGCCCCTCAAAGGTCGGCCGCCTATCCTGCAACGCTCGGACGTAGATCCCTGCCCCCCGAACCGCCGAAGGCTTGGCCATAGGGTAGAACTCCGCCTCGTGGGGGGCATCAATGTCCAGCCCGGCCTCGACCTCCTGAGGGCGGCCCTCCTCCGCAATGAAGGTCTGGGAGGCAACAGGATCAACGACCTCCAGAATGCCCCGCATACGGTAATGGTAGGGGCTGCACCATACATTACAATAGTACGTGAACCTCCCCGCTTGGTCGGCTACGAAATCCACCGCCGTCACCTGGCCCGGGTAGATGGGCCCGGCGTCAACCCCCATCTTGCCTATGGCGAAGCCGTGGACCACGTCCTGGCTGTGGAGGCGCAGGCGGACCCGATCACCTTTGTGCACGGTGATGACCTCAGGGGCCCAGCCTCCGGCCTGGGGCACCCGGGCCCACAGATTGATGACCTTGACTGGGCCGTAGGTGGCCGGCAGGTAGAGGTACTGATAGGCGAAGATGGTGAGGGGGAAGAGGATCACCACGGCCAGGACGACCAGCAAGGCTAGAAACTCGCTCTTGGTCATGATCCTATCCCAGGTAGAGCCGTAAGAAGGCCAGGGTGACGCCTGTGAGGAAGACAGCCACGGGGATCAGACCCCGCACAGCTTGCCCCTCCTGGGCGCCGTGCTCCTGGGCGATGCGATAGGCGACGTAGATGGAGGCGAGGAGGCCAAGTATCAGGACGGGGACCTGCAGGTAGGGCACGAACTGGGATAGGTAGGGCGTCCAGGGATAGCCTGCCGTGCCAAAGAGGTCCCAGCCCCAACCGAAGGGATCAGAGATGACGGAGACGGCGTAGGAGCCGTTGACGAACACGAAGGATAGGCTGAAGGCGATCCAGGCCATGAGCCCCAGGGGCACCAGGGCGTAGGAGTAGTCAACGAAGAGCCTCCTGAGAGGGATATGCTTCAAACCGCCCACGGTTCTGGCCAGGAGGGTGGTGAGGAAGAACAGGCCGGGCACCAGGACCAGGTTGACCCCCAGGAAGAGAGCGGCGTAGGCGAGGAACCGGTCCAGGGCAACCAAGTTGGCCCAGTCCTTGAGCCAGCCCCAGGGCCCGAGGAGGACGACCGAGTAGAGGAGGGCGCAGGCCAGCATAATGAAGGCTTTGTAGGATTCGTCCAGGCGGCGGCCCCGGGGCACCAGGAGGTCCAGTCCGAAGGGCCGCAAGTTGAGGGCGATGTTGTCCTGAGGGCAGGTCTTCAGGCACTCGGTGCACAGCCCGCAGTAGGTGTTCCGCTCCAGGTGGCCCGGGAAGACCATCCACGGGCAGCCGTAGCCCTCCTCGCTGCCCAGGTAGCACTCTCGCCCCTGGTGGTGGCGGCACACTTCGGGGTCCTTGACCCGCAGCTCCAAAGGGGCAACCATGGCATACAGGCCGATGAAGCCGCCCACGGGGCAGAGATAGCGGCAGAAGACCCGTCGCTCGTAGACCAGGCTCAGGCCCAGGGCCAGCAGGACGAAGGCCAGGAGGATGACGCCTGTGGCCAGAGGCCGGGTGAGGATGATGGCGCTGAAGAGGGCCACGCCCAGGAAGGCCAGGTTCTGCAGCCAGATGTTGCGCAGCCGGCGGGGCCAGCGCCGACCCAGGGTCAGGAGTGCCCTTCGGCCCTTGCCGCAAGCGCTCGCAGCGGGCTCGAGCTCAACACACGTCGTAGCGGTTGGTGGCAAGCGCACGCAGCGGGCTCGCGCATAACACCGGCTACAACGATTGAGCTGCGTGCGCTTGCCAGGGCTGCGAGCGCTTGCGGTGACCAGCGCTCGCCGTTGCAGCCACTCGCCCGGAGCGGGGATGGGGCACATGGTGCACCACAGCCGACCGGCCAGGGGGACCATGAGGATGATGACCAGGGCCCACCACACGATCCAGACGAAGATGATGGCGAAGTTTCTGCTGCCCACGGGGGTGCCGAACAAGCCTGTCAGGATGGCCAGGACGAAGAAGAAGAGCATGGGCACCATCAGCGCCCACTGGAAAGCCCGCTGCCGCAGCAAGCGCTTCAGGAAAATGTTGCGCGTCAGCTCCAGGCGCAGCGGCTGGCTCAACGTGGCTGCCTCCCTTCGGCCCACAGGTAGGCCAGAGCCCCTACGGCGGCCGTGATGGTCAGGCCCACGGCTCGCAGATAAGGGGTGTTGGGCGCCACGATTAGCTCCCCCATCATAAAAGGGTGGAGCGAGCCGCAGTTCGCTGAGCAGCGATAGCGGAACTTGCCGGCCTTGTGGGCCACAAACTCGGCGCGGGCCTTGAGTCCTGGTGGGGCCGTGATGTTAATGCCATAGCCTTCCAGGTACAGGCCATGGGTCACGTCCACTGACTCCAGCTCCAAGATGACCCGATCCCCCCGGTTGACCTGCACCACGGGCGGGTCAAAGGCGAAGCTTCGAGCCTCCAGCCGGATGTAATGCTCGGCTGGCTCCCCGGCCGCCAGGGGGACGGGGGCCAGGATCACCACCAGGGCCAGGACGACGAAGAGGACCAGGATCAGTCTGCTGAGCATAGCCTGTGCTTAGGGCTGGATGGGCTCGGTGTCCGTGGGCGGGCCAAACTTGCTATACGTGCGGTCAACGTAGGCCCGGATCTCGACCAGGGGCTTCCCCTGGCGCATGAAGCGCATAACGTCACGCGTTATGTCCACACAGATGCCTCAACCAAAGGCGTGATCGTCGAAGACGATGGAGCCGTCAGGATTGATGCTCCGGATGTAGCAGTTCAGGTTGCTCTGGTGCCCCACCGCCCCGCAGCCGCAGTAGCAGGGGAACTTCTCCAAAATCTCCGGATTGGCCACGGCGAACTGGTAGGCCTGTCGCACGGACAGCGGGGCCTTGCGTACCGCCTGGGGGAGCTGGGACAGGGGGGCCAACCTGAGCTCCACCGCCGGGGAGGGCGCCCCTCCTCCACAGGCCGCCAGGGCGAGGACAGCCACCAGGCTGACCATCAGAACGATGGCCTTGCTAGTCGGTCTCTTTCTCATCGCACCTCCTGCTCTGAAAGAGGTTCTTTCTCATGAGTCAAAGCGAGCGTGACCGCTTATCATCAGGGCAAAGTGGCCGTGCCGAAGACCATGAAGCGCAACCCGGAGAGGACGGCCAACTCGGCGGCGGTCAGGAGCAGGGCCAGGACGCCGGGCACCAGGGCCTGCCAGGGGCTGGTGGCCTGCCCCTCCCGTCGGGCCACGACCAGCACCACGATGAGGTTGAGCAGGGTGACCAAGCCCACCATGCCGGCCGTGCTGAGGACAGCCACAGGGTAAAGAGCCATATCAAGGCCCAGCGAAACAGCGGCGAACAGGAGGGCGCACACCGTCAGGGCGCCCAGCAGTTCGCCACACGCAGCCAGGGAGGGCCGATTCTGGCCCCGATTTTCCCCCCAGAAGGTGAAGTTGAAGATGGGCCACACGATGGCAGCGATGGCCAGTCCCGTCAGCAAGCCCGTGGCCAGGCGGAGGCGGTTGTCCGGAACGTAGAGATGGGGCAGACCCAGGTCGTAGGCGAAGGCGTTGCTGCCATCCAGGCCCATGAGGCCTATGAAGCCCGTCAGCGCCATCAGGAGAGGCGTGGGCGGCAGATGGAGGGCCCTACCTCGCCCTATGGCGAAGAGATAGCCCAGGGTCAGGAGGAAGCCTCCGAAGATGCCCGTCATGCGGGCCTCCAGAGGGAGCTGCGCCCCAGCCAGAAAATAGGAATGGCTGGGGCGTTGGGGGCAGATACCGAAGCAGACAGCCCTGAGCTTATCCAACAGAGGCCAGGGGGCGAGGAGGAAGGCGATGAGGAGCAAGGCCAGGAGGCCCGCTATCCCCCAGTGCCTGATCTGCGGTGCCACCTCCTTGGGAGCTGAAGGGACCATAGGTCGTCTAGGGGGAGGCCTCTTCGGCGGGCAGGATGTCGGCCAGGTAGCCCTCCAGCTCTTCCTCCCTCAGCAGGGCGCCGGCCTTCATGGCTCTGATGACCCCCTCCCGATCCACGAAGAAACTGCGCGGCAGACCCCGCACCCGATAGATGCTGGACACCTCACCCGCGCTGTCCAGCACCACAGGGAAGGAGAGGCCGAATCGTTGTACGAAGGCCTCCACCAGCTCCTGGGGTTCCTGGACGTCCACGGCCACCACCACGAAGCCCTGATCCTTGTACTTCTGGTATGCGGCTTCGATGAGCGGCATCTCGAAGCGACAGGGCGGGCACCATGTAGCCCAGAAATTGATCATCACCGGCTGACCCTTCAGCCGGCTCAGGCTAACGGGCTGCCCCTCTAGATCGGGCAGGGTGAAATCGGGGGCCGGTGAGCCTACTTTCGCTACCCTGCCAGCGGTGGCCGAGCTGAGATAGATCTCCACCTGGGCTCTGGCCTGCAGGTCATTGAGCCAGGCCTTGTAGGTCTGCTGCTGCTCTGCCGCTGAGCCCTGCAGGACATTGGTTGCCAGAAAACGGTTCCTGGTCAGCTCCTCCCGCATCCACGAGCGCAGAGCATCCTGCCCCAGTCCCACCCTGGCCAGTTGAGCCTCCAGTTGGCTTTCCGAGACGCCGATCTGGTTCCGGAAGCTGGCCAGCTCCGCCTCCACCTCCGCCTCGCTGACCGTCGTCCCGGCCTTGGCCGCCTCCTGCAGAATCAGCCTGTTATCAATGATCTGGTCCAGCACCTGGATCTGGAACTGGCGCAGAGACGTCTCGTCCATGACCATCTCCCGGCCCTGCATGATGGGATACAGGGCCCGGTTGATGTTGATCATCCGTTCCAGATCCTGCCGCGTGATCTCCTCGCCGTTGACCCTGGCCACGACGTCGGGCAAAGAAATGGTTGTGGCTTTCTGGCTCCAGATGCGAAGGAACCATGCTCCCGCCACAAGCAGGGCTACCAGGGCCACCCCCAGCAGCACCCACCTGAGCTTTCCACCCCGGGCCTCCTCGGCCTCAACAGCCCTCTTCTCCCTGGCTCGGGCCTCGCGCTCCTCGCCCTTGGGCTCAATGCGGATCTCCAACCATTTGGGCATATCTAATCCCCACCGCTCTCCTGGGGCCACCGGACAGTGGCTTTGACCTTGAAGCGGATCTCGCCCTCGGTCCCTGCCGGGTCATTGGAGAAGATCTGGATGTAGCGTTCCACGGGTCCGTAATCCCGATAAACTGTGGGATCGTAGGCGATTTTGAGCTCCGTCTCCCCTCCGGGGGGTACCACCTTGTCGCTGACCAGTGATGCCGTGCAGGCACAACTGGAGCTCACTTCCTGGATCTCCAGGTCCCTTGTCCCTATATTCTTGATCTTGAAGATATGTTCCGTCACCCGGTCGGGAGGGATTTCCCCCAGATCATAGGTGTAGTCCTCGGCCAGTCCAGGGATGGCGATGCGGGGGTGGTCCCCGAGGGGCGTATCGGGGTCGGCTGGGGTGTAACCCATCAGGTTAGGGTCCATCCCCTTGGGCACCTGCACCGTCGCCAGTTGCAGGTCCGAGGGTTGTTGGCCCTCGGTTTGCGGGCCGGAGGGCTGAACAGGGGCCACCTGGATATCCGGGAGCTGTTCGCCCCCCGACGGTGCGGCTGACTGCTGCTGAAGGGAGGCCATCTGTGGAGTGGCTCCTCCAACCCCTCTGCCCAGCCACAGCCCCACCAGAAAAACGACCAGCAAGCCCAGGACAGCTAGCCCGATGTAGAACACTCGCCGGTTCAGGATGAGGACCACCTCTCTGCCGGCTGCTGGCTGCTCCCTGACCCCTGCCCTCTGGCCTCGCGTGCTCCTCCTTTTCCCTCTGGGCATTTTCACCTCTGGTTACTCAGCCAGGACGTTGGCAGCCACGGTGAACTCCACCAACGGCGCCGCCGGATCGTTGGACTTGATCCGCACCTTCCGCTGAATGAACCCCGTATCCTTGTTCACCCGCGGATCGTATGTCACCCGCAACTCCGCCTCACCCCCAGGCGGAATCGTGTCCTCACTCAACAGCGCCGCCGTGCAGCCACAGGAGGAACTCACGTCCTCGATTACCAGATCTTTCGGCCCCTGGTTCACCACCTTGAAGGTCTTCTCCACGATCTGGTCGGGGGCGATGTCCCCGAAATCGTAGGTGTAGTTGACCTCCTTCAGCTCTGGCAGGGCCAGCCTGGGGTTGTCTCCGATGGGCATGCTGTCGCCGGCCGGCCAGGTGGCCTTCATCTGGGCCTGGGTCTCCCCCTGCCAGGGGGGCACTGCCTGCTCAGCCCCGGGCTGCATCGGCACAGCCTGCTGCCCCAGGGGTTGCTGGGGCAGGGCAGCCTGGGATCGGCCAGGGGAGCCCAGGGTGGCTCGACCCAGCCACAGGCCGACGAAGAAGACGGCCAGGACGCCCAGGACGGCCACGATGCCGTAGAAGAGTCGCTGGTCAAGTCTGATGACCACCTGTCCGCTACCACTTGTTCTTTTCGCCTTGTCCATATTTTCCTCCTCTAGTCAGGTTTTAGCCAGTGGAACCAACGCACCCCCGCCTCCACCTTCTTAACATTGCCTCCCTCCCAGCCCACGGTCCACAGGTGGAGAGAGCGATCCAGATAGGAGAAACCCACGAAGGCCAGGGATTTCCCATCAGGGGACCACTGGGGCGATTGAAGGTAGAAGACCTTCTTCAGATCGGTCAATGGCTTGGGCAGGCCGCCCTGTAGAGATACCTTCCACCAATTCTCCAGATCCTCTCCGCCTCGCACCCCGTAGTCCCTGCCCACCACGCTGAAGAGGATCTCATCGCCTTGGGGCGACCAGAAGCGCTTGCCTTCGGGGCCGGGCTCCGGCGGGTCCCGCTGGATGAGCCGCACATCCTTGATCAGCTCCCTATCGCCGCTGCCGTCAGCGTTCACCAGGCGTAGACTCCAGGTGGAGGCCGTCTCCTCCGTGCCCTTGGAGTACAGGATCTGTTGGCCGTCGGGCGACCAGAGGGGTGAGTAGGCCCCCTCGGCGACCAACAAAGTCGGCTCTCCCCCTTCGGCTGAGAGCATCCAGAGGCGGCCGGGCTGGCCCTGCTTGGTGAAGACCCAGCTCCGCGCCTCGGCCGACCAGACAGGGGAGGCGATCCCCTCCGTGACGATGGCCTCCACCGTTCCAGCGACGATATCGGCTTTCCAGATGCCCACTGAGCCCCGTGGCGCCAGCGGGTAGAAGAAGAGGGTCTTGTCATCCAGCCAGGTGATGCCCTGGATAGAGCTGAGGGGGGAGCC
>JBHIEC010000103.1:0-8342 GCA_046760425.1 Anaerolineae bacterium
GGAGCCCTCATGGAAAGAAAAGCGAATCTCAGTAGATCACAAAAGCTCGCAGCGGATCGCCAGACCTGTGGTGAGCTGAGCCGAACCATCCGCTGCCCAACTGCTGGATCTGGCGATCCAGCAGGAGCAAATCGGGATATACTGAATCTCGTCAGCATCGTGATCCCCGCCTACAACGAGGAGGAGGCCATCGGCGACGATCTGGACCTCATCCGGGCCACCATGGAGGCCAGCGGCTACGACTACGAGGTCATCGTCGTGGACGATGGCTCCAGGGACCGCACGGCGGAGATTGTGCAGGAGCGCCCCTGGGTGCGGATGATCCAGCATCCTTACAATCGAGGCGTCGGCGCGGCGCGGACGACGGGCGTCAAGGCCGCCCGAGGCGAGGTCATCGTCATGACCGATGGCGATGGCACCTACCCCAACCAGGACATCCCCCGCCTCCTGGCCCACATGGACCAGTACGACATGGTCATCGGGGCCAGGAAGCGGGAGGCGGGCTCCCTGCCCTGGCTGCGCGCCCCAGCCAAGCACTTCATCCGCCTCCTGGCCTCCTACCTGGCCGAGACCCGCATCCCCGATCCCAACTCGGGTTTTCGCGCCTTCCGCAAGGAGGTCGCCCTGCGGTTCCTGGACATCCTGCCCCGCAGCCACTCCTGGGTGGGTACTATCACTTTGGCCTTCCTGAGCGAGGGCTTCCTGGTCAAGTTCATCCCCATTGATTACTACAGACGGAAGGGGAGGTCCACCTTCCATCCTCTGACCGACACGTATAACTACATCTCCCTGGTGGTGCGGACTATCATGTACTTCAACCCCCTGAAGGTCTTCCTGCCCCTCAGCCTTTTCCTGATCGTTGTGGCGTTCATCAAGCTGATCCGGGATTTCATCGTCTATCACGGCCCCTATGTGCCAGGCGTCACCCTGATGCTGGTGCTGACGGCCATCCAGGTGGGGGCCATCGGCCTGCTGGCCGATCTGATCGTCAGGCGGAGCAAATCTTGAGAGTCTGCTACTTCGGCACCTACGACACCGAGCAGTCCCGCAACAGCATCATCATTCAGGGGCTGCGGGCCAACGGGGTGGAGGTGGTGGAGTGCCATGCCTCCCTGTGGCGGGACACCGAGGACAAGATGCGGGGCCTGCAGGGTGGCTGGCGGAGTCCACGCCTCCTGGGGCGGGTCATGAGGAGCTACCTCCAGTTGTTGAGGCGGTATGCCCAGGTGGGCGACTACGACGTCATGGTGGTGGGCTATGCCGGGCACTTCGACCTCTTCCTGGCCAGGTTGCTATCCTTCCTCTCTGGTAAGCCCCTGGTCTTCGACGCCTTCGTCTCCCTGACCGAGACGGTGGTCGAGGATCGGGGGCTGGTGCGGCCTGGCTCCCTGATGGCCCGGCTTCTCCGTCTGGTGGACCGCTGGTCCTGTCGCCTGGCCGACCTGGTGCTCCTGGACACCCAAGCCCACTGCCGCTACTTCCAGCGGGAGTTCGGTCTGAGCCCGGCCCGACTGCGCCACGTGCCTGTGGGGGCCGATGGGGTATATCGAAGCTCAAAGTTCAAAGCTCAAAGCTCCAACCCCTTCCGCGTCCTCTACTTTGGCCAGTACATCCCCCTCCACGGGGTCGAGTACATCCTTCGGGCGGCCAGGCTGCTGGAGGGTCGCCACGACATCCGCTTCGAGCTGGTGGGCAAAGGGCAGACCTATGAAGGCGCGCGGGCCCTGGCCCGGGAGCTGGGGCTGAGGAACGTGACCTTTCACCACACCTGGCTCTCGGCCGGGGATCTTATCAGCCGACACATCCTGCCGGCCGACATCTGCCTGGGGATTTTCGGGCTCAGCCCCAAGGCTCAGCGGGTGGTGCCCTACAAGGTCTTTGTGGCCCTGGCCATGGCCAGGCCGCTGATCACCGGCGACTCTCCGGCGGCCCGGGAGGTACTGGTCAACGGGGAGACAGCTCTGCTGTGCCCCATGGGCGATCCCCAGGCCCTGGCCCGAGCCATCCTGCGGTTGAAGGAAGCCCCGGCCCTCCGCCAGGGGATCGCCGAGGGGGGCTATCAGGCTTTCCAGGAGCGGTTCGCCCCGCAGGCCATCGGAGCGGTGGTCAAGGAAATCCTCGAGGAGGTAGCCTGGGGCTGAACCCCCCAGGCTGAAAGGGCGAAGGGCGCTGAAAGCGCCCTAACGTTGAGCGCCCTTCAGGGTGCTTTGCTCTTTTAGCCCGACGGCTTTAGCCTCGGGTCACCATCGGCGTAGCGACAACACTCAAGAGGGAGACTGGCGGTGGAGGCGATGATCTGGCCCGAGTTCTACGGCCCGCGACACCTCTTCCGGGTGTCCATGATGGCCGACTGCCTGGCCCAGGCCCTGCCCCGCTTGTCAAGAAGGGTCTTGGACGCCGGATCAGGCAACGGCTCCCTGGTGGTGACCCTGGCCCGGCGGGGCTACCGGGTGGAGGGGGTGGACCTCTCGCCGGCCTCCGTGGCCTACAGCCGGAGGCTGATCCAGCGCCTGGGCCTGGCCGGGCGGGCCGCCGTGCGGGTGGGCGATGTAGCCCGGCTGCCCTATCCCGACCAATGCTTCGATGGCCTGACCTCGGGCGAGGTCCTGGAGCATGTGCTTGATCACCAGGGGGCGGTGCGGGAGTTCCACCGCGTCCTGAGGGCAGGCGGCGTGTGCGTCGTCACTGTGCCATCTGGGGGAGGTGATCTCAGTCCGTTGGATGCCTGGGCGGGCCACCGGCGGCGCTATAACCAGGAGGGGCTTCGAGAGTTGTTCGAGGGGGCGGGCTTCCGGGTGGAGCTGCTGCGCCACTGGGGTTTCCCTTTCATGGCCCTCTACCAGCGGCTGGTGCACGAACCAGTCTTGAAGCTAAAGGCGAGGCGGGCGGAGGGTGATGCCCTCCTGTCCCTGGCCCCTCGGCTGGGGCAGAACCCTCTCCTGGCCCGCCTGGCCTGTGCCCTCTTCCGGGTGGACGGCCTCTTCGCCGGCCTCCCCTGGGGTGTGGGCCTGCTGCTGAGGGCCAGGAGGTCATAGGGGACGGTGGAGGGAGGGGATGAAGCTCCGAACGATCCTGGCCCTGTGGAATAGGATATTCCACGGGGCTGGTCCTATGGGAAGGCGATATTCCACAGGGCTGGCCTTGGTCCTCATCACCGCGCTGGCTGCGGCCCTGCGGGTGACCCGTCTGGACCAGGAGAGCCTCTGGCTGGATGAGGCGGGCCGGGTGGCCATCGCTATGGCGTCTTTGTGGGACATCCCCCACCGGGTAGCGGTCATCGAGCTCTCCCCACCCCTCTACCACTTCCTGCTCCACGGCTGGGTCGCAGCCTTCGGGGGTTCCGACTTCAGCGTGCGCCTGCTCTCGGCTCTGCTGGGGGCACTGGCCGTGCCCCTGACCTACCTGGTGGGTTGGGTCCTCTACGATCGGCAGGTCGGCCTGATCTCAGCGGGCCTGGCGGCCGTCTCCCCCTTCTACATCTACTACGCCCAGGAGACGGCCCACTACGCCCTGTTGCTGGTCCTCATCCTGCTCTCCGTTTATTTCTTCCTGCGGCTATTGCGGGTCGGCGACGCCCTGGCCTGGGGCGGGTACCTGGCCGCCACGGCCCTGAGCCTCTACACCCACTACTACGCCTTCTTCACCCTCCTGGCCGAGAACCTCTTCCTGATTACCATGCTCAGCGGATCCAAAATTGCTCTGAGGGGATCCCTTCGACTTCGCTCAGGACAAGTGCCAAATCCCCGCTTTTGGCCTGGATCGCCAGATCCAGGCCGAGCAAAATTGATGTTCCTTTGGTGGGGGAGGTACAAGGGGCTCCTGGGGAGGTGGGTTGCGGTCCAGATTTGCCTAGGGCTGCTCTACCTGCCCTGGGTTCCTATCTTGAGGCAGCAGGTTGCCCTGGCCGCCGGCGTGATCGAATGGGGCCGCGTCTCCCTGGCCCAGGTAACCACCGATCTCTTCCTGCTATTTAACGTCGGCTTCTCCCCAACGGTGCGACCATGGGTCGTTGTCCTGGCCTTCGCGCCCCTCGGCCTCGTAGGGCTCCTGGCCATGGAGCGCGAGAGGGAGCGGCTGGCCCTGCTGGCCTTCCTGGCTCTGACGCCCATCCTGGTCGTGGTGGCGACCTCGACCACTTTTCACTCCTATCGGGAACGGGGCTTCCTGGTCATGACCTTCGTCTACTACCTGGCCCTGGCCCGGGGGCTGGCGGCTCTGCTCCCCTCTGGAAGTGTGGAGGGGCAAGGTTCCTTATTGCTCTGGGCGAGGCTACGCAGGAGCGGCTCCCTGGCACTCCTGGCCCTCTGCGTCCCGTTAATGCTCTTCGCATGGGCCCGCTCTCTGGAGGCTCACTACCGCCTCTCCCAGAAGGAGGGGTGGAGGGAAGTCGTCCGCTATGTGGAGGCTGGCTCCCAGGAGGGCGACGTGATCCTCTTCTTCATCTACGGCGTGCAGGTGCCCTTCGACCACTACTACAGGGGGAACCTGGAGCGGCACGGCCTGCCCCAGGATTTCAACTGGCGGGAGGGGTATGGCCAGCGGTACCTCTTCCAGGCCGGGGACATTGAGACCTCTCTGGAGCCCCGTCTGGCCGACCATGGGCGGGCCTGGTTAGTATTATCCCACGATCGGGGTCGAGGGAGCGAAGTGATCCTCCATCATATGAGCGTCCGTTATCGGCTGGTGGAGAGGCGCGATTTCGTGGGCCTCCGGCTGTTCCTCTACGACCTTAGCCGGAAGCCCACGCTGTCGGCCAACCCAGGAAATAGAAGTAGTCTGGCCAAAAGGAGTTGGTAGCAGGCCCCCACCCCTGGCCCCTCCCCCAACGGCTCGGCTGAGCCTTCGGCCTTGAGGGCCTCAGCCCGAAGGCTCGCCGAAGTCTCTGGGGGAGGGGAGTCCAGGTTCCCCCTCTCCCAGGGTTGGGAGAGGGGGGTTAGGGGGAGAGGGCTTTTGCGCTGAGGCCAAATGAGCGAGAAGCTGGAATGTGCTGTCCCCTCTGAGCGCTATAGCCAGGAGCTGCTCCTGACCTTCAGTGGCGAAGAATATCGCCACTTCCTGGCTACGGGTGGCCAGGCTCTGCGTCCCCGTCTGGCCCGCTCCCTGGAGCTGGCCGCCCTGGAGCCGGGCATGCGCGTCTTAGACATCGGCTGTGGCCGGGGGGAGGCGGTGCTTCACGCCCTGTGGCGGGGCGCGGAGGTGGTGGGGGTTGACTACGCGGGGGCTCCCCTGCGGCTGACGGCCCATACCCTCAAGCTGGCCTCGTCCCAGGAGCAGGGGCGTGTGGCCTTGGGTCGGGCCGATGCCACCCGCCTGCCCTTTGCTGATGGCGCTTTCGATCGCGTGCTTATGCTGGACCTGGTCGAGCACCTGCATCCCTGGCAGTTGCGTCTGACCCTGGGGGAGGCACGGCGCGTATTGAGGTCGGGGGGGTATCTGGTCCTGCACAGCGTGCCCAACCGTTGGGCCCTGCGCTATGGCTACCCTCTGCTGCGCCTCTTCTGGCCCCATCTGCCAGCCAGCCCCCGTTCCCCCTACGAGGAGGAGGTTCACGTCAACGAGCAGGATCTGCTCAGCTTGAGGGAGGGGCTGCGACAGGCGGGCCTGGCCGCCGCCATCTGGCTGGAGGACTGGACCACCGTCCAGGCTGTGTGGCAGACGGGGAGGCGGTTTGCCGATGCCCTGCGGGAGGAAGGCTACCCCCTCCTCCGCCGGCCGGCCCTGCGAGCCCTGGCTGCTCTCCTCATGAGGACACCCCTGCGTCTCATCTTGGCTAACGACCTGTACGCCATCGCCTGGCCGGCGGGCCGTGAGGCGCCTCCCGTGGCCAGGGTTCCCTGCCTGGAGCGGCTGATCACGGGCCTGGCCTGAAGGGGTGAGGGGGTGCCCCATTTCTGTAGGGGCCGAGCCTTGCGCCGGGCCCCACAGGGCAACCGCAAGGGATTGCCCCTACAAATTTGGAACACCCAAGGGATGACACCTTTTTGACAAGTCTCGCCTTTTTTGCTATCATAGGTGCAGTTCACCCTGTCCTTCTCACCCTCACCCCGCCCTTCGGGCACCCCCGTCCCCTCTCCCTCAGGGAGAGGGGACGGGGGTGAGGTGGAATTTCGGGGCACCCGTATCTAGAGGGAATATTTTACGTTATATAGAACGAGAGGGAACTCTCAGTGCAGGATGATCGCGAATTGATCGGGCGCGCGAAGGAGTATGACCCGGCTGCGTTCGCCCAGATCTACGAGCGTTACTACCAGGGCATTTACAACTACGTCTACTATCGGGTGGGTGACCCCTCCCTGGCCGAGGATCTGGTGGCGGATGTCTTTCTGAAGGTTATGGAGGGCATTGAGTCCTTCACCTTCCGGGGAGTTCCCTTCTCAGCCTGGTTGTACCGCATCGCCAACAACCTGGTCATTGACTACTTCCGCCGCCAACCCCGCCAGCCAGAGCTGGCCCTGGAGGAGGGGCAGTTGGCGGTAGAGGGGGGTCCCGTTGAGGCCCTGGAGAGGAGCCTGACCCAGGAGGAGCTGGCGAGAGCCCTCCGAGGGCTGACTGAGGACCAGCGCCAGGTGATCATCCTTAAGTTCGTGGACGGCTTATCTAACACCGAGGTGGCGCAGATCCTGGGCAAGACCGAGGGGGCCATCAAGTCGTTGCAGCACCGAGCCCTGGCATCCTTGAGTCGTATCCTGGGAGAGGTAGGAAGAGATGCAGCAGCGTTCTAAGTCCGGCCTCGATGCCGAGTTACTGGACCGAATTCTCTCCCAATTGAATAGCGGTGAAGCGGACCTGGAGACCCTCCTGGCCCGCTCTGAGCTTGCCGAAGGGCAGGCCGATGAACTGCGGACCCTGGTGCGGGTGGCCGCCCTGGTGCAGGAAGCGCCCCAGCCTGTCGCCTCGCCGGAAGCCAGGGAGGCGGGGCGCCGACGGCTGCTGCGCGCTGTCATGGAGAAAAGGCGGGAACGGGCCGTCCCTGCCCCCAGCTTCCGCGATTACGTCGAGCGCCTGGGAGGCGCTCTGCAGGCCCTGTGGCGGCCCCGGGCCCCTCTGCGACGGGCCACGGTGCTGGTGACGGCCCTGGTGATCGTTGTAGCCCTGAGCAGCCTGGGCGTGACTCGCGCCGCGGCTGGCAGCCTGCCCGACAGCCCTTTATACCCCATTAAGCTGGCCACCGAGCAGGTTCAGTTGGCCCTGACGCCCTCGCCTGAGGGCAAAGCCCGTCTGCACATCGCCTTCGGCGAGCGGCGGCTGCAGGAGGCCCTGGCCCTGGCCGAGAAGGGACGGGGGGTGAATGAAGGGGTCCTGGCGGCCATGTTGGACCACAACAAACGGGCTCTGGGAGCTATCGCCCGGCTCCCCCAGCAGGAGAGGGTGCCCCTGCTGGCCGATTTCGCCTCCTTGGCGGAGAAGGAGTGGATGACTCTGCAGCAGGTGAAGCAGCGGGTCCCGTCCTCCGACCAGGCGGCCGTGGATGAGGCCATTGCTGCCTCTGCCCAGAACCAGGCCCTGGCGGAGGCAGCTCAGAAGAACCCCGACCTTCTCCCTACACCTTCGCCCACCCCCACGCTGACCGCTGTCAAGCTGACCCCCACCGACACGGCTGTCAAGCCTACGGCCAAGCCGGTCAAGCCCTCGCCCACGGCTGTGGAGCCCACAGCGAAGCCTACGTCCGTGCCGACCAGAGGACCTGTGGTGGGAGAGCAGCCTATCCCCATCGAGCCCAGCGTGACACCCACGGCCAAGCCTACGGCCACGCCGACTATGGAGAAGAAGCCCACGGCTGTGCCGACGGAGACACCGATGGCGACCCCCACGCCGACCTATCAGGTGGTTGTGCCGCCTCCTCCTACGGAGATACCACCTTCGCCTACGCCTGAACCCACACCCAGGCCCACGGAGCCGCCTACGCTGACCCCGCCAGTGTGGGAACAGCCCCCACCCACCCCTTCCCCGGTGCAGAACCGCTGACACCCACCCCTTAGCCCGGAGTGGAGACGAGTTCACCTGGCGTGCAAAGTTATGCGTAGTGAGGAGACAGAAGAATTTTAAGATTTTCGAGGGATCAACCCGTATCCAGAGGCGCTTTTTCACGTTATAGGAGGATGGAGAGAGGTAAACTGAGAGGCGTTAAAAACTCAGGTGGGCCCCGGCCGCCAAGCTCGAGGTGACCCACCTGAGGGGGCGAAATGGCTCGCGGGGTTCAGGCCCAGGGGAGCGAGCCACTTCGCTTATGGAGCAGAGAGCCGTGGCCTGTCTTGGGGACAGGGGGGGAACGGGATTTGCACGGCCCTCTGTTCCAAAGGATATTATACGGGCTTTAGCCAAAATTGTCAAGTGCGATTCGC
>JBHIEC010000104.1:0-8335 GCA_046760425.1 Anaerolineae bacterium
GCCCACCTTCACCCCCACGCCCACGTCCACACCCACCTTCACCCCCACACCCACGCCAACGACGACGCCCGTCGTGGTTGCCATCCAGTCCGCCGCCAGCGCCACGGGCTATGTGATGAGCCTGGAGCTGCTGAAGAACCATTTTGGCAGCTCCGCCATGTGGGCAGGGGAGATCCCCCAAGGTGCAGGCCGAGGGAAGTGGTACGCCACCGTCCAGTTCGACCTCTCAGACATCCCGCCCCAGGCCGACATCATCAGCGCTGAGGTGGAGCTGCGAGGTGCGCCTGCCCGATACCAGTTTTTGAGCCCAGGAGCCGGCGGGCGATGGCAACTCAGGCTCTTGGGCAGCGGCGTAGACCTGGGCTGGCTGGGCCTGAGCTACTACGACATCGCTGTCTTGGCGGAGGTGGAGGAGACCATTGGACCCACCGTGAGCTACGCTGACTTCGGGGAGGGGGTGGTGAACACCTTTCCCTTCAGTGAGGCTCAGTTGGGTGCTCTGGAGGAGCGGCTGGGCACGACAGGTAAGGCTTCCTTCCGTGTTGACTACACGGCCACTGTTCGTGGTTTGTTCAGGGACCTTTACGCCTGGGATGCCGCAGCCCCGCCCATTCTGCGCATCACCTATCGGGTGCCCTAGGGTAGGAGGGCGAGGAAGGGAACGAAGAATGCCGACTGGCTCTTAGTCCAGGCTAAGGATGGGGTCGGCATCCATTGGCAACTCGGAGAAGGTTTGTAGACAAAGCCGCAGTTTTAAACTGAAGAAAGGGAGAGTAGAGATGCGACTTAGAATGTATCTTCAGCCTGAGGTCCTTCTCGCTATGGCTCTTAGCTTTATACTAGGTGGACTGGTCGTATTGCTGACCGGTGGCGTCTTGGCGCAGGGTCCATCGGCCATAATCCTCCAACCCGGAGAACATGTCGAGGTCTGGTGCGCTACGGTGGGGCCGACCCTCACACCGACCCAGACGCCCACCCCACCCACCATCACCTTCACCCCCACGCCCACCGCCACTGCCACGGCGACAGCCACCATCACCCCCAGTCCCACGATCACGCCTACCCCGACACAAACCATCACGCCCAGCCCCAGTCCCACACGCACACCCACCGCAACAGGAACTGTTACCCCTACTCCGACGCTAACGCGTACCCCGATTCCAGCCCCTCTGCTGGAGGTCTGGTTCCAGCCGCTCGACTTTGGGGACGTCCAAGTGGGCACCGAAAAGGTTGCGCGGGACTACATTAAGGCGCTAACTGAGTTCGTGTGGATCGAAACCGTCCAGGTGTCCAATGAGCTGACGCTTAAGAGCCCGGTGCCTCCATTCTCGGTCGGGACCTACTACTGGAAGGCAGTGGACATCGCCTGGGAACCCCAGACAACGGGGAGCTTCCAGGGCACTGTCCAGTTCATAGCCGGAGGCCGGGTTGTCGGTGTGATCGAGGTGGTGGGCAACGCTGTGCCCTGATATGGAGATCGAGGCGGCTGTTACTCGAGAGCAGGGTCTATAGCCCTGCTCTCTTCGTGTGGAGCCCATATCGCCATGGCAGGGCTTCGAAATCCCACGATCCTACCGAGTTGACAGAGCACAGAAAAAGCTGTATACTTACGACGGATGATTAAGGCACAACATCTAGTAGCTAAATGACGATTAGATACTAGATGTTGTGATGTTGGGGAAAGGGTCTATGCACCTCAAACGCCTGGAACTTCAGGGCTACAAGAGCTTCGCCACCAGGACGGAGTTCGAATTCGACCCGGGCATCACAACCATCGTGGGGCCCAACGGCAGCGGCAAGAGCAACATTGCCGACGCCATACGCTGGGCCCTGGGCGAGCAGAGCTACAGCCTGCTGCGGGCCAAACGCACCGCAGACATGATCTTCGCTGGCAGCCCCCAACGCGCCCGCCTGGGGATGGCCCAGGTGACTCTCACCCTGGACAACGCCGACGGCTGGCTCTCCAGCAGCCATGACGACGATCCCACCCCCGAGAACCTGAGCCCCGCCGACCTCCTCCTGCAGACCAGCCCCTCGGAGATCACCATCACCCGCCGCGCCTACCGCTCCGGCGAGAGCGAATATCTGATAAACGGCAGCCGGGTGCGCCGGCGGGACATCATCGAGCTCCTGGCCAAGGGAGGGCTCCATCGCAGCACCTATACCGTCATCGGCCAGGGGCTGGTGGATGCCGCCCTCTCCTTGCGCCCCGACGAGCGCCGCCAGCTCCTGGACGAGGCAGCCGGCATCCACCTCTATCAGGCCCAACGGAACAACGCCCTGGCCAAGCTGGAGGAGACGCGGAGCAATCTCCTGCGCCTCAACGACATCATCAACGAGATCACCCCGCGCCTTACACGCCTGGAGAAGCGAGCCCAGCGGGCGCGAGAGCATGCCCGCATCTCCCAGGAACTGGAGGGCCTGCTCCGCACCTGGTACAGCTATCAATGGCAGCACAGCCAGGCCAGGCTTCAGGCAGCAAAGGCCAGGGAAGCGGAGCTACAGCAGGAGCTGACTCGCCAGCGGGCGCGGTTGCGGGAACTGGGCGAAGGCGCTGCCCAATTGCGCCTGGAGCAAGAAGCCCATCAACGCCATCTGGCCACATGGCGCAAAGAGCAGAGCCATCTCCTGTCCCGCCGGGAGGAGGTGCGACGGGAACTGGCCGTCAGCCGAGAGAGGGCCCAGTTACTGACACACCAGGGGGAGGAACTCGGCCAGGAGATCGCGGCCCTGGAGGCCCGCCTGGCGAGCCAACGGGCCCAGATCGAGCAGCAGGAGACTGAGCTGGCCCGCCTCGACCGGGAGCGAGCGGAGCTTCTGGCCCAGGTGCAAATCACCCACCAGCAACTCGCGGAGCAGGGGCAACGCCGAGGAGCCCTCGACGAGGAGCTGGCCTGGGCCCAGGAACGGGCCTTCCAACTGGCCACAGACCTGGCCGACCGACGTAATCGCCTGGCCCAGCTAGCGGAGAGGCGAGTGGATCTGCACCGCGAGGAGGAAGAGCAACAGCGTTCCATCGCCGCACACGAGGCGCAGATAGCGGCCCTGGATGAGGGGCTGGAGGCGACTCAAAGGGAGCTTTCGGCCATCTCAGGGGAGATAGAGGCCCTGAGTGCCAGCCAGGCAGAGAAACAGAGGCAGATGGAAGCCTCCCTAAAGCGGCTGGACCAGCTAGGGGTTATCTTAGAAGAGGCCCAACGGAACCTTCAGGCCCTGATGGTGCGATGGGACGTGTTGGCCAAGATACATGCCGGACGGTCTGGCGTCCAGGCCGTGCTCGATCAGAGGGAGCAACTCTCCGGTGTCATCGGCACCGTGGCTGACCTGGTCCAGGTGGAGCCTGAGCTGGAGACGGCTATCGAAGCCGCCCTGGGCCCCTACCTGCAGGCCATCGTCGTCGAGAGGTGGGAGGATGCAGAACGGGCGATCGAGTTCCTGAAGAGGACGGGGGAGGGGAGAGCGACATTCCTACCCTTGGAAGCCATAAGAAGAACTGAGGGAACTAAGGGAACTGACGGAACTCAGGGGGTGATCGGGCTCGCCCACGAATGGGTGGACTTCGAGGAGCGGTACGCTGACCTCTTCGCCACCCTCCTCGGCAGGACCCTCATCGTCCAGGACCTGGCCAAGGCCCGGGACATGGCCTCTTCTAGCTCTTTCCGGCTGGTCACCCTGGCCGGCGAGGTGATCGAGCCCCACGGGGCCATCAGCGGCGGTTCGGGAGGGGCCGAAGAAGGGCTCCTGGCTCTCACCGGGGAGAGGCGCCAACTGCCCGCACGCATCGCCCAAGCAGAGCGACGTCTCCAGGAGATTGAGGAGCAGCGAGGGGAAGAAGAGAAGCGTCAACGTCGCCTGGAGCAGGAACTGGCCAACCTGGAGGGACGAGCTCAAGAGCTAATGGGCGCCAGGCAGGCCAAACTGGAGGCCCTGGAGTCCCAGCGACGCCAGGTGGAGCGGCTGGAGCAGGAGATAGGGTGGCGGCGGGCCATCGAGGTCCAGACGCAAGCCGAAATAGGCACCTTGGATGAGAAGGGGATGGGGCTCAAGGGGGAGATCGCGGAGGCGGAGAAGGAAAACGCTCGCCTTTTGGCCCTCATCGGCTCCCTCAAGGAGCAGCTAGCTAACCTGACGGCAGAACCGCTGCAGCGCCAGTTGGCCGAGCTGGAGAAGAGGGTGGCCCTTGCTGATCAGGCGCGAGCGAGCCGCCAGGCGGCGCTGGAAGGATACCAGACCGAACGGGATCAACTGGAGGCCCAGATCGCTGCCAGGCAAGAGCGCATAGCCGAGCTGGAAGCTGAGACGGCAGCCCTTGAGCGGCGGATCGCGGAACTGGCCAGCCAGGAGGAGAGCCTGTCTCCGCAGATTGATGCCCTGACCACCCGCCTGGGCCAGGCCGAGGAAGCGTGGCAGGCCCTGGGTCAAAAGCAGCGGGAGCTGGAGGAGGAGGCAGCCCGGGTGCGGGACCTCCTCCAGGCCACGGAGGCCAGATATAACCAGGCCCTGCTGGAGGTGAAACGGGCCGAGGACAGGTTGGCCGGCCTGCGTGGACAACTGGAGGCCGACTGGGAGGCCCTGGCACCCAGCCTGCCCCGCCAGTTGCCCCTGGATCTCGCCGAACTTCCTCCCCCGCCCCCTGTCGCCCAGGTCCCCGCCGGGCTGGAGAGGCGGATCCGGCAACTGAAGGCGCAACTGAGGAGCCTGGGCGCCGTTGACCCCCAGGTCCTGGCTGAGTACGAGGAGACCCGGGAGCGGCATACCTTCCTCACGGCCCAGATTGACGACCTGCAGCGTGCGGCCCGCGACCTGCACCAGGTCATTGCCGAGCTGGATCGGCTGATGGCCCAGCGCTTCCAAGAGACCTTCTCCGCCGTGGCCGCCGCTTTCGAGCACTATTTCACCATGCTGTTTGGCGGCGGCACGGCTCAACTGGTGCTGACCGAGGCCGAGGATCCCACGGAGTCCGGGGTGGACATCATCGCCCGGCCGCCGGGCAGGCGGTCGCAGAGCCTGGCCCTCCTCTCAGGGGGCGAGCGGGCCATCACCGCTGTGGCCCTCATCTTCGCCCTCCTCAAGGTCAGCCCCACCCCCTTCTGCCTGTTGGACGAGGTGGATGCCACCCTGGACGAGGCCAACATCCGCCGCTTCCGCGAGGTCCTGCAGGAGCTGTCGCGGGACATTCAATTCATCGTCATCACCCACAACCGGGGCACCATCGAGACCGCTGAGGCCATCTACGGCGTCTCCATGGGCCCCGACGGGGTCTCCCAGGTGATCTCCCTCAAGCCCGATGAGATAGCGGCTTGAGGTAGCTGGGGTTTGTATAGCCCCTATAGATGATGACTTTGTACATTACGCATCTTCGTCCGCTTCTAACAGCCCTTCCGCCATCAACTCTAGCCTGAACTCCTCGTAAGGCTGAAAATCCCCTCCTTCAGCCTCTACCTCTTGCAGGATCTGAAGATCTTTAGCATCCTGGAGCTGTTCTATGAGCTCGTTGTAGAGATCTAGAGGGAGGATCACTCCTTCGGCTTTATTCCTGATGGTGAGGATTATGGGCCTGTCGCTCTTCAGCAGCTCTGCCAGGCGGCTCGCCCCGCGCCGGATATCGGTGATGGAGATCATATCCACAGCCATCGTTTACCACCTCTTGATAGGATTATAGCAGCATTTCCCGTTTTTGGCAATGAACGCTTGATTCCCACACTCGTGCATAACGTATAGAACCTAAAGAAGGCAACGCGATGAAAAAGGTTGTAATCGTGACCACGGGCGGCACCATCGCCATGCAGCGAGATGAGGCGGCAGGCGGGGCCATCCCCGCCTTGGGCGCCGCCGACTTCCTGGCCGCCCTTCCACCCGGCCTGGCTGAGATCGAGGTTGATGAGTTCTGCAACCTGCCCAGCGCCCATTTCACCCTGGAGACCATCTGGGGCCTCAGCCAGCGGGTGGCCGAAATAGTGGGACGACCCGATGTGGACGGCGTAGTGGTCACCCACGGCACCGATACCATGGAGGAGACGGCCTATCTCCTCGACCTGGTGGTGGACACGGAGAAGCCCATGGCCCTCACCGGGGCCATGCGGACCGCCTCCCAGGTCGGGTACGAGGGGATGGCCAACCTGGTGGGGGCGGTGCGCACCGCCGCCAGCCCCACAGCGCGGGGCCTGGGGGCGCTGGTGGTGATGAACGACGAGATCCACGCGGCCCGTTATGTCACCAAGATCCACACCCTGAGCCCCGCCACCTTCCAATCCCCCGGCTGGGGGCCTCTGGGCCGGGTGGACGGCGACCGGGTGGTCATCGGCCAGCGGGTAACCCGCCAGCCCATCCCCTGTGACTATCTCGAGCCCCACGTGCATCTCATCAAGCTGGCCGTGGGCATGGACGACGGTTTCCTGCGTTATGCTGTGGAAAGGGGTGCAAAGGGGATGGTGATCGAGGCCTTGGGGGGTGGGCGGGTGCCGCCCTGGTGGATGCCCACGATCCGAGAGGCCATCAAAGGGGGTGTGGTCGTACTCATCGCCTCCCGCTGCCCTGTGGGGCGGGTCTACGACGAATACGGCTACCCGGGGGCCTACCGCGATCTGGCCCGGGCGGGCGCCCTCTTCGCAGAAGGGTTGAATGGCCAGAAGGCGCGGATCAAGCTGATGGTCGCGTTGGGAGCCTCGGCTGGCAATCGCGAGAAGGCCAAGGCACTGTTGACACCGGTGTAAGCGTTCACCCGTCTTGTCAGCATTCGGCGGCGGATGAAATCACGCCGCCTGGGGTGAAAACGACCCAGGCACCGTCATTTATGCGGTGCCACTATGGGCAGGCTGAACGCTTATACGCCGGTCAGAACTCCGTCACCCCCGTAAAGGTGAACTTGCTGATCTTGAGGGCCGGCACCCGGTTGGCCCCCAAGCCCCCCCTCTCCAGCCAGGTCTCCCGCCCGATCATCTCCACGTTGGACAGGGCCTCCAGGATGCTCTGGGTGAAGCGCAGATTCTTGAGGGGCCGGGTGATCTCGCCCCCCTCGATCAGGAAGGTGCCATCGCGGGTCATCCCCGTGATGATGGTCTTCAGAGGGTGAACGGGGTTGGTGTACCAGAAGCGGGTCACCCAGATGCCCCGCTCCGTCGAGGCCAGCATCTCCTCCTTGGTCGCCTCCCCCGGAGCCAGGAACATGTTGAGGGGCATGGGCCCGTAGGTGTTGGGCGCGGGCAGGGCGTGGCCCGTGGATGCCTTGCCAGGCTCCCGTCCGGCCGTGTAGGAGTCGTAGACCACGGCCCTGGCCACCCCCCGGACGACGAGGTCCACCCGCCGCTTGCGCACCCCCTCGAAGTCGAAGGGCATGGGGATGCCCCTGGGATCCAGGCCGTCGTCCCAGATAGAGATGTTCTCCCCCACGATATGCTGCCCCAACTTATCGCCCATGAAGCTGCGCTTCTCCTGCACGGCCAGGGCGCTGAAACCCAGATAGGCCAGAAAGCCCAGGAGGTCGTCTACGGCGTGCTCCTCCAGGATAACGGTGTACTCCCCTGGCTCGATCTCGATGGGGTTGCGCCCCTGCAGGGCCTTGTTCACCGCCTCCCGGGCGAGGGCCTCAGCATCAATCTCCGTCGCATCCAGGCTGGTGAAGCTGGCGTAGCCTGAGCTGCTGTCAGCCATGATGACCGTGGTGATGTGAGCCCGGGTGAGGGGATGGTAGGCGAAGATGCCCAGGGAATTGGCCACGGCGATCTCGTAGCTGGTCGTGGAGAAGGCGCCTGAGGCGACCAGACCTTTCTCGGCGGCCCGGCGGCAGATAACCCCCACCACCTGGGCCCGATCCTGGGGGGTGAAAGCCGCCGTCCGCTCGACCCAGGCGTTGATCTCGGGGATGGGCTGAGATTCAGGCAGGGAGACGAAATCCGGGTTCTGCGGCTGGAAGCGGGCCACCGTCAGCGCCGTCTCCACCACCTTCTGGACGGCTTCCGAGCTCAGGTCGTTGGTGGAGGCCACGCCGATGCGCTTGTCCAAGACGACCCGCACCCGCACCTCGACGTTGGCCTCCGCCACGTTCTGGTGGATATAGGAGTTAGCAAAGCGGGTCAGCCCGCTCTCCTGGCCCAGGACGAGCACCTCCGTCTGGTCGGCGGTGGAATGGGCCAGCACCTGCTCCGTGATTTCCCGGACCCTCTCTCTACCCAGCATTTCGCTCCTCCCAAGATAGTCTCCCTGTAGCGTGTTGATGGCCGCGAAAGGGCGGCGGATAAATCACGCCGCCTGGGTGGAACGTGCCCAGGCACCGTCATTCATGGGGAGACCACCCGAAGTTCCTTTTTGCTACTTCATGACCCCCACCTGCACATCC
>JBHIEC010000105.1:0-8308 GCA_046760425.1 Anaerolineae bacterium
TGTTACCAGGGCCATCCACAACCTTCGCAAGGGTAGTTTCCGGTTTTTCAAACAGGCTCTAAAACCTCGATTCCGCCTCGCAGAGAGGACCAAAGCCTTCAGGCGTTGAGCACCCTCGCCGGCTGACCCTCTGGCCGACAACCACACCGATCCCCCAGGGGGCAGGCCACCCATCTCTCCCCACGGCAGTAGCCCTTTCCCAACCGCACCAGCGCAGCCTCGAAATCGGCGAAGCGCCAGCCCTGTGAAATAGATGTTTCACAGGGCCAGCCCGGGAGGGCGTGTCGTTCCCAAACGGCCCTCAACTGGCCCAGGACCTCCCTCCGCTCCTCATCGCAAGCGCCCGACCCGGCCAGCCGGGTGAAGCCCAGCCTCCGGGCGGCCAGCACCACCAGCTCCTGGGGCAGAGGATCGGCCTTCTCCCACACGCCCCGCAACTCCCTGAGGAAGATGTTGACCGTCACCGGGCCGATGCCCTTCCCCAGAGCCATAAGCTTCTTCTCCAGATCCTCGGGGCTCTGGGCCTGGGCGTGGAGCTGGTTCAGGTCGCCCTTGAACCGCTCCTTCAGAGCGGTCATGACCTCCAGCAGCTTGGTGGCCGTCTTGAAGTCATAGCGGACGTACCCGCCATCGTCCAGGATCTCCACCAGCTTGCCCCATCCCGCCTCCAGGATCGCCTCCGGGCTCAGGACACCTCTGGCCTCGAACTGGCGGTAGGTTCTGGTGGCGATGGTCTCCGAGATCCTGGCTCCGTAGAGGATGGCAGCCAGGAACCACTTGAAGACTTCCCGGGAATCGCCCTGGTCGAGGTCAATCCCCAGGTCCCTGGAGAAGCGCCCGCCCAGTTTGTCTAAGAGCTCTCGGATCAACTCCTTCTCTTCCAACAGTCTCCTCCCCCCTCGCGGCTTACATCTCCTTCCCTTGCACGATGGAGAAGAACTCGGCGCGGGTCTCGGGCCGGCTGCGGAAGATGCCCCGTGTGGCGGAGGTGACCACCTTGCTGCCAGGCTTCTTGATCCCCCGCATGGTCATGCAGTTACCTGACACCGCCGTTTTCCCATTGCGTCGCACCAGTACAGCACCGGTGGGGACGGTGACACAATATACCATACCCTCATAGTCAACCACTGACCGATGCTCAGGGGTGAGCATGCCATACCATTTGTACCCAGCCCCTTCTTGTCGCTTGTGAGTTCTCGTTTCTAGCCGTGCGTAATTGCCGTAAGTCTGCACACCTCCCGCAATGCCCAGGCGGATCAAAACCTCCTGGATATCGTCTATCAACTGCGGTGACTTAGACACGTACTGCCAGCGTGGGAGGTTGCGGTCATAGCGATGTCCATCGCCCATCCCATACCATTCCATGAACAGCCTGAGCTGCTCCGGCGTTGCATTCTTTACATCTGCTGGGATGTGCTTGTCCCCTGTCTTGCCAAAGGGCGCCAGGGTTTCGTACAGAGCTTTGTCTGCAATGATAAATTGGCGGACGCCTGCTGGCGTGCTATTCTCCCACCAGTTCCAAGGGAGGCGATTGAACAAGGCGCGGATTCTGTCAGCAACCTCGCCGGGGGCTTGGCTCACAACCACCATGTAGCCTTTATGGTCAGGCTTTTCGTAAGTGCATCCCTCGCTTAGCCAGATGCCCATGAAGCGAAGGTAATCATCGCCGGCAATGTCCCGGCCTGCCAATTTGTAGGTATCGGCGACCGCCGTCCCTGACCACAAGCACGCCTGGGGTAGGATGCACTTGCCCCGGCTCGGTATCGCCCGAGCCGGCACAAATCGCCATGGTCCTCCACCCCTATAAAAGTGCCACTCGCTTTTCACCAGCATGCGATGGTCGGGCGTAACCAGCAGGTCCACGCAGTCGGAGTGGTAGCGGTACATCGGCCCGCTATAGCGGTAGGCAACCTTCGCAAGTGGCCGGGCGAAGGTCATTTCCAGGGTCTGCGGGTCTATTTGTGCCACCCGTTCGTCACCCAAGGCTGCAAACTTGCGCCATCCCTCATCCGTCAGGATTTCGGTTTCCTGATCATAGCACAGGTGCTCGGCCTCGATGACCACAGCCACCCCCCGGGGCTGCAACCCCTCGACGATGGTGTCGGCGATCTGGCTGACCAGCCGCTCCTGCATCTGGGGACGCCGCGCCAGGATCTCCACCACCCGGGCCAGCTTGCTGATGCCCACAACCTTCCCCTTGGGGATATAACCGATGTGAGCTACTCCATGGAAGGGCAGGAAGTGGTGTTCACATATGGAATAAAAGGGGATGTCCCTGACGACGATCATCTCTTGGTGCGCATCCTCCTCGAAGCCCACCCTCAGCACCTCCAGGGGGTCCTGGTCCATGCCGGAGAAGAGCTCATCGTACATCTCGGCGATGCGGCGCGGTGTCTCTCGCAGCCCCTCCCGGGAGTTATCGTCGCCGATGGCCTCAATGATCTCGGCCACCGCCTTCCTGATGCGTTCCTGATCAACCAAAGGGACCCTCCTCACTGCTTGTAATCCAGAACCACCACCCGGGTCTCTCCCGGCAGACTGCTCCGGGTGACCTTGAGGCTCTCCTGGGGCGCCACCTTCTTGAGGCCCATCTCCTTGAGGAACCGGCTCAGGGGGGCGAGCCTGACCTGGGCCGCCTCGGTCTTGTAGTGCATGGGCACCACGATCCGGGGCTCCAGGAGGTTGATCACCTCCGCCGCCTGGGAGGCGTTGAGGGTGTGAACCGCCCCCACGGGGATGAGCAGCACGTCAATGTCGCTCAGGATCTCCACCTGAGCCTGGGTGGGCACATGCCCCAGGTCGCCCAGATGGCAGACCGCCAGATCCTCGAACTCGAAGAGATAGACGGTGTTGCGCCCCCACTGCTTGCCCTTCTTCCTGTCATGGAAGGTGGGGAGGCCGAAGATGAAGATGCCCTTGATCTCATACTCGCCGGGCCCGGCGAAGACCCTGGGCTGCCCCCGCACCCCCTGCGCGTGGTTGTGGCCGGGGTGATCGTGGCTGACGGTCACCACATCGGCTCTGAGGCGGGGGAGGCGGTAGCCGATGGTTTTGTCGTAGGGGTCCGTGACCACCGAGCCCTCCTTGCCCCGCAGACGAAAACAGGCATGGCCGTACCAGGTGATTTCCATGGCACACCTCTATCGAAGCGTTCGACTTAGCTCACGCCGAAGGCCCGTGCAGGCAGTCGGCGATGGCCTGAGCTTCGGCCACCAACTGGGGATCCAGGTCAAAGACGGGCACCCCCTTGAGGTCGGCCTCGATGGCCAGGGGGCTGAGGGACAGGAAGCCCAGCAGCGGCAGATCGGGGGGCAGGTGGGCGGCGATGAAGTCGCGGTCGCTCTGATCCCGCACCTTGTTGCCCACGGCGTAGACCCGCTCCAGGCCGATGTCGCCGGCCAGGCGCACGATGGTCTGGGCGGTGTAGATACTGCGGCGGCCCGGCTCCACGACGGCGATCAGGGCGTCAACGGCCTGGGCCGTGGCCCGACCCAGGTGCTCCACACCGGCCTCCATGTCCATGATCACCACCTCATCCCGATAGAGCAGCAGGTGCTGCACCAGGTTCTTGAGGAGGACACTCTCCGGGCAGATGCAGCCGCCTCCGCCCCGCTTGACGGCGCCCATGACCAGGAGTCTGACCCCCCGGTGCGCCGCCGAGAAGCGGTCGGGGATGTCGTCCACGCGGGGGTTCATCTTGAAGTAGCCGCCTAAGGTGCCCGGCTGGGCCCCCGTTCTCTCGAAGATCAACTCCTCCATCTCGGCGATGGGGGTGATCCTCTCGGCCACCTGGGGCGGAAAGCCCAGGGCCCAGGCCAGGTTGGCCACGGGATCGGCGTCAATGGCCAGCACTTTCTGGCCCTGGCTGGCATAGATGTGGGCTAGCAACCCGGCCAGGGTGGTCTTACCCACCCCACCCTTGCCAGTGATGGCGATCTTGGGCATATGGCCCTCCTTTAAAAACGCTCACCCGTCGAAAGCACTTCTTCTGGCCTGAGAGGCTTCGCCGTGAGCCCAGCCGAACGGTCCGACAGACGGGTGAGCGCTTTCAACTATTCACCCACCAGGCGCTCGATGGTCGCTTGATCCCGCTGCTCCTCCAGCCAGTCCATGAAGGCCTGCTGGCGCAGGCTCTCCTGCATCTCGGTGGGGATCTCCCGCGCCGCGTCCTTCTCCAGAACCTGAAGGATGTGGAACCCGAAGGGTGTCTCCACCACATCGCTGGTCTGGCCAGGGGCCAGGGCGAAGGCTACCTCCTCCAGAGCCGAGGGCATGATCCCCCGGGGGAACCAGCCCAGGTCTCCCCCCTGCTCCTTAGTGGTCTCGTCCAGGGAGAACTCCTTGGCCAGGGCGGCGAAATCCTGGCCTGCCTGGAGCTGGGCCAGGACCTGCTCCGCCTCGGCCCGCGTCTCGACCAGGATGTGTCGCGCGTGCACCTGCTCCGCCGTGGTGGGCAGGGAGGCGGTCACCCAGGCGATCACGGCGTTGCCGATCAACTGGGCGCGCTGGGTCTCCACGAAATCCTCGTAGGTCAGCCCGGCCGTGACCAGGGACTCGTTGAACTTCTCCTCCCCCATCTCCTCCTTGATGGCCTGTACCGAGGCCTCCACCTCCTCGTCGGAGACGGTGATGCCCTCCCGGGCCGCGGCCTGCTCGATGAGGGCCTGATCAATGAGCTGGTCCAGGATCTGGCGGTGCACCTGGGCCAGGGTCTCCTGGCCCTCCTCGCTGCTGGGGTCCAGGCCCTGGCCGATGAAGAAGGCCGTGGCCTGGGCCACCTGCTTCTGGTACTCGGCCAGGGGGACGATCTGACCGTTCACCACGGCTGCGGCGGGGATCCCCGGCGTGGGCGTCTCAGGTATCGCCGTCGGCGTCGCGGCTGCTGCTGTGGCCGTGGGCACCTCCTCCATGGCCGTGGGGGTTGGCGTGGCCTCCTCGACGGTGGGCGTGGGTGCTACCTCTTTGACCACTGGCGTGGCCGTGGGTGCCACCTCCTTGACCACAGGGGTAGCCGTGGGCGGCCTCTCCTGGACCGTGGGCGTCGCGGCCGGGCGGCAGCCGATCAGGGTCAGGATGAGGGCGACGATGGTTAAACCCGTCTTCTTCGTCATTGGATCCTCCTTGTCAAACGCATAGGCTGATTGGTGCTTATTATACCTGGAAATGAAGTTTAGGGCAACCTGCATGTTATTGCAGCGGAGTGCGGTCGCAAGCGCTCACCTGAACTTGGTCAAAGCACGCTCTGAAGACATGCTCAGTGAGCGCCTACGAGGACGCAAGCCTTCAACTGAGCTCATGCCGAAGTCCCCTTCAGCGAAGCCCTGGCAGGCTTGCGCCGTTCGGCCAGCTCACGACGACGCCTGCACTCCATATCCCCAGTGTGTTACGCTCTCGGCCTCGGAGTGTAAAGTGGTTTGCAACGAGGGGAGAGGAATGGTATAATGGGGCGGGAGATAGACGAGGAACTGGCGGAGATACGGCGGAGTTTGGAGGAGTTGCGGGGGTGAGGAGGGGATTGTGAGCCAGCCCCTGGGTTTTGGTCGGAGGTTAGAAGAGATGGCTCACAAGGATCGTGACTGGCTCGACTTTATCACAAAGCTCCCCAGCTGGATCATGGGGTTCATCGCCTTCGTCAGCGCGGTAGTGGGATTTATCAAATTGTGGCAGGGTGACACGGGCCTGGTGACCATCGTGCTGCTGACGATAGGCGTGGGCGGTGTGTGGCTGGGCTGCGCTATCCTGGCCTTCAAGCGCACTTCGCCATTGGTACCAGGTGGCAAGGGGCTTTGGAAATACCCCCGCTGGCGTCCCTGGGCCCTAGCCAGCGTGTTCGTCATCCCCTTCCTGATAGCGGGTGGGGCGTACTACTACCGCTACCAACAGGCCCAGCCCCCTACCAAGGTCATCATCCTCGTCGCCAACTTCGACGGGCCGGAGCAGAAGAAATACCGCGTGACCGAGACGGTGCTGGGCCGCTTGCGTCAGGCGCTGGAAGGGTACGACGACGTACAGGTTGAGGCCCTGGGACAGGCCATCACTGAAGCGGAAGGGAGCGACGCTGCCCGTGCCGAGGGGGAGAAGCGCAAAGCGGCCATCGTCATCTGGGGCTGGTACGGGGTGACGGCGGAGGCCGTGCCGCTGAGCGTGCACTTTGAGGTGCTGCGCCCGCCGAAATATATGCCCGAACTGGGGCCGGAAGCAAAGGGGCAAGTGCAGGCGATGGCCGTAGCCGAACTTGAGAGTTTCACCCTACAAACCGACCTTTCGGCAGAGATGGCCTATCTAAACCTCTTCACTGTTGGAATGGCCCGCTACGCAGCCGACGACTGGGACGAAGCTATCGCCCGCTTCAGCGATGCCCTGAGCCAGACTGTAGAGCGCGTGCCAGCGTTAGACCAGAGTATAGTCCACTACAAGCGCGGGTTCGCTTACCTCGCCAGAGGCGACTACGACCGCGCCATCGCCGACTACGACCAAGCCATCCAACTCGAGCCTGACTTGGCCATAGCCTACAGCAATCGAGGGGTTGCTTACATCGCTAAAGGCGACTACGACCGCGCCATCGCCAACTTCGACCAGGCCGTCAAGCTCGACCCCGAATACGCCGTAGCCTACTACAACCGAGGGGTTGCCTATGATCACAAAGGCGACCACGACCGTGCCATCGTCGACCACGACCAAGCCATTAAGCTCGACCCCAACAATGCCGTGGCTTATTACAATCGCGGCGTCGCCTACCACGGGAAAGATGACTACGACCGAGCCATTGCTGACTGCGACCAAGCCATCAAGCTCGACCCCAACAACGCCGTGGCCTACTTCCACCGTGGGCTTGCCTACACACAGAAAGGTGAGAAAGAGAAGGCCATCGCCGACTTCAAGAAGGTTCTGGAGTTGAGCAACGACCCTGATTTGCGGAGGGATGCGGAGGAGCAGTTGAAAGCGTTGGGGGGAAGGTAACTGACCCTTGCCTCCGAATTGGCGGTCGGCGGCGGATGAAATCACGCCGCCTGGGGTGAAAAACGACCCAGGCACCGTCATTTATGCGGTGCCGCTATGTGCAGGCTGAACGCTTACTCTACCCAGCAGCAGGAGATCCCCATGCCCAAGCACATCTACCTCGGTCTGGCCATCCACAGCCACCAGCCCGTGGGCAACTTCGACTTCGTCTTCGCCGAAGCCTACCAGAAAGCCTATGAGCCCCTGATCGCCGCGCTGGAGAGACACCCCTCCATCCGCATGGCCCTCCACTTTTCGGGCTGCCTGCGCGACTGGATCGTCGAGCACCACCCCGACTACTTCCCCCGCATCGCAGCCCTGGTGGCCCGGGGCCAGGTGGAGATCATGACCGGCGGCTACTACGAGCCCATCCTGGTCGCCATCCCTGACGTGGACAAGTTGGGCCAGATCGAGAAGCTCACCCAGGCGGTGCGGGACGATTTCGGCTACGAGCCCACAGGGCTGTGGCTGGCCGAACGGGTGTGGGAGCCCCATCTCGCCAAACCCCTGTCCGAGGCAGGCATCGAGTACACCATCGTGGACGACACCCATTTCAAGTACGTGGGCCTGGAGGACAAGGACCTCTTCGGCTACTACGTCACCGAGGAGCAGGGAGCGCCCCTCAAGATCTTCGGCACCAGCAAATGGCTGCGCTACAGCATCCCCTGGAAGAGCGTCGAGGAGGTGATGGAGTACCTGCGGCGGGAGGCCGAGAATGTAGGGGCAGGGCTCAGCCCCTGCCCCAAGATCGCCGTCATGGGCGACGATGGCGAGAAGTTCGGCCTCTGGCCAGGAACCTACACCCACTGCTGGGCGCCCGAGGACGGCGGCCCAGGCTGGATGGAGGAGTTCTTCACCGCCCTGGAGGAGAACAGCGACTGGGTCACGACCATCCCCCCGGGCGAGTACGCCCGCCGCTTCCCCGCCCTGGGCCGGATCTACCTTCCCACCGCTTCCTACGATGAGATGACCGAATGGGCCCTGCCTGCCGATGATTCCCACGACATCGTCCACCTCAAAGAACGCCTGAAACAGGAGGGCCGCGACGACGCCCTGCGCTTCGTCAAGGGCGGCTTCTGGCGCAACTTCCTGGCCAAGTACCCTGAGGTCAACAACCTGCACAAGAAGATGCTCTGGGTGAGCGAGAAGGTGCACCGAGCCCTCACCCCCTCCCCCCTGCGCTCCTCTCCCCCTCTCCCAACCCTTCGGCTTCGCTCAGGGCAAGCGTTGGGAGAGGGGGAGGGCCTCCTCGACCATCTCTGGGCCGGCCAGTGCAACTGCCCCTACTGGCACGGCGTCTCGGCGGCAT